>CAYGCA010000013.1:41099-42844 GCA_964348265.1 uncultured Anaerolineaceae bacterium | reverse complement strand
AGCGGGCCAAGACGCTCTCCGGCGGGGAGCAGCAGATGCTGGCGCTGGGGCGCGCGCTCATTCTCAGGCCGGAAGTGATCATGATCGACGAGCCCTCCCTCGGCTTGGCGCCGATGGTGGCCGAAAGCATCTTCGAGACGATCAAACATCTCCGAGAAACCGGTATGACGATCCTCCTGGTAGAGCAAAACGCGCGCAAGGGGTTGGAATGTGCTGACTGGGGTTGCGTGCTTGACCTGGGGACAAACCGCTTCGAGGGGCCGGCGAATGATATCCTCGACGACCCGCGCATTCAGGAGCTCTACCTGGGCCAGAAGCCACCGAAGGGCACGGAGGCGGGCACATGATCCAGTCGTTGCAGGTTCTCCTTTTGGGGCTCACGTTGGGCGGCGTGTATGCCTTGATGGCCTCGGGCCTGACGCTGGTCTTCGGCGTGATGCGCATCGTGAACTTGGCGCACGCGGCCTTCATGGTGGTAGCCGCCTACATCAGCTATGGATTGTTCACTACGATAGGGATGGACCCGATCCTTTCCGTTCTGATCAGCATGCCCGCCATGTTCCTCCTGGGGATCCTGCTGTATCGTCTTCTGTTCTCACAGATCGCGGAGAGTCCGCGCCAGAGAGAGCTGAGCGTGCTGCTCACCTTCGCGCTGGCGCTGATCGTGGAGGGCACGCTGGCGTGGCGCTTCACGGGCACCTACCGCACGACAAACCCGCCCTACACCACGGCAACCCTGACTTTCGAGCCCTTTTATCTTCCACAGGGTCAGTTTTACGCCACGATCATGAGTGTCGTCCTCATACTTCTCTTGTTGCTCTTCCTCCAGTTTAGCCGCGTCGGCTATGCGATCAGGGCAACCATGCAGAATCGCACCGCGGCTCAGGTTGTGGGCGTAAACGTGGGGCGGATCTCGCTCTTGGCCTTCGGGATCGGGATGGCGCTCTCGGGTGCCTCCGGATCGTTGATGTCCTTCCTCTTCACCTTCTACCCCGGAAAACACTGGGAGTGGATTGCCATCCTTCTATCGCTTATCGTCCTGGGCGGGATGGGGAGCCTGATGGGTGCCCTCATCGGGGCCTTCGTCCTGGCCATCGCCGCTTCCTTCGTGAGTTTCCACCTCGGGCCTACCTGGTCGCCGATCACTTTCTTCCTGGCTTTGTTCCTGATCCTACTGTTCCGCCCCCAGGGGCTCTTCGGCAAAGAAACGGAGGTCTAAATGCCCGACACCCAGGCTTCTGGCGAAAGGCTCGAGATCGAGAGGACGCAGACGCGCAGCATTCGCTCCCTCGATACCAGGAAAGCCTTTATGGCGGCGCTGATTCTGGCCTTGCTCGCTCTACCTTGGGTGGGCTTCCGGACTAGCACTTTCAATTACTGGATTCAATTGCTGCTCATCGCCTTGATGTGGATCGCCATGGCCTCCAGTTGGAACATCATTGGAGGCTACGCCGGATACGTCTCGCTGGGTCACAACTTCTTCTACGGGGTGGGGGCCTACCTCTCCGGTGTGCTGCTGGCGTATCTGGGGATCTCACCCTTCCTAACCGCCCCCATCGCAGGCCTACTGGCCATGGCGGTGGGTCTTCTGGTGGGCCTCATCAGCCTGCGCACAAGGGGCCCGGCCTTTATCATCTCCACGATCGCCCTGGTGCTGGTTGTCACCATCACAATCGACAACTGGGATTTCGTCGGCGGGGCCACCGGCTTGAGCCTGCCGTTCTTCGACCCCCGTTCTATCCGGT
>CAYGCA010000013.1:25529-41089 GCA_964348265.1 uncultured Anaerolineaceae bacterium | reverse complement strand
TACTATGGCATGCTGCTTATTGCGATAGGTGCGGTCTACACCTCCTACCGCATCCGCCACTCGAAGTTTGGCCTGGGGCTGCGAGCCATCTCCCAGGATGAGACCAAGGCGGAGGTGGCGGGGATCCGCACCCGGCTCTATAAGATCTTGGCCTTCGGCATTAGCGGCCTCTTTGTTGGCATGGCCGGCGCTCTATGGGCCTACCAGAGCACCTACCTGCACCCGGATACCTTCCTTCAGATCCGCGTTGCGGCTCGCATGGTGCTCATGACCATTCTGGGCGGGAAGGGCACTGTGGCAGGTCCGGTGGTCGGCGCCCTCGTGCTCATCGCCGCCGACGAGTTCTTCGTTGCTTCCCTTGGATCCTCGGAATTGAACATTGTGGCCGTGGGGGGGTTCATGCTGCTTGTGCTGCTCTTCTTCCCTGAAGGGATCGTGGGTACGCTCAAGGAGCATGGCTTCCTGCCGCGTTTCCTGGATTGGGACTGAAGGCAGGCCGACCTTGCCGGATCAACCGGGCGCCCTCCGGCCCAGAATGCAGCATGCCTTCGAATTCGCGCAGGGACAGGTTCGGCGCCTGGTGGAGTCCCATCCTGATCACCTGCCGGCCTACACACAAAGTGGGAAATGGGCACATACGGGTGAGGCCTGGACGCACTGGTGCGAGGGATTCCTGGGCGGGATGATGTGGATATTCCACCTGCGCACCGGCTCCGACTGGTGGCGCGCCCAAGCGGAGCGCTACTCACGCCTCATCGAAGCGCGGAAGACTGATCGCACGATCCACGATCTGGGCTTCCTGTTCTGGCCTACTTGGAAGCGCTGGTACGACCTTACCGGCGACGAGGAAGTGCACGCCGTCGTCCTGACGGCCGGGCGGACCATGGGCGCCCGCTTCATGGAGCAGGGGGGGTACCTGCGATCCTTCGTGGCCGAGGATTCCCTCTTCATCGATATCATGATGAACGTGGGAATCGTCTTCTACGCTGCCCAGCAGTTGGGGGACCCTGAGCTGCTGAGGGCGGCCCATCAGCATTGTCGGACGACACGTCGCTACCTCGTGCGGGGGGATGGGAGTACGGCCCACGAGGGGATCTTCGACGCCGAAACCGGGGAGTTTTTGCGCCAGTCCACTCAGCAGGGATGGCGGGGGGACTCAACCTGGGCGCGCGGTCTCAGTTGGGCACTTTATGGGTTCGGTACGGCCTACGAAATGACGGGCGATAGGCGCTACCTTTCAACCGCACGCCTTTGCGCCGACTACTATATGGAGTGCACACCCTTTGGACCAAATGCGCCTGGGGGCCCGGGCGTGCCCCCGAACGACTACGACGACCCTCGCCAGCCAGTGCTGTTTGAAAGCTCGGCAGCCGCTATTGCAGCCAGCGGCCTCCTGAACCTGGGTCGGATTGTTCAGGATCCAGTCTACGCTCAGCGCTACCGCCAGGCTGCGCTCACCATCCTGAACAGCCTCACCGGCCCCAGGTACCTGGCGTATGAAACGCCCGGATGGGAAGGCGTCCTCAAACACGCTGTCTACCACCAGCCCAAGCGTCTGGGGGTGGATGAGAGCGTGATGTGGGGCGACTATTTCTTTGTGGAGGCGCTCGACAAAGCGCTTTCCATGGATGAGGAAGGCATATGACGAATCAAACCGCCCTCATCACCGGAAGCAGCCGTGGCATCGGACGCGGCAGCGCGCTGGCGCTGGCTGAGCGCGGCTGGGATGTGGTCATCAATTACCGGGCCAATCGCGCTGCAGCAGAAGAGACCAAGGAAGCCATTGAAGCCTTCGGAACAGCCGGCCATTTGGTACAGGCTGATGTGGCTCAAGCGGAGGACCGGCAGCGGCTTGTGGAGGCGGCCCTCAAGCGATATGGACGCATTGACCTACTTGTAAACAACGCCGGAATGGCGCCTCGCCAGCGCGTGGATATGCTTCAAGTAGGCGAGCAGAGCTACGATGAAGTTCTGACCGCTAACTTGAAGGGCCCATTCTTCCTGACCCAGCGCGTGGCCAATGAGATGATCGCCCTTATCGAGTCCGGCGCGGTCCTGAATCCCAAAATCATCAATATCAGCTCGATTAGCGCTTACGCCAGCAGCCCGGAACGGGCCGAATACTGTCTCAGCAAGGCTGGCGTAAGCATGATGACCGCCTTGTGGGCCGACCGTCTAGCCGAATTCGGGATCCGCGTGTACGAGATTCGCCCGGGCGTCATCGAGACTGATATGACCGCCAGGGTGAGGGCCAAATATGATCGGCTGATCCTGGAGGAGGGGCTGACTCCCATTCGGCGCTGGGGTCGACCGGAGGACGTGGCCAAGGCAGTAGTCGCCATCGCTGAAGAGTTGTTCCCTTTTTCGACGGGCGAGGTGATCAACGTCGACGGCGGCTTCCACCTTTCGCGTCTATAGCGCCTTTGCCAAGGCCGAGAGGCGACCTTTCATGACTCGCACAAGTGCATTTGATGATATTCGGACGCGCTCCATAGCGCCGGGGTCGCTGGATTTCACCCGCATCCCGTCGGTCGACCTGACGTATGGGACAAGCCTTGTAACTTTCGCCGTTTCACCTTGCTACTTTGGCGTCCTGTCAGACTACGTCAGCTGTCTGCCGAAGAACGAAGTCGCCCATCCAGGTCTTGGTTTCCCAAGCCGAGAAGACGAGGTGAAGCGACAGGCCCATCCAAAAAGCACCCGCCGCGCATCTCAGATCTGGAGTCCACGCCCCGCACGGCTGGAAAGTGACTCTGATGGCCAAGTCTAGCCGACTTAATGTCCTAACAACCATGATCAGCACTGGCTTGGTGCCGATCTTCTATCACCCAGACATTGAGGTCGCCGCCCGAATCGTCCAGGCCTGCGTCGAAGGTGGCGCTCGCTGCATCGAGTTCACCAACCGGGGCGAACGAGCGCACCTGGTTTTCGAGGCGCTCACGCGTCGCTTCGAGGCCGAAGAAAGGGTCTTCCTGGGTGTCGGCTCAGTGATTGATCCTGGGACGGCTGCGCTCTACCTTCAACTGGGCGCCAACTTTGTGGTAGGTCCAGCACTGAACTCGGAGGTGGCGCGCGTCTGTAATCGACGCAAGACGGCCTATCTTCCCGGTTGTGGCAGCGTGAGCGAGATTTCGCGGGCCGAGGAGCTGGGTGTCGAGATTTGCAAGATCTTTCCTGGCATCCCTGTGGGCGGGCCGGGCTTCGTTCGGGCAGTCCGCGGGCCGATGCCCTGGACTCGCCTTATGCCCACGGGTGGCGTCGAGGCGACAGAGGCAAGCATTCGAAGCTGGTTTGACGCTGGTGTAGCGTGCGTCGGCATAGGAAGCAAGCTTGTTACCAGGGAAGCAGTGGCGGCGGAGGACTACGCCGGCCTGACTCAACGTGTCCGGCAAGTCATGGCCTGGATTGAAGCTGCCCGCCGCGGCAGACCGCCGACTGGTTGAGAGTCTACTTGGAGGAAGGGAGATACCTTGCGCCTAGTATCAGCGGACGAAGCTGCAGGAATGGTCCAGGATGGCGACACTATCCTGATTGGTGGCTCTGGAGGAGGCCATGCGGTACCTGAAAGTCTGATTTCGGCCTTGGAACGCCGCTTTTTGGAGGAGGCAAGGCCCAGGAACATCACCCTACTGCACCCCGTTGGTCTGGGTGATGGTGTTGACCAGGGAGTCGGCCGTCTAGCGCATCGAGGGTTGCTGAAGCGCATCGTGACGGCGGCGCTTGTCAACTCTCCTGCGATCGCTGATCTGGCCGCAGAGGATGCCATCGAGGCCTATACCCTGCCCCAGGGAGCCCTCTCACAGCTCATGCGTGAAATGGCGGCCGGAAGGCCAGGCCTGATCACCCATGTTGGTTTGCACACCTTCGTGGACCCGCGTTATGGTGGCGGCCGGCAGAGCGCTTCGGCCCAGGAGGATCTGGTCGACCTGGTCACTCTCGGTGGCCAGGAATGGATTCTCTACAAACCCTACCACGTTGATGTAGCCTTCCTGCGCGGCACGCAAGCGGATGAGGACGGTAATGTGACCATGGAGCAGGAAGCTGTCTTTGGCGAGATGCTATCCATGGCCCAGGCTACCCGCCGTGCTGGAGGCGTGGTCGTCGCTCAAGTTGGCCGCCTGACCAAGCGCGGCGACCTGCCCGCCAAGCAGGTGAAGATTCCCGGCATTCTGGTCGACCTCGTTGTGCTCGACCCAAGTCAGAGGCAAACCTACCTGACGCCCTACAGTCCTGCTTATGCCGGGGAGTTGCGCCTCCCTCCGTCGGAAATCAGCCCGCTAACCCTTGACGCCCGCAAAGTGATTGCACGCCGGGCGGCGCTGGAGTTATTCCCGGGGGCCGTGTGCAACTTGGGGGCCGGCATTTCTACGGGGATCGCTAACGTGGCAGCCGAGGAAGGGATTCTGGATGAGATCGTGCTGACCAATGAGCAGGGACTGATCGGCGGCGCTCCGGCCTCGGGCATCGATGCCGGAGCTGCGATCAACTACTCAGCAATGATTGACCAGCCCTACCAGTTTGATTTCTACGATGGAGGCGGCCTCGATCTGGCCTTCCTCTCCTTTGGGCAGGTTGCGCCCGATGGCAGTGTGAACGTCAGCCGCTTTGGCGGGCGTATCATCGGGGTTGGCGGGTTCCCAAACATCAGCCAAAACGCGAAGAAGGTCATCTTCAGTGGTACGTTCACAGCTGGCGGGCTCGAAATTTCCTGGCCTGCGGGCCAGACCAGGATAGACCGAGAAGGTCGGCACACACGGTTTGCCGCTCAGCTTGAACAATTGTCATACAACGGCAAGTTTGCCGACACGCGCCGCCAGAGTGTCCTGTTCGTCACGGAGCGGGCCGTCTTCCGGCTTGTTGCCGGGGGGCTATCTTTGATTGAGATCGGCCCGGGAGTAGACCTGGAACGTGACATCTTTGCAAACATGGGCTTTCGCCCATCCGTTTCGGCTGACCTCCGCCAGATGGACTCGCGGCTCTTCCAGCCCGCCCCGATGGGACTGTCAGCGGAGCTGGAATCCCGGCCGGATCGCAACCTACCGCCTCGTTTGAGAGCAGCGATGGAGATCCCAAATGACGGACGCTAGCAAGGAGGAGTTGCCCACGAATCAGCCTGATATTGAGGCTTCTGCCGTCCGAGTCACGCAGCCACGCCCTGGCGTGGCGCTGATCACAATCTTGTCTGAGCCGCTGGGGGTATTGCGCTTCGGCGTCAAGCGAGCCTTGAAGTCTGCACTTGAAGACCTGGAAAGGGACTCAAGGATTCGCTGTGTCGTTTTGACGGGCACCGAGCGCGCCTTTTCGGTGGGCTCAGATATTCGCGATTTTCGCCAAGAAGTCGACTGGCTCCTCGAGAATGAGGATCTGGAGGCCGGCGTTTGTGCTGCGATCGAGGCCTCTCGCCTTCCGGTCATCGCGGCTTGTAATGGCTTTACGCTGGGTGGAGGGGCGGTGTTGGCGCTGGCATGCGATATACGCTTGGCGGCCGCTTCCGCCCGCTTTGGCTTCCCCGAGGTCACGCTGGGCGCGTTCGCCTCCGGCAGCGGCACGCAAAGACTGCCGCGCCTGGTGGGGCGCGGCTGGGCCCTGGATCTGCTTCTCACCGGACGGACGATGGACGCAGCCGAGGCGAAGGCCATTGGCCTGATCGAAAATATCGTCGCCGATGAGAGGCTGCTCGACCGGGCACTAGATCTGGCAAGTCGGGTCGCAGCGAACTCGGCACCGGCCGTAGCCGCGACGAAGCGCTGCGTGAACGCAGGACTCAGAGAGGGCTTTAGTGCCGGATTGGCCCTGGAGCGGGAATTGAGGGTCAAGACAGGGGTAGGCCCCGATGCAATTGAAGGACAGGCGGCATTCTTGGAGAAGCGGCCGCCCGCCTTCGTGTGAAGCTGGAGCGGGCATCCTGGTCGCCTGTTGAGCTGCCAAGAACTGAAGAGGTGCGTTCAACAGCGCATCAAACTATCGCAGCTGGTAGGAAGATGAAAAAGAACTATCCGATGGCGATGGTTACGGCGCCAGGCAAGATTGAATTCAGGCAGCGGAGAGTCCCGTCGCTTGGCGCTCACGACGTGCTGGTGAAAGTTCGGGCTGCCTCCATCTGCGGAAGCGATCTGCATGTCTATAAAGGCAACCATCCAGCCGCGCCGCTGCCCACGGCAATTGGACATGAGCTATCGGGTGAGGTTTTGAAGGTCGGGGAAGAGGTTTCCAGGGTACAGATAGGTGAAGGAGTCGCCATCGAGCCGGTCGTCGTGTGCGGCGCATGTGAATTCTGCCAACGCGGGCAGTACCATTTGTGCCAGCAGATCAGCTTTCAGTACCGGGAAGGTCAGGGGGCCTTCGCCCCCTACTATGTAGCCCATGAGAATTGGGTGCACAGGCTTCCGGCCAGCCTTTCCTTCCAAGAAGGGGCCCTCCTCGAACCGCTTTCCGTGGCCGTGCACGCTGTTTCGAAGTGTGGGTTGCGAGTGGGGCACACTGGCGCAGTGTTTGGGGACGGCCCGATTGGTCTCCTGATCCTGAGTTTGGTCAAATTAGCGGGTGGAGGTAGGACGTTTATAGTGGGCGCTCGCGAGCACCGATTGCAGAAAGCCACAGAGCTTGGGGCCTTTAGAGCCATTGACCATCGCGCCGGGGATGCTGTTCAGGCGATCCTAGAAGATACGTCCCGGCTGGGAGTCGACGTCGCTTTTGAGGCTGTTGGGAGTGAGAAGTCGCTCGTTCAGTCGCTGAGAGCGCTCAAGAAGGGCGGAAAGGCGGTTGTGGTCGGCATATTTGAGGAGGACGAGACTTCGGTTCCGGCGAACCTGTTTGTTCAGAAAGAGATCACCCTGACGGGTTCACAAGCGTATTGCTGGGATTTTCAGACGGCCCTCACGCTCCTCGACCAGCAAGACTTCAGCCTCAAAACGCTGATTACTCACGTCGTACCGCTTGCTTCCCTCCAAGAAGCGTTTGAATTGGCCATGGATCCAAGAAGCAAAGCCATCAAGGTGGTCGTAAAGGTGGAATGATGGGTCTCTGGATTCCTCACTTGAAAGCCGGCATGACCTCGCTGGCAAGGAGTCGAAGCTCATCCATGATGAAATCGTGCGGCATTCCAGGAAAATAGAGGCGGCAAATCAGATGGTCCGCTCCAAAAGCGTCAACAAAGAGCCTCAGTTTTGAGATGACGGTCTCCGGGCTACCAACGAGGAATCGGTCGCGACTGATTTCATCGAATTCATCGACTGCCGCGGATTCTTCAGTACCGATGAATGGATGCTTCCATTTTCCGCCGCCGTACTCATCCCGATAGTTTATGAGCAAGTGCTTTTCGGCCATTTCACGAGCTTCTCCATCCGTCTGTGCAATGACAACCTCCCTCGTAAGGGGCCTGGGGAGGCCTTCCGGAGGGATGCCGAGAGCTTCCAGGCTTGCTTGATACGTATGCTGACAATCGAGGAGCTTCTTGAGATCGGCGGTCGGTCCGGGAATCCAGGCATCGCCAAGTTTCGCGGCCCTTGCCAGCGATAACTCACCCCAACCCCCCACCCACAAGGGTGGATGGGGATCGCTAATGGGTCGCGGTTCGATCTTGAGGCCTTTGACCTGATAGTACTTGCCTTCGAAATGAACTTCGTCTTGGGTCCAGAGCAGTTTGATGAGCTGAACTGCCTCTTCAAATCGGGCTCCACGCATTCTCAAGGGAATCTGTAGCAGTTCGAATTCGTCGGGCTTGTAGCCAATGGCAACTCCTAGGATGAAACGCCCGTTGGACATGATGTCGAGAATGGCGGAATCTTCGGCGACTCGGACAGGGTGGTAGAAAGGAAGCACGATGATGTCCGTGCCCAGCAAGATCCTCTCGCTTCGTGTGGCGACACCTGCCAAGGCGATTAAGGGTGAGGGCCAATAGTGATTCTTGACGCCGTGGTGCTCTTCCAGCCAGACCGAGTCAAAGCCCAGTTCTTCACCGAGCAGGGCTTCCTCCAGAAACTCGTGATAGTAGGCGCCGCCCTCCGTGGGAATAAAGCCGAACTTCATATCCTTCTTCCGTCCTCTGAACTCGTGGATTTCGAAATGATCTTTAGACATAGTAGGATCCCTTCCCCAGTTCTGTCAACCCCTCCGGACCCGCGCGGGGCTGGCGAGGGGTGAAGGAGCTGATATGACCTGGTATGGATCAAGTGAGAGCAGAGCTGCAAGGGAGATTGGGCGGACGTGGTAGGCGTCCTATGGGCGGTCCTGGCGGGTGTGGGCTTTGGGATGTTCCAGACCTTCAACCGAAAGGCCGGGCGCGGCATGGACGCGCAATGGGCGACGTTCATTCTGTTGCTGGTCAGCGCCTTGATTCTTGCCTTTGCATCGCTTGTGACTCAGGATCTGGTGACGCTGCTTCGGGCCGCGCCATTGACTGCAGTCATCAATTTCGGGTTGGCCGGACTGATTCACTTCTTCTTGGGGTGGAGCTTTTTGACTATCAGCCAACAGCGCGTGGGAGCTGCTCGGACAGGGGCTCTGGTTGGGGCGACGCCGCTCTTCGCCACCTTCATTGCTGCACTGGCGCTTGGTGAATTCCTGCGGCTGCCGATCCTGCTCGGCATCGGACTGGTGGTTGCCGGAGTATATCTCGTATCAACCGATGAGCTGCGCGCCGCGCCTGGCGAGGTAGCACTGGATGTCACCGACTGGCGCGCTTCTCTTTTTGGCTTGGCCACGGCGATATGCTTCGCGATCAGTCCGATCTTCATCCGTGGTGGGCTTCAGGGCCTGCCTTCCCCCTTGCTGGGTGTGACGTTGGGGATGATCGCCTGTGTCCTGGCCTATGGAATCCTATTGTCGCTGCGCCGGAGGCCCTCGGCTAGCGGTTTGATCCCCGGTGACGCCTTGTTCTTTCAAATCCTGGCGGGCGTCATGGTCGGCCTTTCGACTTGGGCGCGCTGGATCGCGCTTGATCTCGCTCCTGTGGGAACCGTGCTTGCATTGGGGCGGATCTCCATTCCAGTAGTCCTCCTCCTGGCCCCGCTGGCAGTGGGTCAGCACCTGGAACAGGTGACGACCCGAATCTGGACCGGCGCCGCCCTCATCGTGGGCGGTTCCCTTCTTTTGATTCTGTTTCGTTGAAAGGAAGTTCTCATGGTCATAGACACCCACGCGCACATCATCGTTCCCGAAATCACCCGTCAGGCCGCGCCCCAGGAGGCGTGGCGGCCTCAGGTGTCCTGGGAGGATGGCCGGCAGCTGATCGACTTCGGCGGCAAAAAGATCCCATCCGCAATTGCCGACATCGTACACGTTGAGGCGATCCTTGAGTCCCAGTTGGCGGCGGGCATCCAACATGTATTGCTCTGCCCATGGGTGTCCATTCTGCGTTACGATGCAGCACCGGACGAGGGTCTGCGTCTGAGCCAAATCCAGAATGAGGCCCTGGCGAAGCTGGCACAGACCTACCCGCAGCGGGTTAGCGCGCTTGGAACCGTCCCGCTACAGGACCCGGAGCTGGCCGCTCGCTCACTGCAGGAGCTGATGAGCGTACCCGGCCTGCATGGCGTTGAGATCAGCTCCTCCGTAAGAGGCGTGTACCTCGGGGATGACCGCTTTCGACCCATCTGGGAGGCGGCGGAGGCGAGCGGTGCCTTGATCTTCATCCATCCCAGTATGAGAGGGTTTGACCTTCCGGTGTTCAATGAGTATTACATGTGGAATTCGGTCGCCAACCCGCTTGAGACGACCATCACCGCGGCGCATCTGATCATGGCCGGTGTCCTTGAACTGCACCCTCGGCTGAAGATCCTCTTGGCCCACGGCGGTGGGGCGCTCTTGGCGTTGCGTGGCCGTCTGCGCCATTCACATGCCTTGCTCCCGCAGGCCAAATCGAGGTTGCAAGAATCTCCCGAGGTGTCGCTCAAACGCTTTTTTTTCGATACGGTGACCCACGACGCTGACCTGTTGCGAAGCCTGGTAGACTATGTCGGCCCCGAGCAGGTGTTGCTCGGCTCGGACTACCCCTTTATCATGGGCGATGCGCGTCCCTTGGACACCGTTCGAGCGCTCAATCTGCCAGGTAACGCCGAGGAGCGAATCCTTGGCGGTAACGCCGCTCGCCTGCTTGGTCTGGAGGACTGACTATGGCGAAACTGTTTTCCAAAGCCCAGCTGCCCCACCTGCACTCGACCCGAGATACCCGCGACCGGCTGGATCTGATCACTGAGAACGTGCCGGTCGGAGCCAGCAAGCTCCGCGCGGATCGAATCATCTACCACCCCGGAGACACGGCCGCCAAACACTATCACTCCGAATGTCACCACCTCTTCTACATTTTGGAGGGCGAGGGCTTGATCCACGTGGGCCAGGGAAGCTACCGCTTGTCGAAAGGCATGGTTGCGATTGTGGGCCCGGGAGAGGTCCACTGGTTTGAAAACGACACTCCGGAGAACTTCGCCTTTGTTGAGTTCTGGGCGCCGCCAAAGGAAACGGTTTGGTTGGTTGGGGACGACATATGAACGTGGGAACGCGACGCCTGAGTTTCAGGCTCTGGTGACCTTGGCGCGAACAGAATCCAATCGCGCCGGTGAAGGAGGGAGTGCCGAGAAGAGACGGAGAGGGGCGCCCCTGAAAATGGGATTGCAAGAGACATCTGGCACCCAAAGTGCGCCGGTCCTGGAGACGTGTGGGAGCGATCACTCCCAAGAAAACAAGACGTTGTCCTCGCCGGAGGCGGACGCAGCAGCCTCCACTGCGCAGCGTATTCGCCTAGGCGGCGTCACCTGTTCCGATCCAATCTGGCGCTAGGCGCCCCCTCCCGGACTGGCTTTCCCGGCCCATCCTCATCGGGACCTTCGCCAGACTGGGGCCACGACCCAGTTGGGCGGCTCCGTCTCCTCCGGACCGCGTCGTGCCACGGCCAGGCTGCCGCTGGATGATTTGGGACCTGTATTCGCTAGCATTCTTAGGCCGAAAGGAGTCTGCTCGAATGCCCGACGCGCGAGTCCAGGCCGCGATCGATAACTGGGCGCCACGCTTTATTGCCCAGGGCGTTGACTACAACGACTTCATACGGACTACGGTGGAGATTGAACATTGGGAGGAGTGGCTGGGCGCGTGGGTAATGACGGCTGAGATCCACTCCGACCTGGCCCAGCAGGCGGAAGACCGGGGACACAGAGTCAGCGCTGGCGAGGCCTACGTGCGCGCGGCGCTTTGCTACCACTTCGCCAAGTTCGTTTGGATTGTGGATGCGGAGCGCCACCGGGCTGCGGCCGACAAGGCCGTGGCCAGCCTGTATGCCGCCCATCGACTGCTCGACCCGACCGCTGAGCGGATCGAGGTGCCGTTTGAAGGCGCTGCGATGGTGGGGAATTTGAGGCGCCCAGGAGGCCACGGGCGCCAGGCGCTTGTCCTATTGCTTCCCGGCCTGGATTCGACCAAAGAGGAGTTCTTCCATTGGGAGAACATCTTCCTGGTCCGTGGCCTCGCCACGCTCTCACTGGAGGGGCCCGGGCAGGGCGAGACCGGCTATCACACCCATATCCGGCCTGACTACGAAGTGGCCGTCAGCGCGGCCCTCAACGCACTCGAGGGCAGGCCCGATCTGGATCTAGAGCGCGTGGGTGTGGTTGGGGTGAGCCTGGGTGGTTACTACGCGGCGCGTGCTGCAGCGTTTGAAGCGAGGCTAAAGGCCGCCGTAGCCATCGGCGGACCTTACCGCCTAGGAGACTGCTGGGCGAACCTACCTCCGATTACGCGCGAGACCTTCCTTCACCATTCTGGCGCCGCCGACGAGGAGCAGGGACGCATGAAGGCCGAAGAACTCGACTTGGGACCGGTCTTGCCTCAGATCGAACAGCCTCTATTGGTGGTCTTCGGGAAGCTCGACCGTTTGATCCCCTACCAGCACGCCGAACGGGTGGCTGCAGAGGCGCCGAAGGCTGAACTGGTAATGTACCCAGACGGAAACCATGTATGCAACAACATCCCCTACAAATACCGGCCCCTTGTAGCCGACTGGGTCGCGGAGCGCTTGGCGGATGTGGGATAAGTTTTCCCCCGAAGAGATGAACCGGCGCTGGTCCTTGGCCCGCCGGCTGATGGATGAGCAGGACCTGGTGGCCCTACTGATGTTTGGAAACTCAGGCGTCAACCGGCACAACGAGGCCAATGTTTTCTGGCTCACCAATCACCTTGACCTGCATCACAATTACCTGGTGGCGCCCCGGGACGAGTCGATTGAACCCGCTCTGTATGTGGGTCTCGCCAATCACGTTCCGAATGCGCATCAGGTCAGTGATGTGCCCATCATCGACTGGGGCGGATACAATCCGGCCGAGACAGTATCCGGGAGGTTGAGGAAGATTGGCTTGATACGGGGCCGAATTGGACTCGTAGGGATCAATCATAAGTTTGGCATGGGCATGCCCTATCCGCATTATCAGCACTTGAGGCGGGTTCTGCCCGATCTGGAACTGGTGGACGCGACCGCCGCCTTCATGCGCCTGCGTGAGGTCAAGTCCGAGGAGGAGATCGTCTGGCTGCGGAAAGCGGCTGATTTCACCGACCGAACAATCCATGCCCTCAAAGATCAGGTTCGCCCAGGAATGCCTGAATATGCTTTGCTGGCGATCATCGAGGGCGCCTACCGCGCCGAGGGGGGAATCCCCCATATCGCCTTCGTGCGGTCTATGCCGATGGACCGCCCGAACGGGTGTGTGCCTGCGCAGAACTTGTCGGCCCGCAGGATTTCGGAGGGTGATGTGATTATCACCGAGATCAGTGCCTCCTACTGGGGATATTCGGGCCAAATCCATCGTCCCCTTTTCGTGGGAGCCGAACCCACCCGCGAGTGGCTTGAAATGTTCGAGACTGCTCTCGACGCCTATCAGCGGATTGTGGCGGCCATCCGCCCAGGCGCCTCCGAGCGGGACGTGATCCAGGCTGCCTCGGTGATCGGTGAGCGTGGGTATGAGATCTATGACGACCTGATCCACGGCTACGGCGTGGACATTCACGCGCCGCTGATTGATCGCTCATGTTGCCGCTACTGGCCGTGGGATGAAGCTCGGCTGCCCCCACCGGGGAGGCGCTTTGAGGCTAACATGGCGGTCGTGGTGCAGCCCAACCCCGTCACCCACGATCACAACATGGGCCTGCAGCTTGGGGCCCTCACAATCGTGACCGATGATGGCGCAGAATCGCTGCATAAGGTCCCTTTTGAACCGTTTGTTGTCGCTGGAGAATGAGAAACTCGCTTGGAGGCGCCCTTATCGGAGCCGGTATGCGCTCCCATGGACTGGCGAAGGCCTTGTATCGTACCGACGCCTTGGGTCAGGGGGGCCGCCGTGGACTCGGATGGCAGAGGCGAAACTGCTCCCCGGGAGGTTTAGCAACGTGCCCACGATCATCAAACCCGAAGATATGAGTATGGATCGCGAGGGCGAGGGTTGGCGGCAAACGACCCTGGCCGATGCCAGAACCATTGGCGCGCCAGCAATGGTGGCGCGTCGGTGGTCTTTCCAACCAGGCGCCATTGGGCCGAAGCTTACTCACGGCGAGGCTGACCAGCTGCTCTACGTCATACGTGGAAGCGGCGTTGCGGACGTGGAGGGAGAGCGGATGGCGCTCGAGACTGAGACGGTATTGTGGCTGGAGCCAGGAGAACACTATCATTTCGAAGCCGGTGAAAATGGGCTGGAGATTCTGCAGGGTTTCGCGCCCGGGGAGGAAATGTGACGGTGGGAGAGAAGGCCGATAAGCACATTGTGGTCAATCGCGCCCGGGGCAAAATGCTGACGCACAGCGCCGCGCAGGTCTACGTGCGCGAGTTTCCGGCGGTGATCTCCGACGAGCCGGTCGCGCGCGGGGGTGAGAATCAGGGCCCCTCGCCGCTCGAGTACGTTCTCGTCGCCCTATGTGCCTGAACGAATGTGTCCACGGCCAGGATGGCTAGGAAAATTCGCTTCAAGTATGGAGACCTTGAGACCCAAGCCGAAGGGGTGTTAGATTCACGCGGGCGCAAGGGCCTGGCAGATGTGCCTGTCCATTACCAGGCGGTCCGCCTGACGGTTCGCATTGAGACCGAGGAGACCGATGAGCGCCTGCAGCGCCTGAGGGATTTGGTGTCCCGCTATTGCCCGGTTGACAGCCTGGTGAAGGCAGCAGTCCCGGATTATGAGGTTACCTGGGAACGGATGGGGGCGGAGAGTGCTGATTAAGGATAGCTTTACAGTGGAGGCGCCGGTGCAGGAGGTGTGGACTCTCCTGCAAGATATTCCGCGAGTGAGCGAGTGCCTGCCGGGGGTTGAAGCGCTCGAAGAAGCCGACCCCGACGTCTACCGAGGACGCCTCAAAGTTAAAATAGGACCGCTCGCGGCCGGCTTTGGCGGCCAGGTGACCATCGTCGAGCGTGAGCCTCGAAGGCTGATCGTCGCTCAAATCGAAGCCGAAGATCGCTCATCGGCAAGCTTCGTAAGAGCGACATTCACCAGCCGGTTGACCTCCGTCGAGGCAGGCACACAGATTGAGTATGAAATGGATATGGCGTTGCGTGGCCGGCTGGCCCAATTTGGTTCCGCTGTGGTTGGGGCGACGGCCAAGAAGCTGACTTCGCAGTTTGCCCGCTGCCTACAGGAGGTCCTTTCCCGATGAGAGCACTCGTACTGGAGGAGTTTGGAGGCCCCTTGCTGCTTAAGGACATCCCTCGACCCCAGCCCGGACCAGACGATGCGCTGTTGCGCGTTGAAGCCTGCGCCGTAGATCAGTTTGACCTCACGATACGGGATGGCAAGTTTCCCACGGCTGAGGTACCGATTGTGCTCGGCCACGAGATCGCAGGCACTGTCGAAGAGGTTGGTGCCAGCGTGACCAGTGTCGCGCCTGGCGATCGAGTGACCAGCACGCTCTATCTCACCTGTGGGCGCTGCCGCAAGTGTAGAATCGGGCGCGAAACCATCTGCGAGGACTTCCTGGGCTACCTTGGCATCCACACGCCTGGTGGATACGCCGAATACACGACGGTCCCAGCTGTCAACCTTGTCAAACTGCCGGAGAGTGTGTCCGCCTATGAAGGCAGTGTGATCGCAAATGCGATCGGTACGCCCTTTCACGCGCTCACGAAGAGGGCCCTTCTGCAGCCCGGGGAGAGGATCATCATCACCGGAGCAGGGGGCGGTGTGGGACTGCACGCCGTTCAACTGGCGCGCCTGATGGGTGCGTTCACGATGGCTGTGGATATCGGCCAGTCTAAGCTGGACGCAGCAAGGCACTCTGGGGCCGACCTGGCTGTAGATTCGACAGAGCAGGATATGGCGCAAGCGGCGCTCGAGTGGACGGCGGGTCGAGGCGCGGACGTGGTCCTTGAATTGGTGGGACCAGCGACGATGACGTCCAGTCTCCAGGCGCTCGGCAAAGGTGGGCGCTTGGTGATCGTCGGGTCACACACGGGAAGGGAAATGGTCATAAGCCCTCAGGCGATGATCGCCAACGAGTGGGAAATCAGGGGTTCGCGCAACGTGACGAAGCGCGAACTAGCGGAAGTGGTCGAACTAGTGGCGGCCGGGCGGGTGCGGCCGGTCGTAAGCGAA
>CAYGCA010000013.1:13066-25519 GCA_964348265.1 uncultured Anaerolineaceae bacterium | reverse complement strand
TCTCCTCTTCGACCACGAGCAATCACGACGACGGCGAGTCCCATGACCACGAGGGGCCTGAGGGGGCAACGTACGTCGGCCACGTGACCTTCGATGAAGCTGAGGCGCTTCACCTGCGACTCAGAAACCAGGAAATCGTCGGGAGGGCGGTCCTGCAGCCATGAGCCCTCGTTTCATTCAACCGACCAGCCTCTCCGAGGCTGTCGAAGCCCTGGTCGAGCATGGCAGTCATGCCAGAATCATCGCAGGGGGGACAGCGGTGACGCTCATGATGCGCAGCCAGCTGATTGCACCTGAGGTGTTGGTCAGCTTGGGGAGGGTGCCTGACCTGGGGGTCGGTGGTCCGGCGGACGGCGGCCTGCGCCTAGGGGCGATGGCGAGCCTGCGTGATATAGAACGTTCCCTGCCCGTCCTCCAACGTTACCCGGCGCTGGCGCAAGCCTGTCGAGAAGTCGGCAACGTTCGCGTCCGCAATCAGGCCACGATTGGGGGTAACCTGGCTGAAGCTGATTACGCCTCCGATCCTCCCGCGATGCTGCTTGCGCTCGAAGCGAAAGTGGAGGTGACCGGCCCGCGTGGATCCCGGACCATCCCGATCTCGGAGTTCTTTCTTGGTTTCTATACCACGGCCCTTGAGCCCGACGAGATCGTCACTGGTGTTGTTGTGCCGAACCTCCCTGCTTCGGCCCGGATGTCCTACCTCAAATACAAGAGCCGTTCGTCGGAGGATCGCCCATGTGTGGGAGTGGCGGCCGTGGTGTCTTTCGAAGGGCGGGCCTGCACTGATCTGCGCGTGGCGGTTGGTGCGGCCTGTGAGACACCTCGGCGCCTGCCTGGCGTGGAGGCGACCGCGATTGGGGAGGCTCTGACCGATGGGCAGATCGAGGCCATTGCTGAAGGGTACGCACAGAGTGTTGAAACGTTGGAGGATGTGCGCGGCTCAGCCTGGTACAGGACGCAAATGATCCAGGTCCATGTGCGGCGAGCCCTGATCGAGGTAAGAGATGGCCATCGGTAAGTCTTTTCCCATGCTGGACGCCGAATCCCGCGTGACCGGGAAGCTGTCCTATATGGTCAACTTAAAGCTGCCTGGAATGGTGACGGCCAAGGTTCTGCGCAGCCCTCTGCCACATGCCAGGATCACCCGCCTAGAGACGCGAGCCGCCGAAGCGTTAACCGGCGTGAAGGCGGTCGTGACAGCCGCCGACTTTGATCCGCCGGGAAGCCCTGGGTTGTTCTACGGCTTCCGACTGGAAGATCAACCGGTGGTCGCTCTGGACCGGGTCCGGTTCGCGGGAGAGCCGGTGGCGCTAGTGGCCGCTGAGGACGCTGAAACGGCCGAGGCTGCCCTGAGGGTGATTGAGGTCGAGTACGAGGAGCTGCCAGCCGTTTACGACGCCCTGGAGGCGATGAGCGCCGATGCTCCCGTCCTGCACGATGCTTTTTCGAACAACTGCTTCCTGCATGCGAAGCTGAGGCGCGGTGACGTTGAAGGGGCTCTCGCCCGGGCCGACGAAGTCGTGGAAGAGACGTTCACGAGTCCGGTTGCGCAGCAGGCCTCACTTGAGCCCCATGTTTCCGCCGCCCAATGGACGGATGGCCGCCTTACAGTATGGTCGGCTACCCAGACGCCTTACTTGATCCGCCGGGTCCTGGCCGATCTCTTCGGGTTGCCAGAAGAGTCTGTCCGGGTGATTGTGCCGCCGCTTGGCGGTGGCTATGGCGGCAAGGGACACATCCGAATTGAGCCGATTGTGGCCGTGCTGGCCTGGAAGCTGCGCGGTCGGCCTGCCAAGTTGACGCTTACCCGCGCCGAAGAGTTTGTCACCGTCACAAAGCATCCGGCCCGCATCAATATCAGGACAGGCGTGAACCGAGACGGTACCCTCATTGCTCGCCAAGTGACGCTGCACTGGGGTGCAGGCGCCTACGCCGATGCAAGTCCGGCTCTTGTCCATGCCGGAATGGTTCGCGCCGTTGGCCCCTACCGCCTGTCGGCCGTGAAGGTGGACTCGTTTGGCGTCTACACCAATCTGCCGCCGGCTGCCGCCTTTCGCGGGGCGATGAGTTCTCAGACCACCTGGGCCTACGAGTCGCATATGGACACCCTGGCCCACCTTCTGGACATCGATCCCTTGGAGCTGAGGCTCAAGAACCTGCTTCGGTCCGGCGATCGGTTCGCGACAGGCGAGGAGCTTCATGACGTTCATTTTGTCGAATGCTTGATGGCCGCCTCAAATGGATTGGGTTGGGACAAAGAGAAGCGTTTAGGCGAGAAAGTGGCTGCACGACGTGGCCGAGGCTTGGCGGTCATGATGAAGAGCACCATCGCCTCCTCGAAGTCGTCGTGCCGCATGGTGCTGGAGGCGGAAGGTCAGCTCAAGCTCTTCACCAGTACCGTGGAGATGGGCCAGGGCGCGCACACCGCGCTGGCCCAGATCGCAGCCGCAGCTGTTGGCCTGGCTCTCGACCGCGTGACCGTGGTGGGGCCGGATACCGAGGTGACGCCATTTGACACCTCCACCAACGCCAGCCGCTCGACAAGCATGATGGGGAACGCCATCGTCCAGGCTGCGGAGACCCTCAAGGCGAAGCTCCGTGAGGCGGCCGCGCCGCTGCTCGAGGCCCACCCCGAGGCGCTGATCTCTGAGGGGGGTTATGTTTTTGAGAGGGACCGCCCTGAGCGCCTCGCGTATGCCGAGGTCCTCCGCCGAAGCCAAATCGAAAGCCTGGAGGCCGTAGGGGAGTCTGAAACTGAGGGTGGCCTGGATCCTGAAACTGGGCAGGGGATTGCGACCCCGCACTGGCATCAGGGAGCGGGTGCCTGTGAGGTGGAGGTAGACATAGAAACCGGCAGGGTTCGGGTTCTGAGATACCACTCGGCAGCTTATGCCGGCAAAGTGGTGAACCCTGCCCTGGCCGAGCTCCAGAACGACGGGAACGTGATCTTCGGGATTGGGCCGGCGCTCATGGAGGAGGTCGTCTTTGACCATGGGCAAATCCTGAACCCGAATCTGTCGGACTATGCGGTCCCCTCCTTCATGGACGCCCCGCCTGAATTGGATAGCGATCTGATCGAGTCCGAAAGCGGGGAATTCCACGGGATCGGAGAGATGACGCTTCCACCTGTTGCGCCGGCGATCGCCAACGCCGTCTTCGACGCAGTTGGGGTACGTATCCGCGATTTGCCAATTACGCCCGAGAAGGTGCTGCGCGCCCTGAAGGGTAGGAAGGCATGAGATGAAGGTTCGCCTTAACGGGGAAGACCAGACATTCTCGGTCGATGCCACTCGAACGCTGCTGGAGGTCCTTCGTGACGACTTTGGGCTAGGTGGAGCCCGTGAGGGCTGTGGGATTGGCGTGTGTGGGGCCTGCACGGTTCTAGTCGACGGCCGGGCCATCAGCAGCTGCCTGATGCTGGCCGGGCAGGTGGAAGGCAAGGAGATCCTGACGATTGAGGGATTGGCGGTCGACCAAGGGCTGCATCCTATTCAGAAGGCCTACGTTGAGCAGGCGGCATTCCAGTGCGCCTATTGTACGCCGGGCTTTATCCTTTCCACGCTTGCCCTACTGGATGAGCATCCTAATCCCACGAAGAGGCTCATTCGCGAGTACTTGGCAGGCAATCTGTGCCGCTGTGGAAGTTATCGGAATATCCTCAAGGCGGTGGAGGCTAGTCGGCAGAGGCGACTTGACTGGTCCTAGATCCCTGAGCCATCACTGACTGACGGGCGCTGGATCCGGCGTCGCCTCTACCAAGAGGATCCGCCGTAGTAATCAGATTCTGATGGGGGGTTCAAAGGGGTGGCTGGTGTTTCCGATCCTTTGTAGCCTTATCGGGTCGTAAGGGATGATCGCAGAAAGAATGAACTCGACAGAGCAACCAAGCGGGAAGGGGCAGTCTTCTCTCTAGCCGAGCACGACCGTCCTCGACCCTAGGACGGTCCGTACAGGAAACCCGAAAGCTGGAACTTCGCCCTTCGATTCGTGGAGGCAGATCGACGCTCCCATTTGAGTCAGGCCCTGGGGAGGCTGGACCCCCCATTGGGCCCAATTTGGATGCCCATCATGGGTGAGCTGCCTTCTGCTCCTCGGCTTTCCCCTCCAGGGGATCGCAGCTCTCCGGCCTGCGCGGTGACGCTTCTATGAGTCTGATTCGGAACTCGGTCTTCTTGGCTGCCGCCTCTGCCCATATGGCTGTCGACTTATTGAACGGTCAGAGGTCCATCTTGCTGGCCGTGCTCAGCATTCCATTAGGCCTAACAAACTCGTTGATCGGTTTGGTGAGCAGCCTCTACATCTTGAGTGCCTCGGTATCTCAACCACTTTTCGGCGAATTCGCGGACCGCTTCGGTCCCCGCTGGGTCGCTACTGGGGGCGTGTTCTGGATGGCGCTTATGTTCTCTATGGCGGTGACCGTGCCCGGCTACGCGGCCTTGCTCTTCCTGGCCCTGGCGGCCCTCGGATCCGCGGCTTTTCATCCGGCTGGCGCTATGGAGGCCACCTTGCTCGGCCGGCAACGCTCCGGCGGGCGAGAGACCACGGCCGCTTCATTGTTCTTCTTATTTGGTCAGGGCGGGCTCAGCATTGGTCCAATGGTGGGCGGACCTATTCTGGAGCGGTGGGGACCCACCGGTCTGTTGCTGTTGTTGTTCTTTGTCGTGCCAGTCGGGGTCAATGCCGGTCTGCAGCTGCCTCCCCGACCTGCCTCAAGTCAGCCCCAAGAAGGGGTGGCAACATTCGATTGGCGAATGCTTCGGGGAGCGACCATGGCCTTTGTACTCCTCGCCGCCTTTCGTTCCTGGACTCAGGCAAACATGGTCACATTTCTTCCAAAGTACTACAGTGATCTCGGTTTCCGTCCAAGCTTCTTTGGATTCATCGCGGCCTTGTTCATGGGAGGCGCGGCTCTAGGCAATCTGATGGGCGGCTGGCTGGCCGACCGTCACGGCAGGCGGAGGGTAACGGTTTGGAGTCTCTTGTTGGCTGCGGTGGCGCTGGCTCTCTATCCAACCTTCAGCGTGACCGCCTGGACCTACTTGATCACGCCGCTTGCAGGTGCATTCATCGGCGCATCTCAGGCCATCATCGTCGTGTTGGCCCAGCGCATGATGCCGAATCGCGTGGGCGCTGCTTCGGGACTAGTGCTGGGCTTCACTTTCGCCAGTGGTTCGATAGGCACGCTCATCAGCGGATTTCAAGCGGACCGCCTTGGGATTGAGGCACTTTTCCACACAACGGCTGTGATTGCGTTGGTGGGAGCGCTTATGGCCCTTCTCATACCGCGCAGGTGAGACGTCTGGGTCGACATCAGACGATTTGAAAGGCCAGCAGAAGGCTGTGCGCGGCAGGCTGGGCCGGGGCCTCCGAACCCGGTGCCGGTCACGTCCCTCGCATTCTCACGCCCCCCTAGACCTCACAGCCAGTATCCACGAAAGAGCCTAAACTTTGAATTCCTTGACGTGGGCATGAGCAAAGAGCTTATCGATCAGCTGCTCGTGGTCCCTGGGGGATCCGTGCGCGTTCCAGGTGCAGATCACATCCTCACCCGACTTGAGGCGCTTGCGGCTCGTCACGCGCAGACCATACTTGTCAAACAAGCCGTCAAGCTCCTCGAAGGCGTCGGAATCGAGTGAAGACACAACTTCATAAGTCCGCACATCTCGGACGTTGTCGATCCAGGCTTCGAGTCTGGGAAAGGCCAATAGGACAGTGAGAATGACGCCGGCAGCTGCGCCTGAGACGAGAAAATGACCGCCTCCGATTCCCATACCCAGGGCTGCGGCGAGCCAGATGGTGGCTGCGGTGGTAAGACCCATCACTCGTCCGGTGCCTCGCAGTATTGCCCCCGCGCCGAGAAAGCCCACGCCGCTCACAATACTGGCCGCGATCCGGACCGGATCCTCCTCTCCGCCGAGCTTCAGCGAAAAAGTGGTGAACAGGGTTGCGCCAACGCAAATGAAGATGATCGTTCGAAAACCAGCCGCTTTATCGCGGAATTCACGCTCTGCGCCGATTAGGCCGCCAACGAGAACAGCCAGGAGCAGCTTGAGGATATCTTCGGGGGTCAGGATCATGGCGGGCCTCCCAGCAAAGATAACCCTGTGTTGGATGGCCTAGTATTGTACGCCAGGAGGACTGATAAGCCTACAGCCAACCTCCTCACCTCCCCCGAGGGGCGCGCTGATCCGAAGGTGAAGCGGCGGAGTCGTGCAGCCGCATTCGAAGACCCCACCACCCTCCCAGCTCGGAGGCGGGGCCCCGTCCGGCCGCCTCCAGGGAGCCCTGCAGCCGTGACTCCGCTGAGAGACACTTCCCTCAGGATTATCGAATGTGAGGGAAGCAGCCAAAGGGGCCCGCCCTCCGGAAGGCCGGCTTGTGGCATCTCGCTAGGTCGGGGAGTGGGCCAGGCTCAGGTTGTCGTCCCAGGGGGCAGGCGCCGAAAGCTGCGCTGAAAGACTCCTCGACCCTTCCGATTGAACGGACAAGGGAGGTCTAGGGACGGTTACTCACGGAAATGATGGCTGCTCGGGGTGACGCCCGCCAAGGAGCGAGCGCTGGCATCCCAGGCCTCGCAGTCTTCGGTTCTCGAAGGGCGCTTGAGCAGGAATCGCTGCCTGCAGACTCTAGGCGGATGCGAACAATCGTGCTGTCTCGTCCTGCATCAAGACCCAGAGCGTATAGATCCCCACGGCGGTTCCAATGGGAATGTTGAACAAGTCAAGAATCGCAAGGATCATGACCAGAATCCTCGCCCAAGACCTCCATCTCAGCAATCCAATCCCGCCAATGATCCCAGGTACGGAGAGCAAGAAGATGAAGAGCGCTACCATGGGCCCGACGATTGAAGTGATGCGAATTGCTTCTGGATCTCCCGAGATTAGTCCCCCGCCAACGACCGCCACTAGGATGAACAGTCCGATCAACAGCCCGAGAGCGCCAAATCCGATTCGGAGCGCTCCTACAACGGTGACATGCTTTTCCATTCCTAATCCTCCCTCCGGTCAATTCCCAGTCTAGTGTCTGCCTGGGTCGGCCAGCATCCTGAAAACCCCCCGGCGAGGTCGAGTCATCGAATGAGGTTCCGAGGAACTCTCCCTTTCCGGCCTGTCGCTCGCCAAATTGGATGGGAAAAAGCAAACCTATCCTAGGATGGCGCAGATCGAATGCCTAGTGACAAAGGGCATGAGGGTTTTGGTTGCCTATCACATGACCAGCGAGTGGGTGTCGCATTCGACAAGCGTTGGGATTGACGCCAGTCCAAGGGGCTGGGATCTCCTCACTGAGGCGTGGCTTGCCTCCGGATAGGACTGCCGCGGAGCGATCCTGCGGCATAGTTTCGGGCAACGGTGATCAGACACGGCGCCAGCCAGAAGCCTTCTGCTGGCGGGTACCACGGACCGCACTGTAAGGGTGCGGCCTGTCGGCTTCGACGCATTCTGGAGGCGAAATGGCGAGTGGTCGGGGTCTCTGAGATGAAGTGACAGCGTTCCCCGGGGCGGCCGACAAGCAATCCCTCCGAAGGGGGCCGGCGGTTTCCTGTGCAAGCCAGCGTTTGCCCTGGCTAACAGGATCCTATTTCGGCGGCAAGGAGGAAGCGAAATCGATCCCCCGTACAACCCAGCTTAGAAGGTCCTCGTCGGATTCATAGCCGCTAGGGCTCACCACCACCCATCCCTTCATGGGCTTACCCGCAAAGTCAAATGCTCGGGTGTGTGGCCGCGCCAGCGCTTTGCTGTCCGCCTCCGGACCGACTCGGACGATAAGGTCCTCTCCAATCACGCCACAAGCTAGATTGCCCCGCAGCATGAAACTGAGCCCTCCAAACATCTTCTTCTCGACCAAGTCATGACGGTCTCCCAGCACTTCCCGAATTCGCTGAGCCAACCCTTCGTCATAAGCCATTGCTTCTCTCCCGAGGGTCAAAGAGGAGCTGCTGCTAGCTCCCTGCGGTCTCCATCAGGTTGGTCGCTGGACCTGATCTCCAAATCATTTTCGCGTGGCCCATTTGGAGGATCGAGCGTTCTGCAGAGTCGCTCGGGGCGCAGGCTCCGGTCCCTCCTCAATCGGCGTCGGTCAATCTTCGGAGCCCGAACCACTCTGGGCGCAATTGCCGCCAGCCTACTTCGTTTCCTGTCTGAACCACGCTTCCATTGGGCCTGTGCCCTCGAAGCCACTTTCCCTCCCGGCTCGCAGGGCAGGCGTCCTCGACACTTTGAGGGTGACGGCGGTGGGAGAAAGGAATTGCCCTCCGCTGGCGGGAGGCCCTCCAGCAGGGGGCGGGGCATCAGCTCACGTACGGAGATTCTACCAGCCGCAAGACAGATAGAGACTTCGCCCAATGGCCGTTCACTTTCATCCCTCTCCCGCTGCAGGAGCATCTAGCGGCTCCTGCGCCAGTTCTTTCAGGCGCCGCGAAGCCTGCACGTTTGCTTCCTCCACCCTCCCTCGAACCGTCTGAGAGTCCTTCGGGGCCTTGGCCTCCCCTCAAGTCCGGTTCCCATCTTTTCCCAGTCCGGGGGTAGAAATCTCCGATGTTCGCCTTCAATCCCGGCTGACAGATCCGTCCGCTTTGCCAATGTTGGTCCAGCCGTCATCGGATGGCTGTGCTGGCAGAAGCGACCAGCCCTACTGCACCGCCCAGCCCAAGAGGTGCCTGTTGCCGATTCGCACGTTGACCAAGCCCTCTCCGCGAGCGGCGGCGAGCGCTTCCTCGGCATGGCGCACCGAGGTGCAAGGTAAATCGCTCAGATAGAAACTAGGCGCGAAGGCCAGGAGGGCGTAAGGAACTTGTGGATCGATGGAAGCAATGAGGCGAGCAAGCCTGCTGACTTGGTCCACGTCGACATAGCCTGGGACGAGGAGAGTGCTGGCAACCACGAGCGGTATTTCAGGACGTTCAGCGGATCGCCTTGCGGCCCTCGCAAAATTCTCAAGTGTCCTGCGATTGGAAACGCCGGTCAGGGCTAGGTGCACTTCTTCGTCGTAGGCTTTCAGGTCGAACTTGATGCAGCCCCCCGTGGTGAGTGAGTATTTGACGGCCGCGTCGAGCAGTTTGGGATGCATCATGCCGCTTGTCTCCCAGCAAATTCGCACCCCACGCTGTGAAAGCCTCCTTGAAACCGCGAGGGCATGAGGCATCTGGGAGGCCGGGTCGCCGCCAAAGAAACAGACGCAGAAGGTGCGCGGATTGACCGTGGAAGCCAATTCATCAGCGCTGAGGGTCTCGGCCTCCGTCGGTGAAGCCCTACGGAAATGCCAGTTCTGGCAGAAGAGACAATTGGCCGTGCAGCTTTTGTAGAAGACCGCCAGATTGTGGAACCCCGGATGCTGGCTACCCTCACACGCCCAGTCGGCGACACAGTTCGTTGGCAAAGGGTCGCGGTACCAATGCAATAGGCCGCGTGCCGGAGTTCCAGCCAGGTGGACCAACCTGCCTTCTCGCACTATCCGCAGCCCACAAAAGCCGCGCTCTCCCTCCCCAACAACACACTCATTGCTGCACAAGGTGCACTGGACACCTCCGGGATGGCGCGGCGGCTTTGTTGGCAGATCAAACTCAACCCGCGACGCCGCATGAAGGGCCTCCAGGTGGGGACTGGCCGCGGAGAACCGCGTGCGCAGGCAGTCAATACAGACCGCCATGGCGTTTGAAATCTGCGGCGATGAACGCTGGCAGAGTACACAGTTTCGGGTGATTCGAGCGTTCATTCTCTTCTAGGATACCCTGAGAACGGCCTGATGATCAAAACCGGCGCCTGAACCCTGAAAGACGCTGAAGTAGGCACACGACTGCGATCGGAGCGGGGTTGCCGGTTTTCTCCAATCATCCTGGAATAGGCCGCTCTGGTGATTAGCCTCCGCTTGCGTCGTAGACAGCGGTCTGCATGTCCGGAGGGTGCTGTGCCACTCCGACTCTCCCGTCGCCCCCGAGCGCGGAAGATCAAGAACGATGGAATTCCGGGTCCAGGCCGAGAAGGAAGCCTATTCCCGGATCTGGGTCTAGAACATCGTGGTTTGATGGCCGGCATCCGTGGGCAACCTCTCACCACCGGCGACTTTGTGTGCCCAGCGCGTTGGCTCGGGTAGGCGGTAGCGGGTGCAGCAACTCAACACAAATTCGACAGCCCGGGATACGTCGATCAAATGACCGGGCGAGACGTAAACTGGGTTCACGCCTGCTCGTGTCCGTAGGACCATGCCGATAGTACGCGCGGGATCACGCTCATGGCGCAGTTCGGCGTTATCGCCGCGCTCCCGACCAGGAAGGTCATGACGTCCATAAAGCCGGGATTTGGCGACACCAATGCTGGGGCGATCCAGCCAAAGTCCCATGTGGGAGGCGAGCCCGATTCCTCTCGGGTGGGCGATTCCCTGCGCATCGAACATGAGCAGATCGGGCTGCGTCTGCAATCCCTCCCATGCAGCCACGACGGCTGGGCCCTCACGAAAGGCCAGCATGCCGGGGATATAGGGAAAGACAACCGTTTCCCGGGAGGTGGCAGCTTCAAGGGGCGATAGGTCAGGATAGCCGAGGACGACTATGGCAGCCAAAGCTTGATCGTCCTGGAAACTCACATCTACCCCGCCAACGGTGGACACCTCGCGCCCGTCCCACGAGAGTACGAGGCGGCTGCGCAGCTCAGCCTGGATTCTGACTGCCTCTTCCCGATTGAGGGTCCAGGAGTGAAGGTTCGGTCGGCTCATGCCCGCCTCCCCCAGGAATTGTGGGCGCAGCCTATCATGTGGCGGACCCCTGGTGAGCCGCTTGACGCCGAGCATTCACCAGATACTCTCCTGCCTGGATCATTGCCTGCATGGAAGCCTGATTCCGGAAGGTCTTGGACCAGTCGGGGTGGGGCGGGTTCAGGATACTGACCCTGTGCCATCACCAGCATGGTTTCACCCCGTCGACCTAGAAGCCAATCTCAACAACTTGGTGGTTCGCTCCGAGGCCCAGGTCGGGCGCATCTAGATTCTCAAGGATCTCATTGAAGAGATCCTGATATTCCTCCTCACAACTCTGCCTCGGCCCCATAATCGAATCGGAAAGCTCACACAAGACCTGATCAGGGTCGTCGGCAAACAGCACTTGGCGGTAGGCATTGTCGGGGCAGTCCCCCCGACGATCCCAAAAGACCAGCTGGTCGTCAATCACCCAGATTCGATTAACCCGCTGAGCACAGCCGGCTTCCCTGGCAAACTCCACAAACGGTTGAAGGTCAATCCCGATTTGGGGGGTTGCCCTATCTGTTGCACAGGCGGATGAAAGCAGCATCAGGCTGATTGCCAGGATGCCTGTGAGGGCACTGCAGCGCCGAGATGTCTTCATCTGAATGGGCCGGTCCTCCACTAGGAGACGACTGCTGTCTGTAAAAAAGTCTGCTTTGCTGGGTCCCCGCGAGCCTTATTCGACCAGGCGGCTGGCGCTGCCTGTCAGGCGAGGGTTGTTTCCTATTTTGGCCAGCCTTGTCAGTAGCTCTGTACGAAGCGTGTTGAAGCTGCTCGACGCCCGGAGATATCTTTCCAGCACTTTATCACCCAGCCCTCATCCCGCAGGCTTCGCTCTCGTATTCGATCTCAAAAGTCGTGTGTTCCAGCGGCAACTCCTTGCAAAGCTGCGCGATGTCACGCTTGATCTGTATGACATCGCTCGGTGCGGTATCATCCTCGACCACAACATGGCAAGTTAGTACATGGTTTAGGCCGTCAAGGGACCAGACGTGGGTATGATGGGTCGTTCTAACCTTCTTGATTGAGACGATTCGGCGCTCCAATTCCTCGACACTGACATCTTCCGGAACGGCTTGCAGGAACAACGAGAGCGTCTTGCGCAAATTGCCGACAACGTTGTAGAGGACATAGAGCGTGATCAACGTTGACAGGAGCGGATCAAGGATGTGGATGTCCCTGAAAAGGAGGGTGATCCCGACGACAAGGACGGCGGTCCATCCAAGGACATCCTCAAGCAGGTGCCAGGCGACCATGCGAGCGTTGAACGACTTCCCGCCGCGAAGCCGCAACACAGCTATCCCATTCACCGCGATGCCCACCAGCGCGAACAGGATCATCCCTTGGGCGTTGGAGTGCTCTGGCTCGAGCAGCCTGCGTGTCGCCTCTGAGAGAATGAACAGCGATCCAACGATGAGCACAACGGTGGACAGAAGGGCCGCCAGCAGAGAAAAACGGCGGTAGCCATAGGAGTACTTTCCATCCACACCGCGCGCCGAGTATCTCTCGAGAAACCACGAGACCCCGAGCGTGAAGCTGTCCCCTAGGTCGTGAAGAGAATCCGAGAGGATGGCAAGGCTATTCGTCCAGATCCCGCCCACAATCTCGAAGATTGTGAAAGCGAGATTGAGCAAGAACGCGGCCTTGAGGTTTGCAGCTGTTTCCAGAGTGTCGGAACGCGTCTCGTCCACAATTCTTCAGTCCCACCCTATCTTACGTGAA
>CAYGCA010000013.1:11863-13039 GCA_964348265.1 uncultured Anaerolineaceae bacterium | reverse complement strand
CAGCTCGCAGGCCAGCGGCTGTTCGCCTTGGAGCGGCATACTCGCTTTATCACACCGGGCGACCGAGGTTCGCCTGCTTCAGGATTCTACGCCTGGGACCCCTTTCGCTCCAGTGGCTGGTCAGGCGCAATCGTGTTTGGCATCAAGCGCTGGCTCATCAGCCGGGCACTGGGCGCTGAGGGCTAGGCCGTCCCAGGGATCCTTTTGTCCGGTGAATTACGCTGACAGGCCTTCAGGCTCTTCTGCGGAGCTTTCTGCAGCGTGTGCCTGCAACCGGGTTTCTGCCTCCTTGAGCATCTTTGTACTTTCTGCCAACTGGGACTCAAGCTCAGCCAGTCTTCTGTTCTTCTTGGCCGTGCTCCATTTGCCGCCTATCAACGTTGGCAGTAGGGCAAGGGTAGCGATCACGGCGCCAATGATCACCGCGATCAGCATTACCAAGGCCAGCGAACTTTCGAATTCCCAGAGTAAGAACAAAATTGCGATCGGGACCGCGTTCTGAAGAGCGAGGATCAGAGCCAACACAGCGATAATCAACGCGGCTACCAGGAAGATAAGCATGGAAGGACTCCTTTGTAAAGCTTCGACGGTTCATTCCAATTGTTGGGCATTGTTATCAGTCCGCCTCTGAAGATCGGGGCTGGCTGGCCGAATCCCGTCTACTACCCATCGGATCAGGTCGCCGTCCTGGTTCGGAGGCTACAGCCTAACTTGCGGTGGCGAGCCGGACTGCAGGCCGCGCGCCGGCCGCCCAACCTGGACTGCCTTGCGGATTCGGTGGAGAGGTTAGGCGACCACATTCTTCGCCCGCAGCTCCGCGATCTCTTCTTCTGCGAAACCCAATTCAGCCAGCACCTGATCGGTGTGCTCTCCCGGGAGACACGGTGGGAGGGGCGCCTCAGGAGAAGTCCGACTATAGCGGGGCGCAGGCCTTGGCTGCACGATGTCGGCAGCCTCAAGCAGTGTACCTCGAGCCTTGAGGTGAGGATGGTCCGGGGCTTCACTCAAACTCAAAACTGGGGCAAAGCAAGCCTCGCTGCCCTCCAGAATGGCGCACCACTCCGCACGCGTCTTAGTTTTGAAGATCGCCGCGAAGCGATCCTTCACATCTGGCCAGCTCTCGCGGTCCATCTGAGGGGGCAGGTCGCTTGCTTCCAGGCCCATGGTCTTGCCGCG
>CAYGCA010000013.1:11130-11853 GCA_964348265.1 uncultured Anaerolineaceae bacterium | reverse complement strand
CTAACTCTGCATAGAACTTTGGCTCCAGCGAACCGATGGAAACGTACTTCCCATCCCCACACTGATAGGCATCATAAAAAGGGGCTCCGGAGTCGAGCAGATTAACGCCTCGTTCATCCTTCCATTCATCGCTCGCTCGCAGGCTATGAATCATACTCATCAATAACGAGGCTCCATCCACCATGGCTGCATCTATTACCTGCCCGGTTCCGCTCACTGCCCTCTCGACCAAGGCGCACACCGCCCCGAATGCCAGGAGCATTCCGCCGCCTCCAAAATCGGCGACCAGATTAAGAGGCGGCACGGGCCCTTGCCCGAATCGACCAATAGAGTCCAGCACCCCGGTCAAGGCGATGTAGTTGATGTCGTGCCCTGCGGCCTGTGCCAGAGGTCCCTCCTGCCCCCAGCCGGTCATGCGGCCATAGACCAGCCTGGGATTGCGAGCTACACACGGATCAGGACCAAGGCCCAAGCGCTCCATTACCCCGGGCCGAAATCCCTCCAGCAGCACATCGGCCCTCTCAACCAGCTGAAGGACAATCTCGACCCCTTCCTGGCGCTTTAGATCAACCGCCATCCTTTTGCGGCCACGAGTCAGGATGTCTTTGAGTTCTTCCCCTGGCAAGGACCGAGGGGCCTCTACCACTCGGTCAATGCGCAATACGTCGGCGCTCATATCGGAAAGCAGCATGGCCGCGAAAGGACAGGGGCCGATCCCGGCGA
>CAYGCA010000013.1:8008-11120 GCA_964348265.1 uncultured Anaerolineaceae bacterium | reverse complement strand
ATCGGCGGCCGCCTTACCGGCCCGCCTCGACATGGGGCCGATCCCGGCGAACTCAAGCACGCGGATTCCTGCTAAAGGACCTGACAACGAGCCCTCCTATGTTATGGGAAAGTCGCGCCTCTGACCTCCAGGACGTCCGGGAGGTCAGCGTGTGCTTTCAGGATGATATTCACCAAATGACTGGCCGGCATCAAGCCATGGCGCTCGGCTCAAGCCTGGAGACTCTGGATGAAACAGTTGGAAGAGGCCTTCGCAATGAGATTTTCCTCACCATCGATGATCTCGCATTCTGCAGCGATGGTTCTAGCGCCCTTCCTGAGGAGCTTGGCGTTGGCCCTGAGCCTGCCGGGCTGGTAGAAAGTACCGAATGTGGAGATCGGTCGTGACAAAGGTCTCGCGCTCCTGCAGAGCAGAAGCCGCTGCGACGCCCATGGCCGCATCCGCGAGATCGCACAGGATGCCTCCATGAACGATGCCCATCGGGTTGAAGTGCCTGCGGTCCGTGGTCATTTCCATAGTGCAGGAGCCGCTCTCATAACTGAGGAGCTTTATACCTACGAATTCCGTGACGGGGGGAGGATCGATAGCTCCTGACTGCCAGCCCTCCAGAAACTCCTGCAAGCTTTCCATCAATCTTCTCCAGACTGAAAGGGAGTATGGTTGCCTGACGGCTCCTCGCAGAGCAACTTGATCTTCTGCCTCCAATCATATGTCAATATGCCCCGCAACAATGATCGGGGCAGCCATTCTGCGCTTGGCCTTGAAGTAGGCTCCTACTGTCCCTCCTCTGAGGCTTCCAGGATGTGGAAAGCGCAGTAGTCGAGGCCTCTTACTGTGAACCCCTCGCATCTGGGCCACTTGCACGCAGCCTTTGACAGCCCACCGCGCGAATTCACCAGGACCGCCAAGCGAACGGGCTTGTCGTCGAAATCGGCCCAGTCCTCTGGATCCGCGATCTTGGCAAGCCTGACATAGTGCTGGTCCCACGCGTCGATTTGCCAATGCTGGCCACAGTGAGGGCAGCGGCATAGAGTCAGGAAGGCGTTTTGCTTCTCATCGAGAGTCTCAAGGGACTGGAAAGGAAACCGAGTCTCCTCGACGCCAAAAACATAGGGCAAGTCAGAACAGATGCAGGGCTTGGGCATGTCTTCTTCCACTCTTCGTTCTGCCAGACCTGATTACGCAACTCGAAGCCACACGCGGGATCAGTCGAACATTGAATTCAAGGTTAGCTGAGTGATCGCCGCTGACTTGCTGGGACCGGATCGGGCTGTGCTGCAGGGTGCAGCAATCGAAGCGAAACCGGAAGCATAGGCAATTCCCTGAGCAAAGCCTGCATTGCCTCCGGACGTCGCCCTCTTCATCGGGGATGCCAGAACCAGAAGACGAGGCACGACCTGCCCGATCCTTCTCCCAACTTCCCAGTCGGGGAATGCGTGCAGCGTCAAGAATGCTGGAAGGGCAATCCTCGCACTTACAGCAAGGATGCAATGGCGACGAGCCTGTGCTCCGGAGCATGTTAATCCAGCCACAGAAGGCCAGGTGCAAGAGGTCCCCGACAGGAGGACGAATAGAGTGTAGACTGGGAGCGGGACTTCGCGGGGAGCATAATTCTTATGCGAGCCTAAGCGGGCGTTGGACCCCGAATGCAGATGGACCACCACATCTGAGAACGGCTGCCCGCATGATACAGTTATGGCTGCCGCCCTGCGAGGCCAGTTCACTGGCGGATCTCTGCTCCCGGTCAAAGTTGCTTGGAACGACGATATGGGCCTCACTGGGTGCCAGAAGGAAATACGCAGCAGAAACGACGTTCAAGTTCATACCGCTGTCCTTGCGCTGTAGCTTATCTCGTTGAGGTCTCCCATTGCCCAATCCCCACCGACGATTTCCCAACCACCGAAACGCTGCGACAAGACTGGCCCCGCTTCGCCTCGACTATCATCATACACGATGCTTTCGAATAAGGTGCCGCGCAAACATGCGCGGCGGCGGACAGGCGCGCGAAGCGCTGACGGCCGTAGGAGGCTGGGCCGCCAGAACCCCGACCAGCTGCATGGACAACCTGGGGGAGGCAGCCCCCATCCCAAGTAGGGGCCCATTCGCTCTCCAGGTCAGATTCGCACAACCCAGACCAGCATGGGTTCGGTCATCCCCTTGAGCTCAATACAGCGCCTGCTCACTGCCGCGCGGTCAATCTCTGCGGCACCGAATGCCGCCTCGCTCAGGATGACCTCTCCAGCAGCTGCATGAGAGGCAAGGCCAGCTGACATGTGTACGGCTTCGCCCAATACGGCGATTTCCGATACCCCCTCGCTTGAGCCCACTGATCCCACATAGGCAAGGCCCGTTGGACTCCAGCACCCACAGGAATTCGGAGCCCCTTCGGGTCCTCGTGACCCGCTGATTGCATGATGTGCCGAGCTGCAAGCACAGCTTCGTGGGCTTGTCTCAATCCGGTGAGACGGGGAACGAAAAGCCCGATGACCTGATCCCCCGTGAGGCGGTTCACAAGGGCGTCATGCCGCACCAGAATGTCTGAGCTGATTCTGTAGGACTCTTGAACGAGTCGGCTGAAATCCGACGCCATTCTCTCAACAGCCAGGGCGGTGGAGCCCCGCACACCGGCAAAGAGCATGGAAAGGACGAGTTCGGCGCCGCCTTCATATTTCCTGACAGTATCTTCACGCTGAGTACAGAGCCGGGGGCTGAAGCTCGACGCACGAACGCCGAGGAATCTCACGGAGGGGGCGCTTTGTTCAGAGAGAGGCGCATCGCAATTCAGGCAGCGCGGGTCGCCGGGGAAGAGACCTAGGCCGGAGCCACCTGATTCTCTTATGGCTCTGCTGGGAGACTTCGTTTTGCTCACCGGTCGGGTACCACCGCCACAGCTTGTCTGCAAATTGCCTCTCCGAAGAGTGGGCTGACATCAGATCGAAGTTCCCTCAGGAGCCTTCATTCATCTTGGTGGAAACCACCCTCCGGGTCAACCTGGTTTCTTTCCTGCTCCGCAAGATCCATTAGCGGGCGTTTGTCAGGCCGGAACCGCACCAGCAACACGAGCAGACCGCCTCCCACGAGCATTAGAGCGAACAACCCATAGAAGGTGATC
>CAYGCA010000013.1:0-7998 GCA_964348265.1 uncultured Anaerolineaceae bacterium | reverse complement strand
AAACCGAAGCGCGGGTCTGCGGCGTCGTAGTCCGCGGCGATCATCCCGCGCTGGTAGGTGATCTGGATCGAGACGGCAGTCGCGGTCTGGATCGGATCTCGGGGGTGCAGCAGCAGAGGCGTGGAAAAGGTCGTCCAGAACAAGGCGGCGGGAAGTCCCAACAAAAGAAGACCCTTCAGGCGAGCCCTCACCGGCCAGCTGGTGACCACCAGCACGATCAGGGTTACCGCCACTACCCGCAGGTTGGCTGCGGTGCGGGGCTCTTGCCAAAAGATACCACCCCAATTCACTTGCGCGGCAATCATGCTGAGAAGGAAGCCCAGAATGAACAGTCCGAAACCTACAAGGGCGATAGACCGGATCCACTGCTCAAGCTTTGGATTTGGCCTCAAGAGCAGAGTAAACCCAAGGAATCCAGCCAACGTCAGGCCGGTCATGCCTGCCCAGATGGAAGCCGCGTGCAGGTACACGATCTTCATTCCGGCTCCGAGCGTAAGCTCTGAGGGCGCGAGCCAGATCCAGAGGGACGCGACCAGTCCGAGAAGGATCAAGCCGGCCTTCAACCATCGGGCCTGAGAGCGGGTAGGAAAAGACCGGATTCCGGTCCTCACGCCGAAACCGACTCCGATGTATCTTCAGAGGGGCGAGGGCTCAAAGGTGGCGGGTCGAGCGCGGGCGGGGGGTGCGAGAGGTAGACGACCTGCATGTCATCGACTCAATGCAGCGGGGGACCAAACGGTCTCATCGTTTAGAGCCCAGCTGGGATACGGCTCGCCCAGAACGAACCGGTGAGTGTACAGTGACGCGATCTTTGCATACCGTTCATCACTGCTTTCCGCCAACCTGTAAAGCAGTGCGACCTGAGCGATATCAGCAATCCTCGTAAGGTTATCCTTGGCATACCACTGGGCTTGCTGAGGTTTGAGCTGAGCAATATTCTCCATGGTCTCTTCCAAAGACTGCCGGGCCACACGCGTCTCGTCAGTATCAATCCGTTCAAGGATAGGGATGAACTCATCGAGAAAGGACTCGTGAGCGCCCTTCTTCTGCATGACTTCCAGCATGTCTAGAGCCTGCATGTTGCTGGTGCCTTCCCATATAGGTGTTATCAGTGCTTCTCGATGAAATCGGGCAACAGGATACTCTTCGAGAAAACCCAGACCACCGAAAATCTCCATCACGAGAGCCGTAACATCCACCGCGTGATCGGCTGATCTCTTCTTCGCCAAATGAGAAAGAAAACGCCCATAGTGATAGTCTGCCGAATAGGGAGGGGTGTCCATCCAGGCTCGATCGAACAACTCGACGGCATGAAAGACAAGACACAACCCGGCTGCAATCCGCACAGCAACATCGGTTAGATCCCGCCTGATGAGCGGATGTTCGATTATCTGGTGGCCAAAGGCTTCGCGAGCTTGAACTCGGAAGAGGGACTCCAGGTGGGCCTTGCGAGCCAAGCCCATGGAACCCACCGCATTGGCTAGACGTGCGACGGTCAGGTTCTCCAGCGTATAGTAGATACCCTTTTCCGCCTGTCCAACCAGATAGGCCTCACTGCCTCGAAGTTCGACTTCGCCTGTAGGCACGGAGCGAGTGGCGATCTTGTTCTTCAGGCGTCTCACAATGAAGTTCAGACGACCATCTTCCAACTTGCGGGGCACCAAGAACAGCGCCAGCCCTTTTGGGCCCTCCTGTGCCCCCTCCGGCCGGGCGGTAACGAGAGCCAAGTCCGCCAGGCCCGCCTTGCTCGCAAAGTACTTGTTCTCGCCAAACAACAACCACCGGCCGCCTTCCTCCTTGGCCACAGTGGTGTTCGCGCCCAGATCGCTGCCGCCTTGTGTCTCTGTCATCCAGGTGGCTCCGAAAGAATCCCCCGAAATCAACCTGTTGAACCATTCGGAGTGGGTCGGAGCATACTTGTGGATGGCATAGGCCGTCTGGTTCGTAACGATCAGGGGGCAGTAGAGCCCCGGATCTGCAAGGAGGAAGCCCAGCGCAAAGTGATGGTGCCATGAGCCCCCTTCGTAGGGAGGACGGTTAATGGCAGCCAGTTCCGTGAGCAGGCGAGCATGGGAGGGGCTGATTCGAGCACGGTCTACGCGACGACCATCTAAGTCATGCATCACCAAATCCGGAGTAGCAAGGTGGTCAACATAATCAGCAATTTCATAGACCGGACCGCCAACGAGAGCCCCGAATTCCGTGAATTCGTCGGAGTGACCGTCCAGGTCGGGCCAGTAAAGCCTTAGAATGGGTTTTAGATCCGGCTCAAGAAGCCAATGATTCTCTCCATAGGAATACGATAGATGTTTCATCGGGATCTCCAATCACAGTCACGATAGGCGGCCGGGGTTGTCTTCTTGCAGGTCCTCGCTGCACCCCTCAATCTAGAGTTTGGGATAGAGACTGGAATTGCGGGTATCGACTCAAAACCCCAATTGGTACTATAGCAGAATTATCTAGCAGTTGACTGCCGCCTTACGCGACCGAGCTGACCCCGGGAAAGCGACAGCCTGTATGCGGTCGGCATTCAGGGCATTGCGCAGCACCCCGCGACGCTCCAGGCAGAGGCGCTGCGGAGCGGGGCTAGCTTCATCAGCGGCTCCCGAAAAACGTTTGGCCGGTCACTTTTCATTGTGGCGAATTCGATTCAGCGCTCAGAGCTCTGTCGAACCTCGACCCAGCGTGACAAGGCGACGCTGGCGAGGAAGCCGCCAATAGCAATTGCGGCGACGAGGCTGAATGCGAGCATGCCTACGCCGATCCATTCACAGCAGAGCGAACTGCCGCATAATTGTGGGATTTGCTCGCACTCTCTGCGTCGGCAAGCTAAGCAACCTAGATAGAGCCATACTTCAGAGCCAAGCCAAACCAAGGCTATTACACCGAGGCCAGCCAGGACGCCGACTAGGGTCCTTTCACGTTTTTGGAAGAACGCAAACAGGCCGTAGCCGATCGCGATGAGAAGGAGAATAACAGGCAGAAATACACCCATTCAGGGATCACCTGAACCGCATAATCTGCCGCCATTCCTTTGACTGAAACATTTCCCATAGTCTACTATCCCTTACAAATCCATATGGCCTTCGCTGGGTCTATGCCAGGCAAGTCATAATGGCCCCTTGTCATTCTGAGGAGTGAAGCACGGAGGGATCGCGTCTTTCCAACAGCCGCGATTCCCGATTGAAACCGGGTGATTCTTCGCCGCCACCGAGGCCGGCCTGGAATGAGGTGTCATCAATTCCACAAGGGCAGGCTTCTTGGGATGACGTCTTGGAGGACACAATTCTCATTCAGACTTCCCTGACGCCGGGAGAAGCGACCCACCCAAACCCTGCCAGGGCGAATGTGATGAACCATGGTCGGTAGCGGCATGGGTACACAGACCAACAGACGGCCCCTTCACTTTTCGCTAGGCCTGAAACGGCTAGACGCCGCCAGCCCTCGAATTGACCTCCCTGCGCGAAACTTTGTATAATGATTCGTGTTGACCTTCTCTCCCACCACTCTCGATAAGCTGGTGGCCCGGAGCAAGCTCCCCTGGCTCTGGTTTGTCTCAATTACCGGTGTTACTCTAATCCTGTTTGCGATCGCCGTGGCTTACCTCGACGGGTTCATTGAGGAGTTCTTTTATGAGGGCGAATGGCGCAGCCTGCTTGTGGCGCCGGCGATCATCATCTACATCTTGGCCCTTCAGCTTCCCCTGGATAAGCCCCGCATTCATGCAGTCGAGGCGTTCCGAGCCTTGATTCGCATCGACGACCAGGCCTTCAACCGCCTAGTGCGAGAAGCCTCCAAGGTCGATAACCGGGGCGAGCTAATCGCCTTCGGCATTGGCGCGACCTTCGGCCTATTGATGAACGGCCCGTGGCAAATTGCCGGGAACTATACTTGGCTGAAGTTCTACCTCCCTCTAACGGGCGCCCTGATGTATGGGCTCTTGGGTTGGGTCATTTACACCTCATTGGCCAGCACAAAGCTTCAGTCGACCCTGCACCAGCAGCCGTTGGAGATTGATATCTTCGATCTCAGGGCGTTTGAGCCAATTGGACGCCACAGCCTGTTCATGGCGCTCGCCTTCGTCGGCGGCAGCGCCGTCAGTGTTGTGTTCTTGAATCCTCTGAGGAATGGCCTCAACCTCCCTTCGTTGATGATCTATGGAATTCTGGCCTTCGTCGCCGTGATGGTCTTCTTTCTCGGCATGCGCGATACGCACCGTGTGCTGGCAGAGGCCAAGGCGAAAGAGATAATGGAAGTCGAGAAGAACATCGCCGATTCATTACGTGCACTCAAGGCGTGCAAAGTGGAAGGCGGCGATATCGCTGCTGTCTCAACCGAACTCAATCTTTGGCTCAAGTATGAAGAGCGGCTCAAGGGTGCCAGAACATGGCCCTACAATACCGCTATGATCCGGACAGTCTTCTTGTCTGCGCTCGTTCCTGGAGCCGCTTCGTTCATCCAACAACTTGTGATCATTCTGTTTGGGTGACTGAACAAGCGCGTTTCCGACACCCCACGAGCGCAGGCTCCATCCCCGGATAATCTTCTCTGAACTGTTCGCTGACCTTATCCAAACCGGCGCAGCCCGACAACAATTCGCGTCCAGCCCTCCTCGATCATTAGCCCGACCGCCCATGTCCGGACGATTCTGAAACCCTACCCCGGTCGAGGTCTGTTTATGTCGAGCGGTTATGCCTGCGGAGATGGTTCCAGATCCGGCGTCATACGCCTCATGGTCATAATGACCGGGAACCTCAAGGCTGGCTTCGGTGTACATTAGGTAAAGGCAGAGAGTGCGCTGCCGCATCGGAGGTGCTTGAAATGAGGTTGATGACTGGCCTCGTGAGCTTGGCCGCTACCTTGTCATCGCTGGCTTATGTGTCTTCGGCCTATGGCAAGGCTCTTCCTGGGAAAGTGACCATCGATGGACCAGGCTTGGCTGTACCTATTGAGATCACCGATCCAGCCGTGCTGGAAGGGTTCGACCCTTGGCTAGGGGGTTTCATTGACTGGGAGGCAGGAAGGGTGGACGAGCCGCCGATCGCTGGAGAGAGCTACGAGTTGCTGTTCTACATGGACGTAGAGGATGGTGTCGGCCAACTGGTGATCTATGGGTTTCACTTCCAGCCAGACCCGCGTGGGGAGCGCGGCTACATCTATCTGCCCGGCCCCGGAGAGCCATGGTACGAGGTGAACATCGGAACAATCATCCGCGATGAAGGAAGTTGGCACTATGCGAGCCTGGGGTGGGATTCCCTCATGCGCAGCCTCCTCGAAAAGGAAGGGGCCTGGCCAGGATCGACTGAGGAGGGAATCGCAGGTGCTGGGCCCTTTGGCTGGCCCCCAGTTGCTGCGGTTGGCGGGGCAGTCGTTCTTGCCGTGGCTATCATGGTCGCCTCGCGCCAAATCCGGAAGGAGTCGGCCTAGCGCTCTGGAGCTGCGCCACCTGCTCATCCCCTTGCGTTCCTTTTCGCCCGGCCCACGCCGGTCAGTCTTGGCCTCGTCCCGCTGGGGTAGTGCGCGAAGCCTTGAAAGGGGGTACGTGCTGCTTGGGGTAGGGAGAAGCTAAGGGATGGGCGGCCAGGGGATCGCGACCCATTGAGTGTAGCCATGTTTCTCGGCAGTGTAGAGCCGTCCGCTGGAGGGCTGGCTGCAGCCGGGCTCGTCTGCGAGGATCGCACGCGTGCCGTCAACCCGGACCGGAGTGAAGATTAGCTGGTCGTCCCTACAGACCCAGGCCTCAATCAAGTAACCCCGATAATCGTCCTTCGTCATCCACACCGGGTCCCACGCGATCCAGACCTCGTCTCCTTGCCGGCTGACGCGGATGTTCTGGGGCGGGCTGTAAAGCTCCGAGTAGGGGAGCCGAGAATAGTAGGGGGCGACGCTGAACACGTCGCCGGTGATCTCCAGGAGCGAGGCCTTCGCCCAGCAGCGATCTCGGTAGGTCCGCGGCTTGACATAGACCCAGGTTCCGAGATCATTTCGGCCGTGGATCTCGACACGGTCTCCTGGGAAGAGCCCCCACTCATACAGGTACGCCGCCCCAGGTCCGTAGCGGCAGTTGGCCTGAACAAGGACGATACCATCCGGAAAGTCAAAGGTCGCCGTGAGCGCGTTGGTGGGCGTGAGCGTTGGAGTTGCGGTCATACTGGGTGAGTGGGCTGGGGTAGGCGTCTCGCTGGGCCCTAGGGAATGCGACGGCGCCTGCGTGAGGGTGGCTGTATGCGTTGGTGGGAGGGTGGGCGCTTCGCTGGTGGTAGGCGAAGGAGTGAAGGTAGGGGAAAAAGTCGCAGTCGGCGTTGGGGAGGGCGTCCGCGCCCATACCATTCCGCTGCCGAACCCTACAGCCAGCAGGAGGAGACCGAACGGGACCTGGACAAGCAGCCAGCGGCGCACGAGTGCAATCTTCGCGCGGAACTGTCTGCACGCAAGTTGTCACCAGCCCGAAGCATGTGCATCCGTCCCCTGGGTTGGAGAGGCCTGGACTGCGACTCACCGGAAGGACCTGGAGAGGGGCCAGCCGGGGCTGTGAGGGCCTGGGTGCTCAGGAGCTGCCCCTTATTGCACAGGCGCGCGTCCTGGCGGGGTTTGGCCGCTTTTGTCGTCTCGTCGTCGCCCAATTCCCCTGGGTTACCGCCGTGCAGCGGTCTTGAAGCGCCCGCACCGATGCGCTGTCCAGGGAGGACCAGTGAGTCGACTGGTGACTTGATGGACAAACCCACTGGGAAGTGGCTGCGCTGTCTGGCTTTAAGGAAGAGGCGTTAGACTTTCGATTTCCACTTGGTAAACAGGCGAGAGGAGGGCTAGACACGAGAACGTGGTGATCCATGCTAGGTACTGCTTTCTCTCGCTGATCCCGGATATGAGCTGCGTTTCCATGTAAAGGGGATAGCCAAGTTCATCATGATAGAGCGCCCGGACAGCATAGTAGTCGCATGCATTTGATGCCCTTTGTCGGGATGCACCAGTGCCCACAAAATACGCGAAGAAATCGAAGATCTCCTCTACCGACAACAGCCATGATTCGGGGCATGTGTTTTCCAAGACCTCGACAACTCTCTCAGCCTCAACAACCAAATCCTGCCGGCATTGTCGAAACTGCACGGGAATATTGCTCTCGTACGATGAAACTATGCGGTAGCGACTAAAGGACCGCTGGTTCCACAGCTCGATGGATTCGGCATATTCCTCAGGTGAGGTCTCTGGACCCTCGCCTGACAAAGACACGCGAATGCCAGGTGTGATGGGAGAAAGCAGGGCAAATGCGAGCAGAGCGAGAGCAGGGAGTCCGATAATGAGGATTCCGAGAATAAGCAACCTTCTTTTGATCGTCCGTCTGTTGCCTCGGTCTTCCCTCATGATCGATGGCTCACCAAGCGCCTGAAAGGAGTCCCCGCCGGGGTCTGACGGACGTTGGCCAGGAAAAAGACATCCGGGCGAGTGATCGGCGGCTTCTGATCAGGCCTGTCCCCATCATTGGACGTCTTTGAGATATCTGTCGAAAAAGTCGATCGTCCTCTGCATAGCGAGACTGAACACGCCGGACAAGTTGTGGTCTGCGCCCGGGTAAATGTAGAGCTCAACGGTCTTCTCCGCAGCCAGGGCTTGTCCGTACAGGGTCTCTGAGAACTCATGCGGCACACTCGCATCCGCCGTCCCGTGATGAAGCTGGAGGGGCCCAGACAAATCGGGCAAGTATGAATTGGCCGAGATCGCGTTCCAAAAGCCCAGATTATCTTCCGGCGTTCCATATGTCTCGAAAAGGTCTGTGCGCCAGCGCCGACGGGGAGAGGGCGTATTCGTCGTATCCTCCCCGGAGGTCGGCCTCCGCCGCCAGCGCGTCATCAGATCAGGGTAAGAGGCGACCACACCGGCCCAAATCACACCCGCCTTAACCTCAGTTCGGATAACCATCGATCTCAGGGTAATGTAGCCACCCATCGAATGACCCCACCTGCCGATCCGGTCCGGAAGGCCGTCAGGATAGCGTTTCAT
>CAYGCA010000012.1:40897-44799 GCA_964348265.1 uncultured Anaerolineaceae bacterium | reverse complement strand
GCAGAACACTCACCTGACCGCCGGGTTCGGCGAGGTACAGGTTGGCGCTGGGCAAGCCGCGCAGCTCCAACTCGAATAGGCTCTCAAGACCCACCTGCCCAACAAACGCATCCCTGGGATACCCAAGCAGCAGGTAATCCTGCAGCTGCTCTTCTTGAAGCTGAGCCACATAGCCGACAGCATGTTCCGCCAGCCCGCCTTCAGGGTAGAACCGCCCGGAGTAGATTCCCCACTGTACGCCGCCTGTGCCAGCCAAGGTGGACTCCACTCGTAGCAAGGAGTCGAGCGAAACTTCTCCCAGAGGTACTCTCCAGTCAAAAGCACGGATTCCATCGTAGAGCGCCAGGATGGTGGGAGCAGGCCGATCAAGCAGTCGGCCCAAAGTCCTTAGCATGGCCTCTTCGGCTTCTTCATCCCCAACTTGATTCGGCACAATCCATAGGGCAACCACCTGATCTTGGCTTGCGAGAAGCTGCCCATTTCGATCGAAAATTGGAGCCCTTTCCGGCGGATCCAGTTCAAGGAAGAGTTCCCGGCCGTCCCCAAGCTCGGGCATGACAATCGCCCGAGTCCAGTCGATCTCCCACATGTCTGAAGTACGCGAGAGCTGCATCGTGACATCGCGCGTGAGATCTTCCAGGATCGTGCTCTGAAGCACCAGCCGCGCCTGCACTTCAGCCGATCGCGGGTTCACCTGGGCATTGAGAATTTCAAACTCCAGATCTCTAAGTGCGAGGTTGACCTGCACCGTTTCGTACAGACCAGTGAATTCCTCACGGTCGGCCGCACTTCTCGCGGATGGACTCAACATGGCGTACATGCTTGCGTAGTCCCCCTGGCGCCAAGCCTCGAGAAAACTGGCAACAGTTTCTTCGGCGTCCGGAACCGAGTATGTGGTGACTTGCGGTGGAGGCAGCGTGGCCAAGCCGCTGGCTTCCTCGTTCGAGCCTGTGCTGGGGACACAGGCACCCAAGACAATTCCCAGCAATAACAGCCCGTGAAACTTCAGCTCTCCGCCTCCAGGCAGATGCCTACTGGCTCAGTGTCTCGGAAGTATACCTTGGATTGATGTGAACTTGATTCGAGGCAGAGCCTGAGTGAAAGAAAAGACCCCGAGGCTCAGCCGGGGCCTGGATCTGAACAATCAAGCGGCCGAGGTTGGAGTCCCCCTACCCTACTTTAGGTGATGGCCTCCAAGCAACTCGTCCTCTGGTTCTTCACTGAATTCGGCTGCAATCGCTCGAAACTCCCCACGATCCCAACACCGCAGGAACGCGTCCACCATCCGGGGGTCAAACAACCGGCCGCGTTCTGTCTTCACAATGTCGTAGGCTGTTACATGAGAGGAGGCATTGCGATAGGGTCTGTCGGAGGTAACGGCGTCATAGGTGTCGACGACTGCGAGCAATCTGGCCTCCTCTGGTATCTGCGTGCCGGAGAGACCACTGGGGTAGCCCGAACCATCCCAGCGCTCATGGTGATAGAGCACGAGCGGGATCGCGGGGGCAAGATACGGGATGCCTTCGATCATACGAGCCCCAACCTTGGGGTGTTGGCGCATTTCCTCCCACTCCTCCTCGTTAAGCGGTCCCTTCTTCCTTAGTGTAGACTCACGCACCGCGATCTTTCCGATGTCATGAAGGATCGCGCCAAATTCTAGTGCATCACGCCGTTCCATATCCCAGTCCCTCTCAAGTGCCAGGGATTGAGCGTAAGCATTCACGCGCTCAACATGCTGCCGGGTGTACTGGTCCCGAGCCTCTATGGCATTCGCAAGGGTGCGCAGGCTGGATTTGTAGGCCTCCTTGAGCTGGGCGGCCTCTAATTCGTCGCTTCGTCGCAGCCGCGCCTCCACGGCGCTCAGCAGTTCATGGCTGGTGATCGGCTTGGCAATATAGTCATCTACGCCGAGAGACTTGCCGGCGAAGATATCCTCACGCGTCCCGCGCGCTGTCAAGAATATGAAGGGTATGGCTGCCCCAAAGGATGTCCTTCTGACAGCCTCGAAGAACTCAATGCCATCCATGACCGGCATGGAAATATCTGACAGGATCAGGGACGGCACGTTCTCATCCAAAGCCTCAAGGGCGTCCTGTCCATTTGAGGCAGTCAGTACAGTATAGCCGTCTCCCTCCAGGATATCCCGCAATGCGATCAACATTGCCGGGTCATCCTCCACGACTAGGAGGAGGTTTCGATCATAGCGAGTTGGGTCACCTTTCATCGATCTGCGCGCTCCCGGAGCCAAGCTGCTGAATCTGCCAGATAAGGGATTTAATTATGGCCCTTTTCTTACGAAGGTACAAGTAAGCAAAATGTCACATCTCCTCAAGTCAGCAGCCCCCAAGCGAACTGAAGGAAACTCTCCCCCTTGCCAATTGATGGTTCGGCCCGACAGCGCTCCCAGCGCCAGCCTGGAGCCCCAGCCATTCAGTCCTTGCCCTCCCGAATGGATGAGACCGCCCAAAAGGCCGCCAAGATTGACTCGTGCTAAAATGCGTCACCATGTTGACTACCTTAACGACCTCTCGGACGAAGAGCCTGGCGCTTGGCGTGCTGACCGGTCTAGCTCTCTTGGCGGGCGGGTTCCTGGCCGGCGACGTGACGCGAGGCTGGCTTGGGCCGCGCATCGACAACCTCAGCCTTCTGAAGGAGGCACATCAGCTCCTGGTCTCACACTTCTTTGGCGAACTGCCCGATGACCTTGCAATGCAGAGAGGTATGATCCGCGGGATGGTTGCGCAGACAGGTGATCCGTTTACCACCTATGTCGAACCTGTCCCGCACGAGCTGCAGGCTGATGCGCTGTCCGGAGAATACGGCGGGATCGGAGCCTACCTCTCACTTGATTCAGAGGGAAGAGTCCGGCTCGTCCCCTTTGAGGACGGGCCCGCAGCGCGAGCCGGAATAATCGAGGGCGATACTCTGCTGGCCGTGGATGGGGCTCGCGTCGATGAGCAATCCGATCTCAACCAAATCACAGCCCTCATTCGAGGTCCGGTAGGCAGCAACGTTGAACTCACCCTGGCGGCCAGGAGTCCAGGAGCCTCCCCGATCAAAGTTGTCGTCCAGCGCGAAGCGATTCTATTGCCTTCAGTCGCTTCTTTCCTCACGCCGGAAGAGGCAGAAGTCGGCGTCATCAAGATCTCCAGCTTCAGCGAACGCACGCCGCAAGAAGTTGAGGAGGCCTACATGGACCTTGTGGCTCGAGGGGCCCTTTCTCTCGTACTGGACTTGAGGGGAAATACAGGCGGCCTCCTGGATTCAAGCGTCGATGTGGCCAGGCTCTTCCTGCCTGCGGGGCTGATTGCGCTGGAGGATCGCGGGACAAATGAAAGAGAAGCCTATACCGTCGAGAAACGCGGCCCTGCAGCAGATATGCCACTGGCTGTGCTGGTGGATGGCGGAACAGCCAGCGGAGGCGAGGTCGTCGCCGCCGCTCTGCAGTCCAACCTGCGAGCCCCACTCATTGGGTCGAGTACTTTCGGGAAGGGCTCCGTGCAGGCCGTTCTCAACCTGAGCGACGGCTCGAGCCTGCATGTGACCATAGCCCGATGGCTCACGCCGGATGGCAACCTGCTTGACGGGCGAGGGCTGGTTCCTGACATCCTGGTTGAACAGGGCTCCGGGGAGGCAGATTCAGGCCTTCGCATGGCAATCGAATGGCTTGCCAATCATGGGGAGCAGGCGCCCTAGATGACGGAGGAAATCAAGGTCGTCGCCACGAATCGCAAGGCAGCCCACGACTACTTCCTGGAAGACAGGTTTGAGGCCGGCATCGCCTTGACCGGCAGCGAGATCAAGTCCATACGAGCCGGCCAAGTCAGCCTGCGAGAGGCGTTCGTGAGGATTGAAGATCATGAAGCCTGGTTGATCGGCGCCCATGTTGCACACTACGATCC
>CAYGCA010000012.1:38836-40887 GCA_964348265.1 uncultured Anaerolineaceae bacterium | reverse complement strand
CCAGCGGACTTAACCACGATCCGACTCGAGCGAGGAAGCTTCTGCTCCATCGTCGAGAAATCAACAAGTTGGAAGGAAGAATCAGAGAACGCGGCTACACGATTGTTCCGACGCGGCTGTATCTCTCCCACGGGCTGGCCAAACTGGAGATCGCACTTGCGAGGGGAAAGCGCAAGTATGACAAGCGGCGGCAGATTGCCAAGCGCGATCTCCAGCGCCAAATGGAAAGGGATTTTGGTCGGGGCCGCCGGCCGAAACTTTGACCATCGGCTCTCCCTATGCGATGAGCAGGCCGGCAGAGCGCCTTGACTGTGAATGGGCGCCATTTTGGATAAGCGCGGGAGTCTCTGGTATACTTGTAACAAGGGGATGAAAGGTCTCGACGGGGGTGGATGGTCCGGAACTGCAAGCCGAGAGGCGCCGACCTCGTAAAATCAGCGCAAACCCAAAAGTGCCAAGAGCACTGAGTATTCGGCCCTTCCCCTAGCGGCCTAACCGCCTCTGGAGGAAACGCCGAAGCCCTCCCAGCGAGGGCGCGTTTACGGGCATCGCCCTCAACCGGTCCCCGCTAAACGACGTTCTGTTGAGGTGCCGTACGAGAGGTCACTAATCGTGCGAAAGAGGGGCTTTCGGGTCCCAGTGACTGGCTGGATGTTGGCCCTGCTGACCAGGCGGCAGCCAGCGAGACGATAAAGATCAGCTAAGCTTGTAGACGTTCCTGGACTTAAACCTTCGGACGCGGGTTCGAATCCCGCCATCTCCACTTGAAAGCCCTTCCTCGAAGGGCTTTCTCAGTTTGTCGATGGGAGGCCAACCGATCTGGTCACAGTGGGTTGTCAAGTCTGAAGCCGTGGCCCCGGACCGTGATAACGTAGGCGTGGCCTGGGTCAGCTTCAGCCAAACGATCGCGCAGCCGTCGGACGAGGGCGTCAATCGCCTGTTCGGAGACCCCCTCACCAATCGAATTAGGCCACACATGTTCGATGATTTCATCCCTGGAGATCACTCGCTCGGAGTTCGAGTACAGCAATTCCAGGAGTCGATACTGAGGCGGCGAGAGAGGTGGATCGATTTCCATTTCCCCCACCCAGACCCTATGGGCCGACTGATCCATTCTCAGCCTGCCTAGCCCCATCTGGGCCGCCTCTGCCAGCGACAGCGGAAGGGTAGCTTCGGTGCCGACGAAAGTCAGTTTGAGTGCCAGCGCGATCTGGATTACATCCCCGTCTTGCAGACGAACCGCCTTGTTGATCGTCACTCCATTCAGGTGGGTGCCGTTCTTGCTTCCAAGATCTTCGAGCATAAAGCCGCTTGGCTCTCGCCGAAGCCGGGCGTGATATCGAGATACCTGCCTGTCTGGAACCACGACCTCACACTCGGGTGCGCGGCCGATCACCACTTCGTCCCGATCGAGAAGCCACCTTCGTCCCCGCAGTGCGCCAGTGTCCGCCAGAAGAACGGGCACCTCCTCTATCTTGTCGGCGCCTTCGACCTGCTTCGCCATCTCGACCTCCCCGCGGCGGCGTGAATCCCAAAGAGAGTATAATCCAAGTTGCGCGGCAGATTTTCTGAATCCTTCGAGGAACAAGGTTCACGCCGAGAAAACGCCAGACGCACCCACCGTTCCTCGTCATCGCAGCCGGAAGAGAGGCCCTTCGTTGCCAGAGCCCCTAGAAAAAGGCAAGATCCTTCGCGACCGTTATGTCATTCTTCAGATCATTGGCCGGGGCGGCATGGGCTCGATCTATCTTGCTGAGGACAGCCGCCTTCCCGGCCGGAGCTGCGCGCTGAAGGAGGTTTGGCAGGACCCCACCCTACCGGAGGACTCACGAGGGCAAACTCGGCAGCAATTCTACCGCGAAGCTTCTGTACTGGCGCGCTTGGATCACCCGAACCTGCCCAAGGTTTCCGATTTCTTCACCGAAGATGAGCGCGATTACCTTGTGATGGATTTCATCCCGGGAGAGGATCTGAAAACACTGATGGATCGTCGTCGCCGGGAGGGCCAATTCCTTCCCCAAGCAGAGGTGTTAGAGTGGGCAGCCCAACTG
>CAYGCA010000012.1:18948-38826 GCA_964348265.1 uncultured Anaerolineaceae bacterium | reverse complement strand
TCCTACCTCCACAGCCAGAACCCCCCGGTCATCCATCGCGATATCAAGCCAAGCAATTTGAAGCTGACCCCTACCGGCCTGGTCAAGCTGGTTGACTTCGGACTGGTGAAGCAGATGGTGCCCGACGAACTGACGATCACGGTCATCCAAGGTCGCGGAACCGCACTCTATACCCCCTTGGAACAATACGGCGGGGACACCGGGCACACGGACGTCCGAAGTGACATCTATGCTTTTGCTGCGACCCTTTATCACCTTCTTACGAATCAACCCCCGGTTGAGGCCAAGCAGCGGTTTCTGCGCGCGAACGCCCTGCGGCCTCCGCGCGAGCTCAACACGGAGCTCGACCCGAAGGTCGAGCGTGCCATTCTCTGGGCCATGTCGCTTCATCCGGATGACCGACCGCCAACTGTTCGGGCGTTCTGCGATGCCCTGCTTGCCAAAAAGGCAGTCCCGGCCCCTTCTGCCCCGAAAGGTTCTGACTCTTGGCTCGCTCGATGGCTGCCCTCTCCCGTCGAGCGTACGCTGGCCTTCTTCGCCCTCATTCAGGTCTTGGTGGCCATCTGGGCCACATTAAGTTAGACGCCTGTGCAAGAAGAAGGCATAAGCCTCGAGGCCAATCCAGGCCAGCAAACCACCTGACAAAGCGGACACCAGACCCACGAACATCCCCAGGGCTTCTATCAGCTCCGGGCTTCCCGGCATGCCTACTGCCACGTAGTTGTATCCTAGAAGGCCGCCAATCGCAAGAATCCAGGCCCGCCGAACTCTTGTGGCAACCGGTTCACTCCGGCTGCGCGCCGAAATGTAATCGCCACCGGCGACGAAGGCTATGCCCAGCAGGCCGAAAGCCAGATCGAGGATCGCGGGGCTTGCATCGCTGGCGCTCTGCTCCGTTTCAGTCGTTTCGAGTTCAGGGGCAGGTGTCGGCGCGCGGGCCGTGGGCGTGTTTGCCGGCGCCGAAGTCTCGGTGGGAGCGGGTGTCGGCGCAATGATGGTCGCGAAGGCTTCGATTCCCTCTTGGACGTTCAACTGGAGGGTTTCTGAAGTGCGCGCTGATCCGCTCTCAACCTGTATGCTGAGCAGACCGACGCGCTCCAAAGCCAGATTGGTCTTCGCAACACCGTCGGTGCTGAAGGAAGTGATCCTGAGCGGAGCCGTTGCGGGTTCACTCTGGTATGAAACGACAAAATCAACGGGAGTATTATCAGGGACCGGATTGTTGTTGAAGTCCACTATGACGCCTGTTTGCAGTAGAACGATGTCGCCAACTGTAAACCCCTCGTTATCGGCGACCGGGGTCGAATCATCGACCGCCTGACTGACCTGGATGGAAAGCACTTGGGCAGGGTCGGGTGAAGTAGCCTCAATCAGACTGTATCCCAGCCCGGGTATGCTTACGGGAGACGCCCCAGGTGCAGGCAATTCTTGAAATAGGAGCCTTGCCGAGACGTCGATGAAGGGAGCGACTTTGGAATAGAGGCCATAGTAAGCATCCAGCTTGCTTATTTCAGTGGCGTCCAAGTCGTATGGGACGTCATGTGCGAAGACCACAATTCGCTTATCGCGCGCCAGGTCAGGCCGCCGATCGAGGAACAGTTTCAGGGCGTTTGACCCATAGACTTCCTGGGAGCCGTGCTGGATCGAGAACACGAGCCAATCCGCCAGACGTAACGGCTCCTCAAGCTCCTCGCTTGGAACGAGGGGGATCTCCAGCAAGCTGGGCGGCGGCTCATCGAGGAAGCCAGCCAGGTCAGCCATGCTGAATGACGATAGATTCCAGTCCCCAACTTGCCCGGCTCCTCGAGTGCCATAGAGACGAATCACGGCATCTTCAAGCGCGCGCCGGCCCACGACAGGAATCGCCTCACAGGTTGAGCACTGGCGTGCGAGTCTGACGTCAGTGAAAAAGACAATCCGGTCGCCAAAGCGAGGGGCGCCTCCCAGACGCTCCTCCAACTCCTCGACGGATGGGCTGAATAGCGTTGCCCCCCTCTGCGCGACTTGAAAGCTCAGGTCCGCGCCCGCCCCTATCTGGCTGAGCAAATCTCCACTCGGGATGACACTCTCTTGATCAAACTCGCCTCCATACAGCCGCAGCTTGAGGCCCAGGATCCGCAAAACGGATTCATCCACCTTCTCTGCGAAGGCCGGATCTTCACGATACTTCTGCGCGAAGAAGGCCAACGTTGCCTGGACTGTCGTAAGCTCGTCTGGATCCTCCGGGGATTTGAAGTCCGAAAGCAGGAGCAAATCATTTCCAGCCAGAAAAGCATCCCTCGCGACCAGACGGGCTCTGAAGGTGAGTTCAGTAGGATCGTGAAAGCGCCGCTCGGGACCCCAGCGAGTCACTGATCATGATCCCGCCCCCATCCCGCCAGGCTGGCAAGGGATCAAGGCTCATAAGCAGCTCAAGAGCTTCTCGATCCAGACTGATAGGACGTGTGGTGGCGCGAATGTTTCCCTGGAGCCCTTGATAACGGATGTGAGAGGCCAGCAGTCCATCGACAACAGCAACATCTTCTGCCGGAGGTAAGGCGGCAACCGCGAAGAAAGGCGCCAGGTCGATCTGCTTCAGTTCCTCAAGCGATTTTCGGATCGTCGCCACCTCCACCTCGAGCGGTCGATCCGTACTCCCTTGGCCGGGAAAGTGAGTGACGATAACGCCTATTCGCCCCGAGGAGCCCTCGTGGATACCTGCGATGTACTCCCGGCCCATTGTGCTCACCCAGTAGGGGTCACCTCCAAAAGCCCTCACACCCAGATCGCCGGGTTGCGCCCGACTAGGATCCTCAAGCACGTCAAGAGAGGGCCCCACCAAGAGATTTACGCCAAGCGCTTCCAACTCGGACCCGAGGACCGTGCCGATCGCCCGAGCCAGGGCAGGGTCCCAGGTTGCGCCAATCGCCATGAGTGAGGGAAGTGGGGTTACGCCGGTTAGGAATTGGGAATGGGGCGCCCCATTGCCCTCCTCCCGGATCCCCACCAGCAGCGGGACGTACACGCCGGCTTCAGAAGTTTCGGGGGATGTTCCAGGACCCTCTGCCTCTACCGAAGCTTGCAGTTCAACCAGCTGGAGCTGCGTGATCAGCTCGCGGGCCGATTCAAGGGTATCCGGTGGATCTACGAAGTTGTCGTTCTCCGTCTGCAAGATCACCCCTGAAATATGATGATCTTGAATAAGCCTGACAATTGGATCCTCCTCCGTGGGCCGGCTGCCACGGAAGGAGACAAGGAACAGCTGACCCACCCGTTCCTCAGGGGTCATCTGATCCAGGAGCCCCCTGGCACTCTCAAGGAAGCCGGTCTGGTACCGAGCGCTTCCAGCTGCCAAAGGAAGAAGGGCCAGCAAGACACCGGCCGCCAAGCCTAGAAGCCTATGCATCACTTGAAGTATACCTTTCAGCAAGTGAGGGCCTCAAGCGCAATCTTTTGCACGCAACTCCAGACCGGCGTCTGCCTCGATCCAATCCCATCGAAAAGCCCCGCAGCAACACTTGGCTACAGGGCTTTTGAGCTTCAAGGCCGGGGTCAGCCCCGACGGGCTACAGATCGACGAAGTAGGCCTCCGCCGCGCGGTCGACCGTATCCTTGGTCATGCCGGGTTCGACGTTCGAATAGCGCGAGATATCCAAGATCTGGTCGCAGATATCTCGGGGGTGCGATGCGCGCAGTTTTCGACTGCGCTTGATGTACCACTCTTGAAGGAGATACGCCAAGCCCTGGTCTGAGTAGTGAACTCCCTTATCTTTTGCCACCCGTTTGAAAATCTGTCGGTAGGACTCGTACGACGGATCTTCGACCTCGATCTTGTGGCGTAGGCGTCTCAGGAAGGCCTCGTCCACGAGATCTCTTGGAGGAAGATTCGTCGAGAACACGACCATAACATCAAAGGGTACTTCGACTTTCCGTCCAGTGTGGAGGGTCAGGTAGTCAATGCGATTCTCTAGAGGCACAATCCAGCGGTTGAGCAGGTCGCGTGGGCGGACCTGCTGGCGACCGAAGTCATCAATAAGAAACACACCTCCATTGGCCTTCACCTGGAACGGCGCTTCATAGTATTTGTTGACATCGTCGAAGACCAAGTCGAGGCCCGGCATGGTAAGCTCGCCCCCGACTACCACAAAGGGACGACGCACCTTTACCCAACGCGGGTCGCGCTTGGCGCCAGTCTTCAGGGTCCCTGTGCCCGAGGCCGTAACGTCGTCCTCCGGCGAGAGAACGTGATTCACCGAATCATAGAGCTTGACGACCTGTCCATCGATGTAAAGGGCGTAGGGTATGTACATGTCCTCTTGAAGGATCATGTTGCCGATGGCGCGCGCGATCGAGGTCTTCCCATTCCCGGGCGGACCGTACAAGAACAAGGATGTGCCCGAATTGACAGCCGGTCCAATGCGATTGAACGTTCGCTCCGACAACACCAGCTCCCCAAGCGCTTGGCGCAGCATTCGCTGATGCACTGTTGGGCGCCCGCGGCTCTGGCGGCGAATGGCTTCATTGTAGACGGCCAGAGGTACGGGAGCCGGCCCGGCATACTGGCTCCTTTCGAGGGCTTCTCGAGCGCGCGCAATCCCCGCGCCAGTTATGGCATACTGATAAGACCCTTCACCAAAGCCTACTTGCGTTTTGACTTCAACGAATTTCTCACGCTTCAAGGAGTCAAGGAGCAGATCCACCAGACCGGCGAATGGCAGAGCCATTGCCTCCGCCGCCTTGAAGCCTGTCAGGTAGCCTCTGAAATAGAGAATCTTCAGTGCCAGGTCCTGGAGCCACAACTCCGCTAGTCCTGTGTCTTCCACGCGGCTTACGGGGGTCGGCACGTAGCCGGTGCCGGCCTGAGGAGCCTGTTTCAAGGCCGGTGATCTCGTAGTCGCGGATCTTGGTATCGTCATTCAGTCGCCTCCAGGCGATTTACCCAAACAGCCTCAAGATTGCGCCAGCACAAAGTTATCATCGGATGCTTTTTGGCGCCACTTGTTCTCGACGGCCTGCTATGACCAGATCCGTGCAGGCAGCACGATTCTAACCGAGATTATAGTCAGTGCGGGCACCGCGGGCAAACGCCTTGAGGCTGTTGCCAGGTATGCAAGGGAAAGCTACAATCCTTGCCATGAAGCTCACGATAGTGATCCCCGTCTTCAACGAAAGGGAGACCATCGAAGAAATCCTGAAACGGGTGGAGGCTGTCGGCTTGGCCGACGAAATCATTGTCGTTGACGACGGCTCAACGGACGGCACGCGAGAGGCACTTCAAGAAATCCTGCCGGAGCATCCAAAGGTCAAGCTGCTGTTTCACGAGAGGAATCTTGGAAAGGGTGCAGCAGTCCGCACCGGAGTCCAGCTGGCCTCCAGTGATCTGGTTCTCATTCAGGATGCGGACCTGGAGTACGATCCCCGCGACTACCCCGCCCTACTTGACCCAATCCGGGAGGGGAAAGCAGATGTGGTGTATGGCTCCCGTTTCCTTGGCGGCCCGAGGCGGAGTACCATGTTCTGGCACATGGTGGCCAACAAGCTACTTACCCTTTTGACAAACATCCTCTACAACAGCATCCTGTCCGATATGGAAACCGGCTACAAACTCTTTCGCCGGGAACTCATCCAATCCATCCCCCTGCGGGCCAAGCGGTTTGATTTCGAACCGGAGGTGACGGCCAAACTGCTAAAACGTAGAGCCCGCATCTTCGAAGTTCCCATTACCTTCAATCCCCGCGAGTATTCGGAGGGCAAAAAGATCGGGATCAGAGACGCCTTCGAGGCGGTCTGGACGCTGCTCAAGTATCGTTTCATCGACTGAGCCCTGAAGGCACCCCTGGCCGTGCCCCACACGCGGCATGCTCCGCTGTGCGGGAAAACCCAACTTGATCTAGGGCCTACTACGGGTGGAGATCACTGTGCGTTGCTAGAGGGAGAAATCCACAATGTTCAGCTGGAGCGTCTCTACCCCGAGGTATTCATTACGCTCAAAATGGAATGCGACACTGGCCTGGTCACCTAATTCTTCAGCGAGATGGCCCTGCCTAAATGCAATGGCATCGAAAACGATGCCATCATGCTTTAGGGTGAGTTTGAGGTGACTCCCCTCGGTCCCAACGGCCCGCCGACTCAGGATAGATGCGTCGCGAGAAGCGAACACAGGCATAGGATTTCCCTGTCCAAAGGGTTCCATGCGCTCGATGAAACTCAGGAGAGGCGCGTCGAGTTCAGCGAAGCTCACATAAGCATCAATTGAAAGCCTGGGCTCGCGATCAGTACCTGCGAGTGCTTCCGCGGCGAGCCGGCTTAGTGTTTCAACCACTTCATTCAGGTCTTCTCTCCGAAAAGTGAACCCGGCTGCCGTTGAATGCCCCCCATAGTCTAATAGGACAGATGAGCAGTGCTCAAGCGCCTTGGTGATATGAAAGCCTGGAATGCTGCGCGCAGAGGCTCGCGCGGTAGTCTCCTCGAGACAGGCAACTACTGCCGGTCGGTAGAATTCCTCAACCAGTCGTGAGGCGGCAAGACCTATAATCCCCTCGCTGAAACCAGCATCGGCCGCAAACAACAGGTCTGGAAGCGTATCACCCCTAAGCGCCTGCTGCCGAGCCAGATCCAAGGTTTGTTCCGTCTTGCGCTGCCTGTCTCTGTTGAGCTTGTTCAGCCTATCGGCTAGCCGGGCGGCCTCCGACTCGACCTCGGACCTTAAGAGCTGGTAGGCTAGGTCCGCGGATTCGAGGCGGCCAGCAGCATTGAGGCGCGGGGCCAAGCCAAAACTAATCGCCGTCGAGTTCAAACGACCGGCCTCGTATCCGGCCACCTTCATAAGGGCCTTGAGCCCCGTCCGTTGGGTCTGATTCAGCCGGGACAGACCTTGCTTCACCAGGGTCCTGTTTTCCCCCTGAAGTGGGGCGAGGTCAGCCACGGTCCCGATCGCAACCAGGTCAAGCTGGTCGGTGGGTTCTGGTCGTCCGAGACGACTAGAGAGCCCCTGGGCCAGCTTGTAGGCCAGGCCCACGCCGGCAAGCTCCTTGTGGGGATAGAGATCTTCAGCTTGTTTGGGATTGATGATCGCAAAGGCCGGGGGCAAACGCGGGCCGGGCTCGTGATGGTCGGTTACGATCACGTCCATCCCGATCGAGTTTGCGTGAGCGATCTGGTCGGACGCACGAATGCCACAGTCAACCGTGACGACCAGCCTCGTTCCCGCTTGCCTAAGTTGGGTCAAAGCTGTCCGGTTCAAGCCGTAGCCTTCCTTGAATCGACCTGGGATGTAGTGGCCTACCTGTGCCCCGCAGTTTTCAAGCAACGTCTGGAGCAGCACGGTGCCTGTGATGCCGTCAGCGTCGTAGTCGCCGTAGACCGAGATCTCCTCCCCGAGCTGGATGGCTTCGAGGATTCGATCAACCCCTGTCTGAAGGCCGTCCAAGGCGAAGGGGTCACCACCAACTTCCAGGTTAAAGAACTCTTCAACACTGGATCTTGTAGACAAACCGCGACTGAAGAGGAACTGGCGGTGAAGTGGCGGGAAATCGCGGAGTTCCTCAGCGACCTCAACGGGTGGGCTGACCGGATCGAGCCATCGTTTAGCCATCGTATTATCCCGCAGCGCAACACAAAAAAGGCCCGCGGGTTGCGGGCCAGCGATTGCAGATGCCCTATTCTAAGCCCAACCCTGGTTCTTCACAAGGTCGGTTATGACCGGAATCTTGACGGATTCCCCTTGGTATGCGCGGTATGCCCAGACCAGCTGGAGAATCAGACCCAGCGGCCAGAGGCAAAGGCCAATCAGGAAGGGGGAAGTGATACTGACGATAAGGTAGAAGACCACGCCCCATACCAGCGCCTGCACGTTGTGCGACTTGATAAATGGTCGGTTCTTCTTGTCCTCGATCAGCAGCAGGATGATCGGAGTCAGGGGGGTAAACACGTAGGCCAGGGCTGCCCAAAGCTTATCGTCGCTTGTCACTTCCGGTTGCTCGGTCATGCGCAACTCCTTTGCTAGTTCACGCTGTCCTCTTGGCTTGGTTGGTGCTGTGACTTCCACCGCTTCAGGGACCCAAGTACTCAGAAACCGGCCCCAACTCGAATCCTTGCTTTCATCCAGTCCACCCTCTATAACCCCTTACTCAGTCCCAGGTTACAGGTTTTGCACCGGAAAGTGTCGTGCTAAGATGATGGTATGAGGATCGTATTCATGGGTTCGCCCGAATTCGCTCTGCCAACTCTCAGGACATTGGCCGCCAACCACCAAGTGGCCGGGGTCGTCACACAGCCGGACCGGGGCGCAGGCCGGGGGAGGCAAGTAGCGAGTCCCCCCGTCAAGGTTCTGGCACAGGAACTCCCGCTTCCATATATTCAGCCGCAGGACCTCAAGAACGAAGGAGTCCTGGGCCAGCTGGGTTCGTGGGCGCCAGAACTCATCGTCGTTGCCGCCTATGGAAAGATCCTACCGCCCGAGATCCTGGATCTGCCGGAATTGGGATCTTTGAATGTTCATGCCTCGCTGCTGCCTCGGTGGCGCGGGGCCGCTCCGGTCCAGGCCGCAATCCTGCATGGAGATGAAGAGACGGGTGTCACGATCATGAAGATGGATCCGGGGCTTGATACGGGTGGGATCCTGGCTCAGCGAACTACGCCCATTCACAGATGGGAAACGGGAGGCGAGCTCTCGGCCCGCCTGTCGGTTCTGGGGGCGAGACTCCTGCTCGAAACGATCCCGGCTTATGCGGAGGGCGCGCTCAAGCCAAGCCCTCAAGATGACAGTCTAGCCACGCACGCTCCCCGGCTGAAGAAGAGCGACGGCGAGCTGCGGTTCGACCGCCCGGCCGCGGAACTTGCGCGCCAGATACGAGCCTATGATCCCTGGCCAAGGTCCTTCCTCACTTGGACCGGCAAGCGCATTCTGGTTCTGGAAGCGCACAACGTTGAGGTTCCGGCAACCCGGCCGGGACTGGTCGTGGAGCACGAGGGACTCCCGGCAATCTCGACATCCAAGGGGTTGCTCGTCCTAGATAAGGTGCAGGCCGCCGGCAAGAATCCCGCTAGTGGGGGTGAATTTGCACGCGGTGCACGCCAGTTTGTGGGATCAGTCCTTGCCGCCGAAAGCCAAGGATAGCCGGCTTCCCACGAGCTGCGCCACCGACGCGCTTTCCTGCCGGCCAATGCCCTTGATACCCGCCCACCCTGTTCTTCAAGTCTCAGACGGACTTCCTTTTCCGTCCGGCGCCCTTTCTGAGATATCCCTGCACTGCTTCCCGGCTTAGCAGCAGTTCTCACTGAAGGCGGCACTCGACACCAAAATGAAGATCGTACCGGACCAACCTACCATCCTTTACAACGCCCGCATCTATACGCTCAACCAGAAGATCCCTTTCGCGGAGAGCATCGCAATACGCAACGAGCAGGTGATCGCCTGCGGCAGGAACGAAGAGGTCGCCGAACTGGCGGGGCCAGACACCAGGCTGTTAAACCTCAATGGGAAGACGGTCCTTCCAGGATTGACGGATGCACACATTCACCTCGAGAGCTACGCTCAGAGTCTGGATTTGATTGATTGTGAGACCGAGACACTGGCGGTGTGCCTGGATCGGGTCAGAGAAAAGGCTGGCCGCACGCCTGTCGGTGAATGGATCAGGGGACACGGCTGGAACCAGAATGCCTGGGGATCCTTCGGATCTGCGACCGATCTCGACCGGGTCGCGCCCGTTCACCCTGTCTATCTGACGGCCAAATCGCTGCATGCGGCCTGGGTCAACGGCCGCGCTTTGGAGACAGCCGGCATCGATGCCTCAACCCCCGACCCACCCGGGGGCGAAATCCTGCGGAAAAGTGACGGATCCCCAACGGGGATCTTGCTGGAAGAGGCAATGCTTCTTGTGAAATCGGTGATTCCGGCAGTGACCATTGAAGACCTCGTGAGCAGTCTCAAGGAGGCCCAGAAGAGGCTCTGGGCTTATGGAATAACGGGGGTACACGACTTTGACGGCCCCCAATGTTTCCGGGCTCTTCAGGTTCTGAGAGAGGCGGGCTCACTGGGTCTTCGCGTCTTGAAGAACATTCCGCTAAGGCACCTGCAGGACGCGCTGGGCCTGGGCCTTCGATCCGGATTCGGGGACGCTTGGATACGTATCGGCAACATCAAGGTGTTCGCGGACGGCGCTCTCGGCCCCCGAACCGCAGCCATGTTGGCGCCTTATGAAACCGAACCCGATAACACGGGCATTAGCCTGGTCGACGCAGAAGAACTGCTGGAGATTTCAGCTCGAGCGGGCGAGGGCGGCCTTGCCATGAGCGTTCACGCAATTGGCGATCGTGCGAATCATGAGGTGCTCAACGCTTATGAAGCTCTACGGGCCTATGAGCGGGACAACGGATTGCCCCCACTGCGGCATCGCGTAGAACACCTGCAGCTGCTCCACCGCAAGGACCTCCTGCGTCCAGGCAGCCTGGGCCTCGTCGCCTCGATGCAGCCGATCCATGCGACCTCAGACATGCTGATGGCCGACCGGTATTGGGGAGAGAGAGTCAAAACAAGCTATGCGTGGAGAAGCTTGAGTCAGTCCGGCGCGCTGCTGGCCTTTGGCTCAGACGCCCCCGTAGAGAGTCCAAATCCTTTTTGGGGCATTCATGCTGCTCTCACTCGTCGCCGCAGGGACGGCTATCCTGGCACTGAGGGTTGGATCCCTGAGGAGAGGATAGGCCTTGAAGATGCCCTTCGGGCCTATACCCTCGGCCCGGCATTCGCAGCGGGACTGGAGAAGAGACTGGGCCAATTGAGCCCCGGAATGTTGGCTGACCTAATCGTTCTCGAGGTAGACCCGTTCGCCTGCTCTCCGGAGGAGATCGCCGATCTGCGTCCCGTCGGAACGATGGTCGGCGGCAGATGGCACCGGCGAGCCTTTCAATAGACGAATGAGCCAGACACCTACCTAGAGGGTCTCACCAACCGCCGGACGTCACCTTCACGCGAGGTCACACCCAGCATATCGAGATGCTCCATGAGTGCCAAGGCATATTTCCGGGAAGTTCGGAACATGTCCCGGACCTCAGCGACCTTAATCGTTCCGTTCCTCTCAAGCGCCTGTCGAATTTTGGAGACCATGTCCTCGTAGACCCGAGTTTCGAGCAGGACATCTTCAGATACCTTGATAAGGCGCCCTTGCTCCAGAAGAAAGTTCAGGGCTTCGCCGCCCACGTCCGCAGCTGCCTCTTTGAAGCTGGGAGGCGTGGAGGGAGAAGCCGCAAATCTCTGCAAAAGAGCATCCGCCTTTGCCTTCTGCTCTGGGGCCAGCCGGGGTGAGAAATCGGGCCGCCTAACTCGTGTCCCCTCCGTAGACAGGACTTCGTCGGCGAGCAGCTTGGAGGTCGAGGCGGCGAACGCGCCCGATGAAAGGTTCATACGACTCTTGAGTTCTTCGCGTGGCATACCCAGACGGCTGGGGTAGTCCGAATGGTAGCGATCCAGGTGCTGTTCAACAGCCTGCCTGATGCCTTGCCAGGAACGAGCGGCTGCCACCCACGTTTCCCCCGAGTTATCCGCATCGTTCTTCGTGAGCACGACCAGCTCACCCTTTGCCACAAGTTCTGCTACGAGAGCCTCCACCTGAGAGGCTTCGATACCAGCCCGCTCCGTGGCTTCGGCCAAGGTAGCGGGACCTGACCCGATCAACGTTTGAACCAGGATTTCGCCAGGGGTGCCCTCCAGGAGATGACCGAGCCTCTCAACGACGGTTGGGTGCGCCCGTCGATGGTGCCGGGACGGGTGCGGATCAGCCACACGTCCTCCGCCCAAGGTAGCGCTTGGGGAGGGCCTTCTCAGAATAAAGTGGTCTCCTCGCGCTGCAACGATGGGCTTCTGCAGCTTCAGCTGGAGCCAGCCAGCTTCGCCAGGGTGGAGCATTTCTGTTCCCAGCAACCGTGCCGTTGCCATTCTATGGGCAGAGCCTATGAAGAACTTCACCTCCTGGTTATTCCGCAGGGCTAGGCCCGCCTCCTTCAACAGACGAACTTGGACGTCGATCAAAGTTGTGGAGCTGAAGGCGCCTGGCAACGTCATGACGTCGCCGCGCTCGAGCTGATGGACATCGATCCCGGATAGGTTTGCCGCAACCCTGCTACCCGGCACCGCCCGATCGATCTTGGAACGATGGGTTTGAAGACCGCGAATCCTGGCGTTCAAAGCTCCGGGGAGAATCTCGATCTGCTGGCCAACCTCAAAACCTCCATCCACCAATGTCCCAGTGACCACCGTGCCGAATCCACTCAGCGTGAAGACACGGTCGATCGGCAGGCGCGGCTTCCCCAAATCGGGCCTGGCGCTCGACTCGCGCAGCATCTCCGCTAGGGCCTGGATCAAGTCATCAAGTCCCTGACCAGTGATCGGTGAGACGGCCACAATAGGGGAGGCAGCGAGTCGGGTTTTGCCCAGAAGCCCGGTTATGTCCTCTTTGACCAGATCCAGCCAGGCTTCATCTTGGGCGAGATCGATCTTGGTAAGAGCCACCACCGCCTTCTCAATTTCCAGGAGATCCAAAATCGCCAGGTGCTCTCGCGTCTGCGGCATTGGGCCCTCGTCGGCTGCAATGACCAACAAGGCTGCGTCGACACCTCCTATACCGGCCAGCATGTTCTCAATGAAATCGCGGTGACCCGGGACATCGACAATACCCATCGATTCCCCATCGGGCAAGCTCATCCAGGCAAAACCCAGATCGATGGTCATCTGGCGCTCTTGCTCTTCTTTCAGTCGGTCAGGGTGAACCCCGGTCAGGGCATGGATGAGCGTGGATTTGCCATGGTCAACATGGCCTGCAGTCCCGATTACTCGCATAGACTTCGACCGTCGGTCAGGGGAACCGGCAAGGCGGAAAATGTAGGCGGTTCGACACTGTTCGATCAGCTCTCCCCGCGCATCGTTTCAACCTCGGCCGCCCATTCGCGGACGACCGCCATAAGATCCATAATCCTCTGATTGCTCGTCTGGCCGATTTCCACAATAGCACGCGAGACTTCGGCGACATTTTCATCCAGCGCTCTCAGCTCAATGGTCAACTTTTCATGGAGCCTGTCATGTTCTCGCCAATGCTCATCAGTCGTGAGCTTGTGTGTGTTCCAGCGCTTCTGATCATCCGCCTGGAAGTTTGTCCATTCCTGACGAATTCGGTCTTCTCCCAGGCGCTGCATTTCGATGATTTCATTGATGCGCCGCTCAAGACGTTCAAAGAGGTTCTCCAGGTCATCCTGGAGTTGTCGGAGCTTGCGATATGTCTCCGCATAGGAAAGCATGCGTTCATCGAATTCAGCGGCCTTTTCGTCGAATCCGACAACCTGATCGCTCCACTCCTTCCATCCCCTTTCAAAATCCGCAATTTTGAGGCTTTGCTGCTCCGTCCACAATACTTGCGCTTCGCGCTGCTCGCTCTCACTGGCAGCCAGCTCAGACACTTTCGTGTCAAGCCGTCTTACCTGATCATCCGAAGTGTCAATGAGACCCCGCAAAGTGTCCGCCCTTGCCCGGAGATCCGTCGTTTCTGCCTGCAGGTCAGATATTCTGCGGTTGTAGTGCTTATGTGTTTCATCCAGGGAGAGTATCGAGCGGCCCAATTCTTCGTCCTTTGACGATAGTTCGTCGAGACGCTTCTCCAGCGCGTTTTGATCGCGAGAGAGCCGCATAGCTTCCTCGCGGTGGGTCGCCAAATTCAATTGAATCTCATCCAGGGGAGACATCAGCGCCCGCAGTTCGTCCATCGCCTTTGCGGTCTTCTCTTGATCGCTCTTTCGCATCTCTTCCATTCGATGAGTCATCTCTTCGCGGCGCTTGGCGGTGCCCTCCAGTTGCCGCGAGATCTCCTGGCGGTGCTTTGTGAGCGCTTCGTCAAATTGGCTGATCCTTCCCGAAAGAGCGGTCAGTCGAGCGATTTCACTGGCCAGATCTTGAATCTGCTGCGATTGCTGAGTGATCGAGTCTTCAAACCCTTCCAGCTTGCTCCAAGCTCGGCTCAGCGTGTCAGCATCCTTACGTCGCTGCTCATCCAGCCACGCGAGGCGAGTCTCGATTTGCTCAGCTTCCATTTTAGCTGCCTCCTTAGCGCCGGCGGATTATAGCACACCGCGCCCTGCGCCAATTCTAGGGCCCGAGGTTCGACAAGCCGTCAAGGGCCTGAACCATCCACGGCAGAAGCACTTGAGGGAAGGTCCCCAAGAGCAGAATGATCCCAACCCCTCCTAGGAGGAAGAATGTCTCCAGGGGACTCGAAGTGATCGATTCGGAATCCGCTTCGCCGGACAGAAAAACGCTCATCCAACGCATGCTGGCCGCGCCAAGTGCCGCCATCGCCACAATTACGGCGAATCCAGATTGAAGGGAAGAAGAAGCCAAGACCGAGAGCAACGACCACTTTCCTGGGAACCCGGCTGTTAGGGGAATTCCCGTCAAGGAGAACATGCCGGTCAGGGCCGCCGCGGCCGCGTACGGCGATCGGTGTCCTGCACCTAGGAGCGATCGCGCGGTGTCTCCTCCCTGGCCAGCCTGAAGAACCGAGGCCCCGATAGCCCATACCGTCAAACCGACGGCGCGAACTCCCGTCAGCCCCAAGGCCAGCCGGAATCCAGCCGGGTTGCCAACGCTAACGGCCAGGAGCATCACGCCAAAGTCCGTCAGCAGTGCATAGGCTAGCGTCCTCGAAAATGACTCCTGGGCAAGCGTCCAGGCTGCACCAAAGAGAATGATGGTCACAGCGAGCCAGCGCAATCGAAGAAACAGCGTCGAATCTACCCGTAGCCATTCGTAGGTGTCCAAGAAGCGCAGCATGAAGAACACGCCCGCACTCTGGAGCACAACGCCTACAAATGCCAGTGCATAGGGATGGGCCTCCTCGGCTGCCGCCGGCAGCCACAGGTGGAAGGGAGGCACAACCATCAAGATCCCAAAGCCTATCCCCAAGAGCAGGGTAACGGGCGTTGTGCTTGTCACCCCACCAACTTCCAGCAGCCAGCCGGCTACAAGGATCACCATCATCGACAGGGTGTAGAGGACGAGAAGCCTTAAGCTGCCTCGCTGCTTCCGAGTTGAGGGGGAAGCCAGCAGCAACGCGGCCCCCAAGGCCGAAAACTCCAGAAAGAGTGGCGCAAACACAAAGGGTCGGATCATCAAGGAGCCCGCAACTACGGCCAGGGTCGCAAGCCCAATGGAGTAGAGATGACGGCCGGCCCTGGCGACATAACCGCCCCCAAACACGAAGGAAGCGACAAAGTACAGGAAACCAACTTGAGCCCGGTTCGAGCTGTCAAGCACGAGGGCCCGCCCCAGCAAATTCCAAGCGGCCGACAGCTTCAGGGTAGAGCCCATGAGGCTGACCGGCTCATCGATGCTTCCCCAGAGGGAAAAAGAGCCAACCAGCGCGGCACCAAGTCCAGCTACGACAAAGGTAATCTGGGGTCGGTTTCTAAGCCAAAATACGACGATCGAGAGCAGACCCGTGGCAAGCAGGACAAGCAGAGGAGCGCTCACGCTGCGTCCCCCTCCGACCGACTTCCGGTATCGGCCAATAGGACAAGATAGCTTACTACGATAGCGATGCCTATATGGACAGCTGCCAGCAGCGCATGAATGGCCAAGGATGATTCCAGCGTGCTGTAGGCCACTTCGAATCCGCTGACAATCGTGAGCAAGCCAATTCCAATTCGGAAAGGGTCTTCCGAAAGGCCAAGATGAAGCAGGCCAAGGAAGAGGAGCCAGTGCGCCCCTAGACTGGCTGCGGGATCAAGCCCCATGAACGCCAGCCAGGCTGTTCGACTAAGGCCCCAGGAGGCCACCACTACCAGGATCACTGCGAAAAAAGTGAAGGGTCTTGCAGTCCTTGCCTCTGTCTGCAGGAGGGGAAGCGAGAGCTGCCCCGATGACATAGAAAGCACCATAATCGCGCAGGCCATCAAGCCGGCAATTAGCTTTCCGGAGGCGGATGCCAGGGGCAACGTCGGGAGCGTCAGCCAGCCGACTAGGCCGAACTGAATCGCGAGAATGATTAGCAAGAGCCGGCGATGGCCCAAGAGGATCAGGAGGCTTGCAGTGAGGGCGACAAGCACCGCGGGCATCCAGGTGAGGCTGCCGATCGAGTCCATGACTTCCTAGCCTGCGAGGCCTACTCCCAAGAGCAGCACAATGACAATTAGCCACAAGAAGGCGGCTTTACCCTCGACAACTTGACTCACCCAACGGATGCTTCTCAGGAACGCAGTGTAGACTTGGCCCACCAGGCGGTAGATTGGCCCCAGATCGAACCAAATCGTCAGTCTCCCCCAACGGCCGAGGGACTCCACAGGAACGCGGCGCAAGGCATACAGCGATAGGGTCGAGAGTGCAAGGACCAGAATGAGTACCAGACTACCCTCCAAGGTGATCCTCGGGCGACTGCTGAAACCGAGCCCAATTCCAGCCATGACCGGCAGGAAGATCCCTAAACCGTAGGCAAGCCGGGCGAAATCTTCATTGGCCTCCCACGGGGTAAGTGAGGCAAGGCCGCGCCTAAAAGTCCCAGCGACCAGCACCACGAGGGTCAGAATGCCCGTTGCTGTGGCCCACATCAGCCTTGCATCTCCCAGACCCTTCCCGAGTGACTCAACCAAGAAGGAGCTAGGGGTTCCCGGGAATCCAACGAGCAGCATCGCAGCTGCCCATGGAGCGGCCCGATGCCAAGGGGTGTGGATGCCAGCCAAAGAGACGACGGCCCCGACCATCAAGAGAGTAACGGCGGCCGACTGGATGGCTGCACTCGCGTTCTCTGCATCGAGCCCTGCTGCCAGAACTCCAAGACCGGACACCCCCAGGACCAGAAAAGGTCGTGCCTCCACGGATACACCACCCAGACCCCAGCGGAGCCCGCCGATCAGGGCTCCCACCGCACCTATCGCTAGCAGCCAAGGAACCATTTCCGGCGGTAAACTGTGGCCGAATTGACGAGCAAGGAGTGCCAGCGCGGCGGCTGGAGGCAGCAAGCGCAAAAGCGTTCCGATGCCGCGGCGCAGGCCAGGCACTTTGGGAAGGGTGAAATGCAGCGGCATAAGTCCTAGACGGAAGGTGCAGGCGGCAACCAGCAGCCAGCTCGACAACGTAGACATCCCCCCGCCGGAAAAATCGCCCTCTACACCTGATTGCCAACTCACAAGAGCCGCGGCGATCACCAGAAGAAGTCCAGCTCCGTTAGCCGCTAGACGAATCGTAGGGCGACCGGGATCTCTGGGCTTTCCAAGCAAACCATAATTCAGAAAATAGGTCGCTAAGTCCATGAGAGCCCACGCAGATACAATCGTCAGGAGGTTTCCGCCCAGGATCGCAAGCAAGCCCAAGGCGGAATAGCCGAACATCAGAGTCCGCATTTGAGAGCCAGGGATGGGCCGCCGTGCGGCGCCTGTGAGCGCGACGGCCACGAGGACCGTTACACCACTATAAGCGAGCGCCCACCCGACGACATCAAGTCGAAGCTCGAGCCTGGATGCGAACAACTCCATCGGCCGCCAGACCGACAGACTCGTCGCGGTAGGAATCTGAGTCGATAGTGCGAGAGTGGTAAGCCAAGTGAGAAGTGCCCAGCCAGATCCCAGCGCCCACCAGTCGCGCCGGTACTGCCGGCTGGTGAACCAAAGCAGGAGCGATCCCACGGCGACAAGGAGAACCGGTAGTACCGCCAAGTATCCCTCGGGTAGCTGACTCCTCCCCCTGCGCGGTTTTTCCCGATTAGCATACCATGCCCCAAAGGAACGCGATCCACCCCCTATGCCCGACCTACCTTAGTTGTCTGAAAGTGACTGGCCCGAGGAATCGCTTCCCGTGACCTCGAGCTTCGACCAGTTTCAGGTAGAATTCGAGTGGAAATTCTTGGTGACCAGCTTTTCACCTGCACCGCTTCAGAAGCTGCCCGGTGGTCACCCCCAATCTTGTTCAGCCCCCACGCAGTCTCCGGAAGGATGGAGGCTCCGGCATCCGGCGATCATGGGCACCGGCAGCTTGGACAGAGTTCTTCCTTCTCCGAAGATAACCTTCCACAGAAGGAACGCCTGGGGCCATGGCTGCGATCCCTCAACTGCGCGGCACAATGCCGCCCCCGTCCCTTCTTTTGAGAGGTGAGACAAATCCATGAACGAAACAATCCTCCTCGATGGGCAGCGACTCACACTTGAACAGATCGAGACGGCAGCACGCGGGGAGGCATCTCTTAGCCTGAATCCCGAGGCGAAGAAAAGAGTGGAGCGGTCGGCCGGGATTGTCAGCCAGTTGGCGTCCTCTCGGGAGCGCGTTTACGGTGTAAATACCGGGTTCGGAGCCTTCGCAAGTCGGAGGATCAAGCCGACGGAATCGGCCTACCTGTCTCATAATTTGATTCTCAGTCACAGCGCTGGGGTGGGGCCGCCCTTCCCAAAGGATGTGGTCAGGGCTGCCATGCTGATTCGGGCCAATACGCTCGCCCACGGATATTCAGGCGTGCGTCCCGAAATCATCGAAACCATCCTGGGCATGCTCCAAGAGCAAGTGACCCCATACATCCCCTCCAGAGGTTCTCTGGGGTCCTCCGGTGATCTGGCTCCCCTGGCCCATATGGCGATCGTGTTCTCAAAAGGGCCCGGCACTGAGGAAGACGGCCCTTCCGGCAAAGCGTGGCATGACGGCCGCCTAATGTCGGGATCCGAGGCGATGGAAGCCGCTGGCCTCACTCGCCTCCGGCTTGCCCCCAAGGAGGGATTGGCTCTGACCAATGGTGCAACGTTCAGCGCCGCGCTGCTAGCCTTAGGGTGTCAAGATGGAGAGTGCTTGCTCCGCACTGCCGAGATCGCCGCCGGCATGGCGCTCGAGGCGCTGCTCGGCGTCTCACACGCGTTCGATGATCGACTTCACAGCGCCCGGCCCCACCCCGGCCAGATGGCTGTCGCCGCCCGAATTCGAAGCCTAACGGCGGGCAGCCAATTCATGGATGCTTCAGGACGCATCCACGACGCGTACAGCCTTCGCTGCATCCCTCAGATTATCGGCCCTGCATGGGAGATCCTGGACTTCGCACGAGCCGTTGCTACCCGTGAGGTCAATGCGGCCACCGACAACCCGCTCTTGTTCGGCAAAGAGGCGGTTTCTGGAGGGAACTTCCACGGCGAGCCCCTGGGTTTGGCGGCCGACTATCTGAAGATTGCGTTGGCAGAAGTCGGCGCGTTGTCGGAAAGACGCCTCTTTCGCCTCGTCACTGGGCATACAAACGCTGGCTTGCCTCCGATGCTGGTTGGCCGTCACGAGGATGCAGGTCTTCACTCGGGCATGATGATGCTTCAGTACACTGCAGCTTCACTGGTGCTCGAGAATCAGACATTGGCGGTCCCGAACAGCCTGCAATCGTTGCCAACATCTGCCGGCCAGGAGGATCTGAACGCGAATTCCACCACCGCCGGCCAAAACCTCGCCCGGGTACAGAAGAACCTGCGTCGAATCATTGCCCTGGAGCTACTGACAGCCGCCAAAGCCCTCGATCTCCGCCGAGAGCAGATGCCGGAAGCCAGAATGGGCCCAGGCAGTGCTGCCGCCCACAGGTGCATTCGGGGATTGGTGCCCTTCCGGGCCGCCGATTATCCAATGACCGATGACGTTGAGAGCGTCGCGAAACTGGTTGGGGAGCGACGGATCGTCGAAGCCGTAGCTGAGGCTATGGGTTAGCTCATATTCCAAACCTCATGTTGAACGTGCCAGCGGGCTATGCTATAATCCGTGCCATGAACCGGAGAGTTCTTCACGGGCAGGCTGGCGAATTCTCTCCCTCTTTCAGGATTAAGAAGGAGGGTTTGGGCGCGTAGGTCCACGTGGTACAGCCCGATCGCTGAATTAGCCCGAACGGCGTGGGCAGCGCCCCGCCGTTTTTTCGT
>CAYGCA010000012.1:15158-18918 GCA_964348265.1 uncultured Anaerolineaceae bacterium | reverse complement strand
CCGGCGGTGGCTTTGTGACCGGATTCGGGTGGTTTCGGAGTCCTTTGGCTATAGAGAATTCGAGGGCCCCATCCTCGAACCGCTTGAGCTCTTTGCTGCCAAGTCGGGGGATGAGCTTGTAAAAGAGCAAGCATTCGTGTTTCCAGATAGGAATGAGGAGCTGCTGACTTTGCGGCCCGAGCTCACGCCTACATTGGCACGTATGGTGGCCGCCCGCAGCAAAGCCCTCGCAAAGCCAATCCGCTGGTGGTCGTTCGGACCTTTCTGGCGCTACGAGAGGCCCCAAAAAGGTCGGGCACGCGAATTCTTTCAGTGGAACGTTGATCTCCTGGGAACCAGTTCACCCCAAGCGGATGCCGAAAACGCTGCCATAGCAGCGACCTTCTTTGAAACTATCGGACTCGACTCAACGAAAGTGAGGCTTCTCGTCAATAGTCGACCTCTCGTTGAAGCTCGTCTCGAACTGGCGAAGATTCCGCCGGAAAGACGACAAGAGATTTTCCGACTCATTGACCGGCGTGAAAGGATGGAGGCCGACGCCTGGGAAGCGTCCGCCAGGGGATCAGGCCTGTCCGACAAACAGCTGGTGGCGATAATGGACCTGCTCACAGACAAAGACGCATGGCGTGAATCAGATGAACTGTCTGAGTTCTTCGAGGCTCTCGAAGCACTAGGTGTGTCTGACTATTTCTCCTATGACCCAACCGTAATCCGCGGGCTCGATTACTACACCGGCACAGTTTTTGAGGCCCGCGCCACGGAAGGCGGGTTCCGCGCCATCCTAGGAGGAGGTCGCTATGACAATCTAGTGGCTGATGTGGGCGGCGATCCTTTGCCGGCTGTAGGCTTCGCCATGGGGGATGTTGTGGTCGGCCTGCTGCTTGAGTCATACGGCGCCTTCCCGCAACTCACGCCGAATCCGGCCGATGCAATGGTCGCCACGTTCGACGCCGACACTCTCCTAGAATCCCTGCGCTTGGCGACCGAACTGCGTGCGGCCAGCCTGCGGATTGAATGGTATCCAAAGGCCGACCGGCTTGGCAAACAGTTCAAATACGCGGACAGGCAAGGAATCCCGATGGTTGTGGTTTTAGGACCCGATGAACTGAGCGCGAATCAAGTCAGCGTAAAGGACCTTCGAAGCGGAGAGCAGTTGATGGTAGCTCGGGAAGAGGTTCCCAGTTTGATTCTGGAAGGGATATGAGCTAAAGACCGGGGCGGCAGGAGGATAGACAAACGGTTCAACAAATGGCTGTTCGCCCTCGGCCGGGCATCCTTTGCCTGCGCCTAACCGGCTTCTTTCGCGACATCCCGTCTTGACCGATGGCCCTCCGTGGATGAAGTCTCCGGTGGCTGGATGGGAGCGAAGCGTTCCAGCAACCAGCCCTGAATCCTAGACAGGTAATCGCCAAGCTCGGGTACTCCCAACATGCAGTAACCGACGACCTTTACTGCGCCTCGCTCAAATTCCACAATCTCAAGTCGAACCACCGTGTCAATGCTGTCCTGGAGATTTGAGAGCTGAACTCCAGCGACCTCCGATTGGAGAAAGACAAGACCATCCATTTCCAGACACGCGACCTTGCTGTCTTGGCTCGGAGGCGCCGTTGACTCTCGCGGTCTCAGACCAAGCTTCAGGCTCCCATCCTGTGTTCTACGAAGCTGAATGTTCGGGGGAGGCAGATCCGGCCCAGGGACATCAATTGAAGCCTCTTCTCCCGGATTGGCTTCACCCCTCCGCCAAAGCCAAAATTCCGATGGCCACCCGTTTCTCTGTGCCTTGCGCACCCTAGATAGACCAAAGTTCCTTGTGTTCTCAATCCCCGCCCGCCCCGCCTCAGCAGACTCTGAATGCTCACTGAATCCCACGTTGGTATGCAAATTAAGCTCCTGCCACACCTCGAAAGTCTCCCCCATAACCTCAATCTCGAATACCCGCATGTAGTAGCCCATAAACCATTTCACCTATGCATCTATTCAGACTGGCCTGGCCAGGGGAGGCCATGCTAGACTTCTACTTTTCACACGCGAACACAACAAACCCCCTGACGATGAGGTCCGTCAGGAGATTCCCCTTTCTAGAGAAAACGTCTCGCCGACGGCCTTGTTACGGCCAATACCTGGCTGCGGGCTGTATTCTGCCGAAGGAAAGGGAACTCCGAGGAATCTCCAAAGTCGATAGAGGCGCCTCCTCTAGCTTGATCTAGACTGTAGTAGAGAACTGGAACCGCCCCAATGTTTGAAGTGTCGCCAGCCCAAGCTTTTCGAAGCGCAAGTGCGTGCTATAATGCAGTCTTGGCCAAGGAGGCTTGTCAGAAGCAACCCAGCTTCGGACAACGGACACCGTACTTGACTGTTGGTACAGCGCTCATCTAGAATAGAAGAGCGCCGATAAGGCTTGGCGACTGTAGCTTAATGGTAAAGCACCTGACTGTGGATCAGGGGAGTGCGGGTTCGAGCCCCGTCAGTCGCCCCAGAAACCAGCGAGCCGGACCGGCTCGCTTTTGTCTGTGACCAAAGGGAGACCTCCAACAGCCTGCCTTGCCGACTGAAGCTGAGGCTGGCGCTGAGTATGAGTTGAGGTGGTAGAGCTGGAGAGTGCCTGTTGAGAAGGCTGGGGCATATTGTTCTGTAATGGCTATACGCACTACGTGTGGGGGAACCAACCTTGATTATGCACATTCTTCTCGGGCGAGCAGGAAGACCCAGCCACCCTTGACCGAGTGCCAAGGACGCGTCTTACGGGAGGTAACAGAGTGAACGAGGACCCTTGCCAGAAGTTTCGAGATGAAGTGCAAGCCGCCGCACGCGAGCTCAAGCGGTCGCTGGAGGCCCCCTCGGGCAACTCCCCAGCTAGTGGCTGGGCGCAGTCAGACCAGGCCGCTATGACAGCTTCAGGGGTGTCTATTGGCAGGGTTACGGTGCAGCAAGTTCAGGTTCAAATCGCCACAAGCCGGTACCGGGCCGCCCTGCGCGCCCTCGCCGAGTGCCTTCACCGACACCCCGAGTAGGCCGGCGCCTGCAGTCGCTGCGTCTGGGTCACTCTCCCTACGACACTCCTGTCCAGGCAGAGACGGAAGTCAGTTTCAATAGGAAGGGTCATGCCACAGAAGATCTTCCTGGCCTCATACGACTATGGACTCTCCCGTGCTGAGTATAAGCCTGGGCGAACTTGGAAGGTAGAGCACCTCGTCAAAGACCTCCAAGTTAGCTGCCTGGCGGCTGATCCGTCTGACCCACAGGTCGCCTACGCCGGCAGCCGAAACAGGGGTATCTGGCTCTCCAGCGACTGCGGCCGCACCTGGACAGCCAGCGGTTTGGACAATCAGATCGTCAAATCGTTGGCGGTCAGCCCACATGACCCTAACACTATCTATGCTGGCACCAAACCAGCGCTCATGTTCAAATCAACGGACGGAGGCAGGACCTGGAGGGAACTGGAGAACTTCCGACGAATTCCCGGCCGTTGGTGGTGGCTCTCCCCGGCAGAACCTCCGGATATTCGGCCCTACGTTTCCGCGATTACCATTTCACCTGCAGAGCCAGACCGTATCCTAGCCGGGATCGAATTTGGAGCCGTCGTGCGCAGCAAAGACGGCGGTCGTACTTGGTCTAGTCACCGACCCGGCGCTCTGCGTGACTGTCACTCGCTCACCTTCCACGGCGTCGCCGGCAGTTGGGCCTACGAGGCCGGCGGCAGTGGGGGAGGAGCTGCCTTCTCTCAAGACAGTGGGGAAAGCTGGCAGAAGGCAAAGCGGGG
>CAYGCA010000012.1:9602-15148 GCA_964348265.1 uncultured Anaerolineaceae bacterium | reverse complement strand
TGCCAAGAACTACGGTATTGTCTGTGCCGCAGATCCGGGTCGTCCCAATACCTGGTATGTCTGCGTTGCCCCCAGCCCGTTTAATGCATTTGGCAAAGATCCCAGTGTTTACCTGTACCGTTCCGAGGATGCTCCGGGCTGGCACCCGATCGGCTGGAAGGCGCACCCTCTTTCTGAAACCCCTACTGCACTTGTCACCCTCCAGGATGAACCTGGCCACCTGTATGCTGGTTTGAAAGGCGGCGATGTTTGGCACAGTCCCGATTACGGCGATAACTGGGAAAAGCTGCCTTTCAGACTACGGGGTATCTGGTTTTCGATGCTGATCATTTGAGTCGGTGGTCAGGCTCCTGAAAACGCGCAGCCCACTCACCGTAACCGGACGTGCGACCACACGCTTGCAGTCTCTCCAGAGGAGTTAGGCCTCCGGCTTCACCTCGCAGCCTCTCGCCCTTAGGCTGCAAGCCGAGGTCCCGCCTCCAGCTCCAACGTTCAAGGCCTGGCGGCGGCCTCCCGCCTCCCGGGAATCGCGCTCCTACTTGATCGCCCAGGCCTTGAAACGCTCGCCTTGGCCGACTCAGCCTGCGCAATCCGCCACCGCAGTCGTGCATCCCAACATCGCCTTGGCTAACCAAGCCCAATTGCCAACCAGCTAGACAGCCAATATTCAAGTTGAACATCATAAATAGTGTCCAGAGAGTGAGACAAGAGAGACTGCCAACAAGGTAGGTGCCACTGTGCATTTAGGCGCTATGTTGAAGCTGAGAAGGATAATGGGTAGTATGTGACCCGCCAAAATCAGTGGATTAGTGAATCCATGGACTTCGGCTCCTTTACAGAAGCCTCTTGTCAGGAACCTTGGAAAAAGACGACTTGGTAATCGCAGTCCGCATTGGAACTACTGACCTTCTTCAAAGAAAAGTGAACAGGGCGGCCCGCGGGCTGCCCTGTTCGCTCTACAGTCATCCTGGCCCCGCCGGCTTTCAGATGGACCTCAGACACTCGGTCGGGAGCCGGAGGTCTATCTTTCCCCGGGGTCCACGAACGCACAATAGTACTCGTTTCACCATGGTAAACTCAACCCATGCCAACCGCCCTCGCCCAAGCGAGCCCAAATATCGCCTTTGTCAAATATTGGGGAAACCGCAACCAAGGACTGCGGCTGCCATCCAATGGGTCCATTTCCATGACGCTGGAAGGGCTTGAGACCCGCACGTCTGTGAGTTATCTCCCCGAACTCACCCAGGACGAATTCTGGCTTGACGGTTCTCAGACTCGAGGTCAACAGTTGGAAAGGGTCACAAAGCACTTGGACCACATACGCAGCTTGACGGACATGCGTTCGTTCGCCAGCGTGGAAAGCCAGAACAACTTCCCAGCCGGTGTCGGTATCGCCTCCTCGGCCTCTGCCTTCGCTTCCCTGACCTTGGCTGCCTGTGCGGCGGCGGGGATGGATCTAGACCCGAAATCACTTTCGAGGCTGGCACGTCTGGGCTCAGGCTCCGCCTGCCGCTCCATCTTCGGTGGGTTTGTAAGATGGTTTGCTGCGGACAGACATGAGGAATCCTACGCCGAACAGATTGCGCCAGCCAATCACTGGGGGCTGGTGGATCTCGTTGCCGTGGCGAGTCGACAGCACAAGGCTATCGGCTCAACTGCTGGCCACGCCCTGGCCGAAACCAGCCCGCTGCAGCCAGCCCGCGTCGAAGATGCGCCTCGACGCCTGGAGCTCTGTCAGGCTGCGATTCTTGCGCGGGACTTCTCAAACTTGGCCCCCATCGTTGAGCAGGACAGCAACATGATGCACGCAGTGATGCAAACCTCCACCCCTCCCCTTCTCTACTGGCAACCAGCCACCGTCGCTATCATGCAGGCCGTTCGTGAGTGGCGCCGCGCTGGGATCCCGGTCTGCTATTCTGTGGATGCCGGCCCCAATGTCCACTGTCTCTGCCTTGACGACGCTGCGGATGATGTCGCCAGACGATTGGAAGCCATCGAGGGTGTACTGGAGGTCAGACGGGCCGGCGCCGGGGGACCTGCTAGACTGCTGTAAGGCTTACAGTAGGAAACGCCTGCCGGTGATATAATTCCCGCGACTCGAGAGAAACCAAGGATAGAGGTATATACCGGTGCTTGATATGCTGATTTTTGTGTTGGTAGTTGCCGTACTCATCGTGGGCCACGAATTGGGCCACTTCTTGGCTGCACGGGCAACGGGTGTTCGGGTTGAGGAGTTCGGCCTAGGTTTTCCTCCACGCTTGACAACCTTGTTTCACCAGGGCGGGACCCGATTTACCTTGAACTTGGTCCCGTTGGGTGGGTTCGTACGGCCAGCCGGCGAGAACGATCCTGGGGTCGAAGGCGGGCTGGCTGGAGCTAGCAAGCTCACGCGAACTATAATTCTCCTGGCAGGTCCAGCAGCAAACATCCTGCTTGCCATTCTGGCCTTTGGCGCAGCATTCCGGTTCGCGGCGCCGGACACCGAACGGGTCATGATCACGGGCGTCTCTGCGGGGTCTCCAGCCGAAGCGGCAGGCCTTCAGCGAGGAGATATCGTCTTGTCGGTTGGGGGCGATACGATCACCGGCTTTCAGAGCATGCAGCAGGCTGTTTCAAGTCATCTTGGAGAACGCGTCGCCCTCACTGTCCAGCGAGACGGTCAGAGCCTGACAGTCTCGGTCATTCCACGCCCCGAGCCGCCGGAAGGAGAAGGGGCGATAGGCGTCTTCCTCGGAAATCCGACCCGAGCAGTCGGCACGCTTGAAGCGGCTGGGCTGGGCTGGCGATCAACCTGGTTCCAGTTTCGCGAGCTATTCCGGCTGCCCGTGCGCTTGTTCCTTGGTGAGGTTTCCACCGATGAGGCCCGAGTCAGTGGATTGAAGGGCATGTACGATATGTTGAGCTGGGCAACACAGATCGACCGTTCAGCTCAGAGGCCGTTCCTGACCCTCAACCTGGTAGGAGTGATAAGCGGCAGCCTCGCCTTCGCGAATTTGCTTCCAATCCCCGCGCTGGACGGGGGCCGCCTTCTCTTTGTACTGATCGAGGCGGTGCTTGGTAGAAGGATCGATCCCCAATATGAGGGACTGGCCCACGCTATCGGGTTCGCTCTTCTCCTGGCATTGATGGTGTACATCAATTTCCAGGATTTCGTGAACCCAATTACACTGCCACGGTGAGCCATGGGCCTAACGGACACCTCCGTGGAAGAGCTTCTTGAGATCCTGCGGGACGAAAACCAGCCGGTGCCGGTCGGTCGCCTTTCTGAGTTCTCCGATCTCGACTCAAACACAATGGAGGTCCTGGAGAAGACTTGGCGGAAAGTTCCCCCCGCTCGGCGGCGCGTCGTACTCGAGGAATTGGGTCAACTTGCGGATCTGCACTTTGAGCTTACCTTTGAACGCGTAAATCGCATGGCACTAACGGACCAGGATGCCCAGGTCCGGTGCATTGCGATAGGCAATCTGTGGGAATGTGAGGATCCCAGCCTTGTCCCTTCGCTCATTGAAGCACTTCAGGGGGATGGTGCCTCAGAGGTGCGGGCGGCTGCCGCCTCTGCTCTCGGCCGGTTCATTTACCTTGGGGAGGTCGACCAGATCCCAGAGACTATGCTCCGAAATGCCGAGGGGTGTCTGATCGACGCAACGGAAAGCGACCCAAGTGACGAAGTTCAGCTGCGCTGCCTCGAAGCGCTCGGCTACTCGTCTCGCGAGGAGGTCATCCCCTACATCACACAGGCGTATGAATCCGGAAATGAGGAAAGGCTAAAGGCGGCGCTTCTCGCTATGGGGCGGTCCGCCAATGATCGCTGGGGGCCTGAAGTCCTCGCCGAGCTTAACAACCCCGATCCAGGCCTGCGGGTGGAGGCAATCAGGGCAGCCGGGGAACTCGAACTTCGGGAGGCGGTACCCACGTTGATAGAGCATCTTGAAGACGGGAATACATTCGTCCGGCGGGCCTCGATCTGGTCCCTTGGCCAGTTGGGCGGCCAGAGAGCAGGCACGGCTTTGGGAAGAATGTTCGACGATGCAGAGGACGAGAATGAAGCCGCTCTTCTCGAAGATGCCTTGGACCACCTTGCCTTTGTGGATAGCACACGAGACATGTTGCTCTTCGACTTCGATGAGCCGGACGATCTCGAGGATTGACCACCCATCGCGACCGCCTCCATTCCAGAATTTGGCCAGCGTTCATCCGACTTCCCGTCGCGCGTGCCCTCAGAGTCCACAAGTGACCGCCTGGAGGCCTCGCCCCCGTCTGGCCAGAACCGCCCGAGCAGCCTGTATCGTGAACCGAAACAGACGACCTATCGCCGGCTGACGCCAAGGTGTCACCGAGCATCGGCCCCGTAGCAAGCGAAGCGGTAAATCCGGGCCTGGCCCGTGGGGCGCATCAGGAGCGGCGTCGTTCTTGCAGCGAGATCTCCGGCTGCCGGTGTTATTCTTGGCCCTAAGGAGAAACTTGCTTCCTCTTGGCAGACAGCTTGTCTCAATCGTCCTCCTCCTGATCCTCGTGCTGCCCGAATGGGCCCGGGCCCAGGAAGCTGAAGATCAAGTCCAGCCTTCCGTGGATTATGAGTACGGCAGCCAGATCCGCTTTGACGCGCTCATCGAGACTACGAAAGACATTGCACGGGCGACGGTCTTCTACCGACCCTTGGGAGCCACGAGTACTTTCGTAGGCTCTGCGACATTCTCAGCGGGACCTATCAGATCTGCAGAGTGGGTCCACGATCTCCGATCTTCCCCCATTCCTCCCTTTTCGCGTGTGACATTTTGGTGGCAAGTGGATTTCAGTGATGGTACAAGCCTGTCAACGGACCCGCAAGATTTCAGCTATGCGGACAATCGATTTACCTGGAAGAGTGTCAAGAACGATTTCCTTAGCGTGCACTGGATCGACGGCGATTTAGCTTTCGGCCAGCGCGCCCTCGACGTCGCGACCCAGTCCTTGGAGCGGATCCAGAGAGAACTCTTGCTATTGAGGCCAGACCACCCTCTTGCAATCTACATTTACCCCACTGCGGAGGACCTGCAGGTGGGGCTGCGACTGGGCGGGCGCTCCTGGGTGGCCGGCCAGGCAACTCCAGAACTGGGAGTCATTCTCATTACAGCCTCATCTCGGCCAGAGGGTCTTGTCGAGCTTGAACGGGGGATTCCCCATGAGCTTACCCATGTCGCCCTTTACCAGCGAATGGGAGGGGCATACGAACAGCTGCCGGAGTGGCTGGACGAGGGGCTGGCCACCCTCCAGGAAGGGGGGCCAAATCCGGACTATCGCTCCAGCCTAGAGAGGGCGTTTGGCGAAGACGCGCTCATACCGCTCGAAGCCCTCTGCGCCTCCTTCCCCGTGTCCACTGAGGATGCTCTCCTCGCCTACGCCGAGAGCTCTTCCGTTGTAGCTTATATCAAGGACATCTATGGAACGGGAGGGATTCTGAGTCTTCTAGATGCCTATCAAGAAGGCACATCATGCGCTGGCGGTATTGAACGCGTCTTTCGCCGTGCGATTGACCAGCGTGAGGCTGAGTGGAGGCGGACCACATT
>CAYGCA010000012.1:8262-9592 GCA_964348265.1 uncultured Anaerolineaceae bacterium | reverse complement strand
GCTAGCCCCCTTCGAACCTATCCTCCCATGGATCATCCTGTCGGCCCCCTTGCTGGTTCTCCTCTCAGTGTCAGCGCTGGCAGAGGTCTCTTCCCGGCGCGGCAGAATGGACAAGTAGCCTGCCTGGTTAACGCTGCCTGCCTACTGAGCTTTGATGGCCTGGGTGCAGAGTCTGGGCCTTGCCGAGGCCTCCTTGTCCGTGTTCGTGCCCAGTCTCAATGCTTGATGGATCCTGCCTCCATCTCCGAAGTAACCCACTTAGGGTCCAGACTTGGATACGCGCAGTCGGCCCCCACCCCGAGCCTGCCCATGCCCAGGAGGCCGTCCTCGCGTCGCTGCAGCTCTGGGCACACTCCTTCACCGGAGCTAGCTCAGGATCAGAAACCTCGGCCGCCAACGAATTCAGGAATGAGACCGATCCCTTCAGCCTTCCGTCTCCAAACGACTGCGTCATGGCCAACTGAAGCGGAAAGTGCATAGCTGAAGGCTGCTCCGATCCCGTCTCGCCTGCGAAGCAGTCGGTAGAACTCCAGATACTGGTGGGCCTTGGTCTGGGGCGATACGAGCGAGGCGGGATTGTTGAATTCAGTAATGAAGAGCAGCTTGTCTGGAAAACGAAGCCGGTAGGACTCGAACCGTCTTCCGCCTGAAACCGATTCTATCTGCGCGGTGTTCGTCCAGGAGCAGTTCACCCCGACCCAATCCGCCGCCGCAACTGCCGGCTCAGCCCGGTTCAAGAAATGGTCTGGGTCCTCTCGCCAACCGGAAATCGGTTCGCCCGGCGCTAACCCAGGGAATCCGAAGCGAGCATCAGGATAGATCCGCCGGAGCGATGCGAGCACATCCAGGAACCACCCACTGAAGCCTGCTCCGTCCGGCCATGACCGCTGCCAGCCCTCAATCTGTAGGTTCGGATTGGCATGAACCTCAAAATAGCGGATGCCCTGGGTATACAGCCTTCCCATGTTGGGCTCAATGGCCGTAAGGAATTGGCTTGTTGAAATTGCCTCCTTCGACAAGTCCGTAGTGAGCCGAACCACTAGCAGCATACCGGGGTTGATGCCCCTCAATCTATCTACCGTTTCCTCGGGTTCCTCGAGCGAAATCTTCACCGCCTCAAGCTTTGCTACCTCGATGGCTCGAAAGTCATCCTCCCTCAGGGCTTCACCCACACGGCCATGTACTCCGACAAGACTCTTTTCGGCCGGCCAAGCGGCCGTAAGACTCTTCCCGACTGCTGCCTCCGGCCAAACCATGAAGGGAGTCGGATCGATGACGTCCTTCGGGTAGGAGGTTTCCTCTCTGCGTGTGGCGCCTTCCCGCTTCAGAG
>CAYGCA010000012.1:4015-8252 GCA_964348265.1 uncultured Anaerolineaceae bacterium | reverse complement strand
GCAGGTGGGAACCAGTTGAAGCGCCCGTCGAATCCGCCTTGCCGATTAGTTGTCCGGCCATAACCCGCTCACCGCTGCGGACGAGGGCCCTTGCCAGATGCCCATAAACGGTCTTGTACTGGTCTTTGTGCTTTATGCGGATATGGATTCCATAGGGGTGTACTTTCGGATCGGATTGAACTTGATACACTACTCCGTCCGCGCAACAGTAGACGTTGCTGTTCATCAAAGCCCGGATATCTAGGCCCTCATGGCCCGGCATGCCAAAGCGGGTATAGATCTCAGGATTGGCTCCGAATTCCTGAGTGATCACCGGGTAGTCAGTTGGCCACAGCAGGTAGAAGGAGCGTTGTTTTTGGCCGTACCGGTCGTTGGCCTGGATTCGCTCCTGGAGGGCCTCCTGGAAGCCCGGCGGCGAATCAACCTCAAGTGGATCAATACGGACCTGGGGATGGCGCGAATCGAACCACTCCAAGATGTCCGGATGCTCTGGGTATGCTCCCTCAAAAACCGGGAAGGTCACTACCTGCATTGGCGACATGTACCGAGCGGCTGTTGAGGGGTCTGGTGTGAGATTCGGGCCATACTGAAGGACATAATCCCTGCTGGCTCTCACCCAGGCCCAGTATCGTTCACGTGGCAGCAGCAAGATTTGAAAGTCCAAAGAACTCACCTCCGGATTCAGTCTTCTCATTCCGCCCCGACGATCGATTGAGACGGCGGCATCGTAAATGCGCGAGGCGGGGGGCCGGCGCGGGATCCCCAACGAAGCCCAGCACCCTAGTGTAGGATGAAAACCGGGCCTCGCAATAGTAATCGACGATTCGTGCTACTGGTTTTCGAGGTTTGGGGGAACAACCTGGCGTTCCTCTTGCTCAGTCGCGGAGATCTCGAACAGCCGCAGTGCAGCAACATCAGCAGGTGAGAGGATAGGTGACCACCTCTCCGGAGGCCTCAGTGCCAGTCTGGGCACCAACTCTACGGCCGCCCTCCGCTGAGCCGCCTTGCCCGGGCCACTGCCTCTTGGTTCACGAAGTGGCGAACACTCAATCCGATGCAAGCCGGGCAGGCCACCTAATTCCACCAAAACGCACTGGTCCAGCTGCGACTCGTTGATGCCCCCGAAGCCTGAACGTACAAGAAGGCCTGGGATTTCACTCTCTGACGGCCACCCTGGTCCGAGTGAGACTGGCCGGTCGCGCGGCCAACCTGCGGGCCCCAGGACGGCGATTGGATCGCTGTGATGGCTACGCCCGATTTCCCCTTGCTGCAACCCAGACTGGCGCCAGAATTGAGGCCTGCGACTATACTTCATGCTAGTATGTGTGTCAACATGGTCCGGGAATTGCACCCTACTATCTTCCATGCAGCCCTGAATCAAGACCGTGCTATAATGCCGGCCTGAGGAGCGCGACATGCCGCCCAACTCTAACCTGAGTTTGCTTGGGGATACCCTCCTGTATCTGACGGCCTTTTTCGGAGCGTTTCTGGCCGCGCTGTGGCTTGGCCTGGTCTTTTGGACCTACCGCGATGTCAGATTGCGGACTCACGACAAGCTGATCTATGTGCTGGCTCCCCTGCTCCTCCTCGTCCTAGGGCCACCGGGTCTTGTGATCTACCTCATTCTGCGACCGCCAAGGACGCTGGAAGAGGCCTACCAGCAGACCCTCGAAGAAGAAGCGCTGCTCAGCGAAATTGAGGAAAGAAACGTATGTCCCGGCTGCGGCGCACGAGCGCGTCCCGAGTGGCAGATTTGTCCCCGGTGTCTCACACGACTGATGAAACCCTGCGCTCATTGCGGCCAAATGATGGAGCTTCCCTGGCAAGTCTGCCCATACTGCGCGGGCCCTGCCCCTGGGGTCCGGGCAGAGGACGAAAGGACGGAAGTCAGCGCAATTGCAAATCTTGATCTAGGCCAGCATTAAGCAGAGGCCTGGCGCCCAGCCGGCCTCTATCTGGATTGCGCCAGCGCCGCCCAACCAGCGTATGCGGCGGCTTCCCCAAGTTCCTCTTCAATTCTCAGAAGCTGATTGTACTTTGCCACACGATCTGATCGGGCAGGGGCCCCGGTTTTGATTTGTCCCAGATTGAGCGCAACCGCCAGGTCGGAAATGGTGGTATCTTCCGTTTCGCCGGATCGATGGGAGGCTATGGCTCGCCAACGCGCACGGTGGGAGCGCTCCAGAGCCTGAAAAGTCTCGGTGAGACTTCCGATCTGATTGACCTTGACCAGGAGCGCGTTGGAAGCATGTTCCCTGATCGCCCGTTGAACTCTTGTCGGGTTGGTAGCCAATAGATCATCCCCAACGAGCTGGACCTTCTCGCCAAGTACCACCATGAGCTGCGACCAGCCCTGCCAATCGTCTTCAGCCAATCCATCCTCGATCGAGACGATCGGATACTCTTCCACCCATCCCTTCCAGAACCGGATCATTTCTTCACTGGTATAGCTTTTACCCTGCCTTCGAAGGTTGTAGCGCCCACTGTCCGAATCGTAGAATTCCGTAGCCGCGGCGTCGATTGCGATGCCAACCTCCTCACCGGGTTTGTAGCCGGCTTGTTCCACAGCCTCCTGGATGAGTTCAACCGCCTGAGCATTGTCTTCAAGCGCGGGGGCATAGCCGCCCTCATCGCCGACCAGAATTGTCAGCCCCTGTCCCTTGAGGACAGCGCGCAGGGCGTGATAGATCTCCGCTCCCCACCGCAGCCCCTCCGCAAATGAATCTGCCCCGAGCGGCATAACCATGAATTCTTGAATGTCGGTGGATTGCCAACTCGTGTGTTCCCCTCCATTTAGGATGTTGAGCATGGGAACCGGTAGAACGTGGGCGGAGGCACCACCCAGATAGCGATAGAGCGGGAGGCCCATCGATGCAGCGGCCGCTTTGGCCGCGGCCAAACTCACTCCCAGGATAGCGTTGGCGCCCAGGTTTGATTTGTTCTCCGTCGCATCAAGCTCTAGAAGGGCAAGGTCGAGTCCACGTTGGTCGGCCGCTCGCTTCCCGACGAGCGACTCGGAAATAGTCGTATTCACATTCTCAACCGCTCCCAGGACCCCCTTTCCGAGAAAGCGTTCTTTGTCCCCGTCGCGCAGTTCGAGGGCTTCGTGAACTCCCGTCGAGGCGCCTGAGGGCACGATCGCTCGCCCGAGACTGCCTCCTTCCAGGGTAACTTCGACTTCGACGGTAGGGTTGCCGCGCGAATCGAGGACTTGGCGTGCATGAATGGCTTCAATTCTAGTGTTCATAGGACAGGATCACCTCCGCTGGAGCACCCAGCGATCATTATAATCTTCCCTTCTGCAATCGGCCGGCAACGACCCGGCGTTGGCGCCAGGCGTTGGCGCCAGGCGTTGGCCCTGATACAGCAGGAAGACGGAGGTCCCAACGCTTCCTGACCGTGTAGGGCGAGGTGCCTTGCCGTTCATCCCCATGATAGAATGCGAGGGCTATGAGCCCAGAACGAGTCTACCTGGATTTCGCAGCCTCCACCCCTCTTGATCCGCGCGTGTTGGAGGCAATGCTGCCGTATCTTCGCCAAAGGCACGGCAACCCTTCGTCGGTTCACTACTGGGGCCAGCAGGCGGAAGCGGCGGTGGAGAACGGGCGCAAGATCATTGCCGGATTTCTGGGGTGCCAAACGCAGGAAATCATCTTTACGAGCGGAGGATCTGAAAGCGACAACCTTGCCCTGCGCGGCGTGGCCCTCACTGAACGGGAGCGGCGCGCAGCTCGGCACTTGCTGACAACGCCGGTCGAGCATGACGCGGTTCTGAAAACGGCCCACCAGCTGGCCGAGCATTACGGTTTCGAACTTGAGATGCTGCCCGTCGACGCCGATGGAAAGGTAGGCGTGCAAACGCTCCGTGAACGACTGCGAGAGGACACCGCGCTGGTATCCATCATCTACGGCAACAACGAAATCGGAACGATTAATCCCATAGCCGAGCTGGGAGCGATCTGTCGGCAGGCAGGTGTGCCCTTTCACACAGACGCTGTCCAAGCGGCCGGGCAACTCCCCATCAATGTTCACCGGCTGAATGTCGATTTGATGTCGCTAGGCGCCCATAAATTCTACGGTCCAAAAGGCATCGGCTGCCTGTACGTACGCCAAGGAACCGATCTCCTCCCAAGCCAGACGGGAGGCAGCCAAGAAGCAAACCGACGCGCCGGTACGCACAACGTACCGTACATCGTCGGCATGGCGGAAGCCCTGAAGATCACCGTTCAGGAACGCG
>CAYGCA010000012.1:0-3972 GCA_964348265.1 uncultured Anaerolineaceae bacterium | reverse complement strand
CATCAGCGCCTACTGGGACTTGCTGTTTGCCAAACGCGACCTGCACAACAAGCGTTATCGGTCGCTGCGCGACACCCTTCTCGAAGGCGTTCCGGAGAAACTGGAGGGGGCCAAGCGGACTGGCAGCGCCACATCTCGCCTGCCCAATCACGCCTCCTTCGTGATCCCAGACCTCGACGGCAACCAACTCGTCGCCGCCCTGGATCTCGCGGGCTTTGCGTGTTCGTCCGCCTCAGCCTGCAAGACGGGCCTTCCAGAGCCCTCTAGAGTCCTGATCTCGATCGGGCTAGAGCCTGGGTTTGCCTTGGGCTCCCTTCGAGTAACCGTGGGCCGGACCACTAAGCCGGAGCATATTGAGCGCTTCCTGGCTGAACTGCCTGCCCTGGTCGAGCGCCTGCGTGAGGCCCCACTCCAAGTCCAATGAGTGAGCACCGCAGAATCGCCGTTGCAATGAGCGGAGGCGTCGACAGCTCAGTCGCGGCCGCTCTCCTGGTCGAGACTGGCGCAGATGTCTTCGGCATAATGCTCAGGCTTTGGAGCGAAGACCCTGGGAACCCGAATCGTTGCTGTTCCCCAGACGATATGACCCTGGCACGAGGCATTGCCGCCCAGCTGGGAATCCCCTTCTATGTGCTTGACGCTCGGCAGCGTTTCAAGCTGCAGGTTGTGGATTTCTTCCTGGATGGCTATGCGCAGGGAATCACCCCAAATCCGTGCATGGAATGCAATCGTCATGTTCGCTGGGACTATTTGTTCCGCCACGCACTGGCAATGGGAGCCACCCACCTGGCGACTGGCCACTACGCACGTGTCCGTAGGGGGACCTCCGGCCTCCAGCTTCTGAGAGCTCTCGACCGGCATAAAGACCAATCCTACGTGCTCAGCGTCCTCGGCCAACATCAGCTGGCCCGCGCCCTCTTCCCTCTGGGTGAATACAGCAAGGCTCAGGTCCGGGAGCACGCCCGCCGACTGGGTCTGCCCGTCGCTGAGCGAGCTGAGAGCCAGGACCTCTGCTTCACAGGTGAAAAGGATTACCGGGACCTGCTTGCCAGACACAAGCCGGACCTGCCTCCCTCCGGCCCCATCCTCGACGCGGAAGGCGAAGTGTTAGGGCAACATACAGGGCTGGCAAACTACACGATCGGCCAGCGGAAGGGTCTGGGCATCTCGGCCCCTCAACCCCTATATGTAATCGAGAAACAAATCGTAGAAAATGCTCTTGTCGTCGGACCGAAGGAGGCCCTTGGTCGGAGAGAGTTCATCGCCAGGCGGACCACTTGGGTGAGCGGCAGGAAGCTTGAGGAGCCTATCCGGGTCTCGTGCCGGGTGCGGTACAAAGCACCCGAGGTATCTTCGACCGTCCGGCCTCTTGGGGACCAAGCAGTTGAAGTGACCCTAGAAGAAGCTGTCCGCGATGTGACTCCGGGACAGGCTGCCGTGTTCTATGAAGGGGACACCTGCCTCGGTGGAGGGATCATCTCACAGTGACCCTTCCGGGAGCTTTACTGGCCTTCATCATCGCGAGCGCTGTCGGGCTTCTCTTCCACCTCCTCCGGGGCGGCGGAGTAGCTCGGATTGGCCTCTTTCTTGCGACTGCCTGGATCTCCTTCTTCAGCGGACACTATGTAGGCGAATGGCTCGATCTCCATATCCTTCGCCTTGGGAGCCTGAATCTGTTCGCGGCCTTGTTTGGCACCCTTCTCGGCCTCTTCACCGCCAGTCTGCTCGCCGGCCCAAGTGTGGACCGCCGAGGTCGGCCCGGGAGCAAGCGGAACCGAGCCGAAGACCCCTATTAACTTTGGCCAAGCATGATCCTTCCGCAGCCGATTGACCCCCGGGGGGAAAACTTGCGACGTTGGGTTGTCTTTCCCCTTCTGGCCGGCATGGGCCTGATCCTCGCGGCATGCGGCACCTCCCAGGCTCGACAAGGTCAAACAGAAACTGAGCTCCCTCCCACTTTTCCCGCCACACAGCCCAGGCGGCCGCCTCCAGCGACCGCCTCCCCTCCGCCCTCCAGGGCTCTGATGCTGGCGCCGGAGGGGTCGGATGAAGTTCTTCTGAAGGAGGTTGAGGAGACGGTAATCCAGCTCTCGCAGGAGGTCCGGCTGGAGTGGCAGGTGATTCAGGCACTGCCTCAAGCCGAAACCCTCGAAGCCAGCCTGGTCATCGTGCTGCCCCCAGATCCGGGCATCAATTCGCTGGTTCATGCCTACCCTGCGACTCAGTTCATATCGGTTGGCGTTCCCCAAGTGACCCCTGAGGCCAACCTCAGCGTCATAGGAGAGGACGGATTCCGGCCCGATCTTCAAGGGTTCTTGGCAGGCTTCATGGCCGCCCTAGTGTCGCCGCCCGATTGGCGCGTTGCCGTGATCACCGCTTCCGGGAATCAAGTCGCTCTGGCTGCCAGCAACGGCTTTCGTGCGGGGGCTCCTTTCTACTGCGGTTTGTGCCGCCCAGTCTATCCTCCCTACCTGGTCTATCCACAGCCTGTTGAGGTCTCCTCTCCAGTCGACGAATCTCAAGCGACCAGGGTGATCGAGGCCCTGACCTCTTCGCAGATCGAAACCGCCTACGTATTCGGCGAAGCGGCAACCGAAGCCATGTTGCAGGCCCTCGCCGGCGCAGGGATAAGACTTATCAGTGACCAGGAGCCTTCGGAAGCTCTCCACGCAAACTGGCTTGCCACAATCCGTCCTGATGTCCGCTCCGCTCTTGCTGCGGTTCTACCTGAGGCACTAGCCGGGGAGGGCGGGACAACTGTGGCCCTTGAGATTCAGGTCACAAACATCGACGAGCAACTATTGACTTTGGGCAAGCAGCGAGAGGTGGAGGAGACGCTTGAGGATCTGCTGGCTGGCTACATCGATACAGGTGTGGATCCGCTGACAGGCGAGCTACGGTAGCGTCTGCCCGAGGATGAAGTCGAGAGCCACAGGGTCTAGGATTCAATCACCTCTACCGTTGTCCCTCCCGGCATACCAACCGTGATGTCTCCTGGATCGTATCCTACATGGGGAGTCACCCAGCGAAAAACCCACTGAGCGTCCTTGGGCTTCGCATTCACGCATCCATGGGATCTGGGGATTCCGAAGTCATTGTGCCAGAAGGTTGAATGGATCGCTACGCCGTTCCCCACAAAGAGGGTCGTCCATCCGATTCCAGGCAAATCATAGCCGCCCCCCGTGGTCCCGCCAACCATATGAGTTGAGATAAGTTTGCGCCAAATTGGGTGGGGCCCCAAGGGCGTTGACCATTTATCAACCGGCCGCCCCTGGGCGTCGAACTTGGCGCCAGTCGAAACCCGGCAGTGATAGACCTCACGATTCCCCTCCAGGCAAGCGAGGGTCTGATCGCTTACGTTCACCACAACACGCTTATCTTCGACTTCAGGCCGAATAGGGTTAAGCTCTTCTTCGGAGAGTGGGCGGAAGGCTCTTGCGGCAGCCCAAAAGATGTCCCCGAAACCATAGCGCTCATTCACCCGGTACAGGACCCTACCCCGGTCGTCTGTCTGCAGCTGGTCCACCCAGAGGACCTGGCTGTAGTAGAACCTCGGGAACAGGCTGGCCTTGAGCCAGGGAGCGCGGGCCGGCGGATTGGCCAGAGCCAGGTCGACCCAGGGCATGGTGACCTCCACCCACATGCCGCTGCCCAGGCTCGTTTCTGGCAACTGTCCCACAGGTTCCTTGGGTAGATTCATTACCGGCTGCACATAAGGGGCATAGATGTAGCCCTCATCCGTCTCGACCCAGCGCTGGTTGTTCCGGAAGGGATGCGAACCGACTCGTTCAGAATGCCACGCCACGACGGCGTCCTCGTACAATACGCCCACCGTCTGGCTGTTGACGTCCGGACGAGCCTTGACATCCACTTTGCCAACGCAAACCCGGCCGAGGCGTTCAGCCAGAGGGAATTCAACCTCAGCCTGCCCCGCGCCTCGCTGAGGGTAGGCCGCACCTGCGACGGCCACGG
>CAYGCA010000011.1:44740-47253 GCA_964348265.1 uncultured Anaerolineaceae bacterium | reverse complement strand
CCCGGAGAGCGTAAAAAGCTCCCCTTGGACCGCTTCTGCATGTCGCCCTATCCGGAAGGCTTGCAGATACTCAAAGAACTGAGAAGCGGCCAGCAGCTTCTCGCTCAAATTGAGCTTGCGCAAGATCGGAAGATCATCCTCGTCAAGATGGATGTGACCGTCTTCATCCGCCTCTACCAGGAGATTGGGATCAATGATGAGATGGGCTGTGGCGGCCACCAGTTCTGGATCAAACTTGAAAGCGGCAACCGCCTGCTCAACCGCTTCTGGCTCCAGAACAACGTCCGAATCAATGGTGAAGATCAGTTCGCCTCGACAGCGAGCCAGTCCCATGTTGACAGCCGCGGGCTTGCCTTGGTGTCCGCCCTGAACCAAGGTCATAACTCCGCCAAACTCGCGGGCAGGGATAACCCGGTTGTGGAGGCGGATATGGCCATTCCAATGAGCGTTGCCATTGATATGTCCATTCACCACATCCTCGGTGCGGTCGGTCGAACCGTCGTTTATGACGATTACCTCGATGAGATGGTGCGGGTAGGTCTGGGCTTTCAGGCTGGTGATGCAGCGGTCGATCTCCAGCTGCTCGTTATGGGCGGGGATCACAATCGAAACTTTGGGCAGATTTCGACGCGGCAACGGCGGATACAGCTTGGCCAGTTCCCGATTGCGCCACACCAGAAAGGTGTCATAGATAGCCTTCAGGATGTCAACCATCCAGGGAACCAGGATCCAGACCCCCCAAAAGAGTATGAAGCTCTCCAATCCAGACAGCATCATCTCCAACCTACCTTATCGCCCTGCCCGTCACTTCAAGATCCCTCCTCACTAGATGAAGGGTAGGCATGGTGAACATTCGCCAGTAGACGACAACAATTCCGCAGAAGAAGACTAGCCGGCCAACAATGGCATGCGCCCAGGGCACAGCGGGTTTGCCGATTGTCATAACCATCCCGATGATCACTGCCAGCCGGGCGAAGTTGATCAAGAGGGTTGCGGCGAGTCCTGCAAAGAACCGGAACAACCGCTCTCCTGAAGGGAAACGCGGATAATAGAGTATCAGGCCAGCAAACACGGAGGCTTCAATCAAGGTTGAACATTCGATGCCGATTTGAAGAACGGACCAGCCCGAGGGATCTGGCACGAGGACACTCGCCGACTCGAAGGCCTGAAGATCAAGACCCATCCAGTTCCCGACCACGATCAGCCCGTTGGCTTGCAGGCTCCCGAGAGGAAGGTTCCAGTTCCCAACCCTGCCCGTCAGGATCAGGATGGCCGCGAAACCAAAGGAGGCCCAGACATAACCGAGCAGACCAAAGCGCTGCTTGCGGAGCATTAGCAGGCCCAAGAGATAGACCGCCACCCCAGCAGCTAACCAGCCCGTGCTCATGCATACCTCACGGGGAAACTCTCCCGCTGGCGCCAAAGCCACATCCCAACCAGGCCCAGGCCAAGGATGGTCAGCCACCACCCAAGCGTTGGCACTGAGTAGAAGGTTGTCGTAGCTTGAGCTATGTTGCAGTTGCTGGCATTCCCGGTGCTCCAGCAGAGATGCACGGTGTAGTTCCCAGCGCTTGGAAAGGAGGAATTCACGGTTGTCCATGAATGTGAGAACGATTCACCAAGTTCGAGCGAAACCAGGTCCGTTTGGTGGGTTGCCACAATCGTGACACCATCCGGGGCGTATACCTGGTAGAACAGGTTGGATTGTTCCACTTTGTCTTTCGCGAGGACGGTGCTGGAAATCAAGATCGTATCGCCGGGGTTGGCTCCACCCACAACCGTCAGGCTGGTTATGGAGCCGACCACGTCTCCGACTGGTCGTGCCCAGGCGGCGGGGGCCCAGCCTGTGAGCAGCGAAAGCGCGAGGGTAAAACTTCCTAAGAGGCGAATCTTCACTCTGATTTCTCCCAACCTAAGGCCGATGCCTTTCAAGCGCCAACCCAGTAACGAAACTGACTTGGTGGGGCTCGGCTAGGTTGCTTTGCTCCTAGATTAGCTGAAACATCGCCTTTCACTGCCTACAGTGTCCTTACAGAATTCGGCGCCTTCCCCTCGAGCCGGAGGGCTGAAATCCTGGTAGAAGCTCTTTTGATTATGTAAAAAGCTTGCCACCGATCTTCTGGTACCCTTGAGGCGGCCCATTCGCGAAGAGATACATCCGAGCAGGATTCACGTCCGCGCGGAGGAGCTCGCCGGCCTGAAGCTTTGGAGGTTTCCGGGAGAATAAGCCCTGATCGCCTCCCATCGTCCACAAAGCACAAGGTATTGGGAAACTGATTTGGGAGCGCAGACTCCGCGGTCGGGCCATCATGGAGGAACAGGATGCAATCTGTGCACGTACAAGGGCACGCCGTGCCGGCAATCGGCCTTGGCACCTGGAATCTTCGCGGGACTACTGCGCACAAGGCTGTTCAGAGCGCGCTCGACCTCGGGTACCGGCACATTGACACTGCGACGATGTACGCAAATGATACCGAAATCGGCAACGCCCTGCGCGAATCAGGTCTTTCACG
>CAYGCA010000011.1:44299-44730 GCA_964348265.1 uncultured Anaerolineaceae bacterium | reverse complement strand
GTTTTTTAGGGTGCATTTGGAAATAACTTTTGTATTGGGTGATTGAGAGATTGACGCTCTCCCTTCCTTCTCCGGCAGAGCGGGAGGACCGATCGGCCGGACGATCTTCCTGACTACGAAGGTCTGGAGCACCGATCTAAGGTACGCGGATGTGCGCCGATCCCTTGAGGGAAGTCTGCGCAGGCTCCAGGTTGAGTACGTGGACTTGCTGCTTATCCACTGGCCCAACCCCAGTGTGCCCCTTCAAGGTACCCTGGAGGCCATGAACGCGTTGCGTGGGGAAGGGAAGGTCCAACACCTTGGTGTCAGTAATTTCTCAGTCGCCCAGCTGGTCGAGGCTCAAGAAGCCTCGCAAGCACCTATCTTCTGCAACCAAGTGGAATACCATCCTTTCAAGAATCAGGCCGATATGCTCGCTTACTGCCGGGAGA
>CAYGCA010000011.1:42152-44289 GCA_964348265.1 uncultured Anaerolineaceae bacterium | reverse complement strand
AGGGGCGCCATGGGTGTAGATACGCTGATTAGCAAGAGCGAGAAGGACATCCTCTTCACGGCCTACTCGCCCTTGGCAAGAGGCCGGGTGATGAGGAACAAGACATTGCAGCAGATCGGCAAGCTCCGAAACAGAACGGCTGCCCAGGTGACCTTACGCTGGCTTATCCAGCAGCCAAAGGTGGCTGTAATCCCGCGCTCCTCCAATCCCGAGCACCAGCGGCTCAACCTCGCGATTGATGATTTTGAGGTGACGCGGGAGGAGATGCTGCGCATCGCGGGACTCTCAGACAACTGAGCGATAGGCTCTTGATCCAACAGGGCAGGAGGCGGAAGAGCGCCGCTTGGGTCAGCCCCTTGTCCTGGCAGGAGCGAATTGGATGATCCCCCATCGGCCGTTAACCATCCACTCCGGATCCCGGAGCCCGGCCGCTTCCACCTGGCCGGTTTTCAATCCAGTTGCGATCTCGGATTTCAACGTCCGCAGCGCGACGACCGGGGCGGGCATGTAGCCGACGACAGCTTCGAAGGGTGTATCGAAATCCCAGTGACGGTCGCCCAGCAGGCGGCGGTAGTTTGCATCCCCCTTGAAGATCACCAGATCAGAAGCCTGCAACTCCCTTTGCAGGGTCGGGGGCATCTGCCACATCGGCAGCGGAGAGGTCCAGAAACTGTCCTGTCTTAGACGCAACCGATCCTCAGTTAGGTGGCCCTGGAGATTTCGAGCCAGATCGGGGGCCGGAGGCTCTTCTCCGCTCAATAGAAAAGCGATTGTACTGTGGACATCTTTGATTGTCGCGTCAGAAACGAAAGTGGGATGCGCCTTGAGGTGGATATCTACTTCCGATACGGATCCGCACCGCAGCAGATAATCCGCCAGAAGCAGATCCCCGACGATTTCCTCCCCGGCGTTATCGGCCACCAGATCGACGCGAAGGGAGACTTGCTCTCCCTCGATCAGGGTTTCGGCAATACCGCCTCGGTCGTCCGCAAGCAAGCGGGACGCATCCGCTTCGGCGGCGGCTCGTCGGTCAGCAGGTTTTCCATCGGCCGGCCAAAGGCTCAAATCCGCCTGGTTGGCCCATAGGACGAACCAGAGCAAATGACTCAAGGAACTTGCGGTCCATTCGCATGCCAGAGTCGCCCTCGTATTCAGTCGGCGGAAGGCCTCCCTGCCCGCCTCGAGGCCTTGAGCTTTCTGATATTCGAAGGGATCCAGTCCGAAGCCTGGACCAGGGCGAAAATAGCCTGTTGCCTCCAGGATGCGGCGGTAGAAGTAGTGTTCTGCAAAGAACCAAGGCACCTGGAGCCAGCTGTGGCCGAAATGCGGCGCGCCATACGCCTCCCATTCTGCGGCGTCCGGAGTGAAGGAATCTCGGAGAAGCCTGATACCTCCCTCCGGGATTGAGTCGATCAGGCTCGTCAATTGCTCCACAATGTTTGCCGAATAGACGTTCTCAGCTAGCGTCCGCCGAGCTATCTCAGGCAAACGTTTCGCAACACTGGAGTAGGCGAAAGTCTCGACCTCAAGGCCTCGGATTGCAGGAGGCAGAGGCAGTGAAGGGCCTCTTTGATCTGACATCGCAATTTCTTGCTAGGCCTCCGCCACCGGGCTAAAGCTCAGGCCCTCAGGATATTTGGCGTCGCGGCCACGCAATCCGTGCTCCGGCCAAGGTCATGGACAGCAGCCCGAGCAAGTAGAGCGGCCACTGGAAGCTGGAGGGGCGGACTAGTGAAACGGCCGCCGTGCCTCCCGGCATCGCTGCGAATGTGTCTCTCATGAAGCTGAAAAGCAGGAGGACGATTCCAAGGACAAGGAGGGCAAGGTCTGGCCAAGTGAGAGCCCATCTTTGGCCTTTGTCAAATTGAACAACTGCCGCGACGCCAAGAACGGTCAGCACGGCTGAGACAAGCACGGGGGCCAGCACCGGGCCCCACCAGGGTACCGGGATCAGGAAGAGGACATCCCAGTCCAGGAGCGAGCGCGGCCAACCCTCAAAGACAGCCAGCCAAGCATAGTAGGCAATATCCCAGACACCAAAGGCGACCAGAAAACTTCCAGCTCGGTCCTGCAGTCGCCAGCCGTCCAGCGCACTTCGACGTCGCGCGCGTTGATCCGAATCGTGCGTCGGTGGCGG
>CAYGCA010000011.1:41351-42142 GCA_964348265.1 uncultured Anaerolineaceae bacterium | reverse complement strand
GCATGACGATCGTGGCGGCTTCTCGAATCACCTCTATTGACCTGAAGCGATCAGGAGCCACCGGCAGGTCCCTCAAAAGATCCTTGATACCGTGAATCTCCCGCAGGTAGACCACCACTGCGGCCTCGACAAGGGCCATGGCCACAGCGAAAAGGGCCACATAGGGGAGCCTTTTTGAACTCTTCATACTGCGAGAATTATACTGAGTCTTTGCTCGCCAGCCCCACTACGCCTTCCCCGGGCGCGGTTGTGCCGCTCGCAAGGACCGAGGGATTTGACCTGACTTGCGCCTTCCAAGCTTGACGCGGCAGTTTCACTGACGCGCGGGAATGGAGAAACGATCCTGGATGCTCATTCATGGTGAAGGTGAGGGTCCCTCAGGCAGAATCAGGCTGCAGCGGAGGCTGAGAACCTTTCGGCTTCCATGAGGGATCGTGGCCGTGGGAAGGACGCGATCTCCGATGCGCCAGCCCTCAGAGTGACTGGAGCCCATCCCAGTTGCCCTGACCCGGCGCTCTGCCACTGCCCGGCTGACTCGACAGCGACGCTCCGGGGCAGAGACGCCTGCCCTCTCAACGGCAGGACCTATTTCCCAGTTCCGAAGGGTAACAGCTATTCAAGATTCTCCGTTAATTATTGTGCTGTGACGATGATTCTCCCGATTGTCAGAGGAGCGTATCGGACATCATTTCAGGCGGTTTCACTGGATCTTAAGCAGATTGACTGAGTCCAACTAGACAACCTAAGGCTTACATAGTCCGTGGAGGCGATGAGCCAAAGATCGCGTATGG
>CAYGCA010000011.1:40707-41341 GCA_964348265.1 uncultured Anaerolineaceae bacterium | reverse complement strand
CCGCCCAACTGAGGCAGATCTTTGGGGAGCCAGTAGCGAAACCGGCCACATTGGCCGGTTTTTCCTATCCGGAAGGACGTCCTGAGCGTGATCCTTTATGCCCAACCCGAACTGCTCCAGACATCAGGGGACCAGGTGCGGAAATCCGTTGAGCTTTCGGAAGATCCCGGGGCCCCAGATCCACATCCGAGCGAAGCGGGGTTTCGCGGACCGGGAAAAGGAAGGTGGTGCAACCTAGACAGACTGGTATTGAAGGATGGTTCTCAGGAACGAATGGTTGTTGTCGAAACTATCAGGAGAGTAGATGTGAGAAAGAAAATAGTATCAGCACTTGTATTAGCGATCCTCTTCGCGGCGCAGATCTCTGTCGCCCTCGGCTCCGCCTCGTCGACCAGTGTGTTCGTCGACTTTGAAGGAACTGGATTGGCCGCGGGCGAATCGGTCGAAGGGCTGGGCACAGTTCATCCGCTTCTCAATATCGATGCTGTCGATGGGGAAGCGATCCTCGTGCAGGAGGCGGCCGCGCCAGGACTTTATGGAGCGCCGAATACTCTCGCCGGGAAGACGCCCGTCGTCAATGGGTGTCTTACCGATCCCGGCGGGGATCCTGTTACCAGACCAGGCGGACATGGCT
>CAYGCA010000011.1:30167-40697 GCA_964348265.1 uncultured Anaerolineaceae bacterium | reverse complement strand
GGAGAGGCTGACAGATCAACCCAGAACCACTCGTTCACGTTTCACCCCGACGTTGGTGTAACCGAATTTTCAATTACCATTCTTGACTATGGTGATTTCAACCCAACTCGTTCTGATAGACATCATGTATACCTGACCGCCTACGACCAACTTGGTGGCCAAGTTGATCGGGACAACCTTAGTTTCACAAGCGATACCGCAGTCAACCCTAGAAGTTCAGATTTCGGCGACCTGGCATTCGTTGGCGACGCTTGCGATGCCGATACCTCTCAGCCCAACAAGGAGCCCGGGGTCTGGACACTTACAGTCAGTGCAGCTGAGATCAGCCGTGTCGAGCTGACATTCCCGGTTGGGCTTGATCCACTCATTGCGCTCGATAACCTCGGCTTCGAGTTTTTTGAACTGGTAACCGAAGTTGAAATCGATGTAAAGCCGGGCAGTTACCCCAACGCTATCATGATAGACGGCAAGGGAGTCATCCCTGTGGCCATCCTCGGTAGCAGTGACTTCGATGTTACCCAGGTCGATATCGCCACTTTGGACTTCGCCGGGCTGAGCGTCAAGATGAAACGGAACGGTAGTCCCCAGTGCAGCTTCGAAGACGTCAGTGGGGATTTCTCAGAATCCCTGAGAGGCGCCCCTGATGGTTACCTCGACCTGGTGTGTTCCTTCTTGGATGATCCCGATGCGTGGTCTCCTGATGGAGAAATCGCTACCCTGACCGGCAGATTGAAAGAGGAGTTTGGGGGCACGCCCTTCGAGGCAAGCGACACAATCAAAGACCTCAGACAGACCAGGCCGGCCGGAAAGAAGGGGTAGGACTACGTTCCTCGGAGATTGACTCGGCGGTAACAAGCCACCGGTAGAGAAGTTCCCCTGAGGACGCTCTGCCCGGGCGGTGCACAAGAAGGCCGAGGGTTTAGAAGATCTGAAATCACGTCCAATCGGTGCCCTGTTGCTTCTGTCGCCTTCTATTGGCGACAGAAGCAGGGCACCGAAGGCCGTTAAGTCCGCAAGCTTAATGATCCAGCACTTGAGTAGACGACGGCTACGATCAGATTCCTGAGATGGGTCCGCCCGGATCCCTGGGCTCAATAGGACTCCACTAAGGGATAAGCGTGTGCAGCTGGCAGGCGATTCGCGTTGGCATGGCTGGAGCCGGATCAAGCAGGGAGCCAAGCCAAGCATTGTCCTAGAATCCTCCTGCCGGAGCGAGTTTCAAAGGGCAGAGAAACCTCCGGGTTGGCCAGAATATTGGGCCGGAGGCACCAACGCGAGTTTCTTTGCCTCCAGCGTGAAGGCGACTGACGCCCTGGTCGTGGCACCAGCCCGACTGTGGGAGTGGTTCAGGCGCCTGCTAGCCCAGCCCGGAGAAGAAGAAGGGCTACGAGCCATTGGCAGCGTGCCATTTGGTAGTATCGCCGTTTTGACCTGGGAAATCGCCCTCTATGCCGCTCACGTTTCATTCGAATCTAGGATTGCCCCGGCAGGCAGCGATATTCTGGCAACCACTGACTCGAAGAATGCCACCCTGTGGACGCAGGATGTCGATCTGGAAGTCACTGGCGGTTGGAGTACATCAGGGGCAAGTGATGGGGCACGAAGAACGAAGTGTCAAGAAGCTCGATCATTCTGCCAACTGCATTCTGATCGCTTCTTGATACTCCGGCTTCTTGTGCCCCCACGGGGATTCGAACCCCGGTTTCGGCCTTGAGAGGGCCGCGTCCTAGGCCTCTAGACGATGGGGGCGAGGGATTGTCATTCTACCACGCGCCCGAATCGAGGGTCAATTCGAGCGGCCCTTGGAATCTCAGATCCTGCTTTGAAATAGGAAGTGAGATTGCCTGAATTGGCTGAAGATCAATTCCTCAGACGCCGCACGCCGCCTCCGCCTCTATTCTCCATACCAAGTCTCAATCAGCGCGCGGGCAATTTGAAATAGGTCTGAAGTTTCATCGCCAGAGCCAGGTCGCCTTTGAGTTTGAGTTTACCGTCGGCGAATGCGCTCATAGCGTTGAGCTTTCCAGTGACGACGTCAATGTAATCCTGGGCTTCCGCCGAGAGGGTGAGTTTGGGATTCTCGGCCGATCCTTCCCGGACTTCACAAACGCCATCTTGGAGCGTAACGACCCAATCACCGCCCTGTTCGCCGGACAAATGGTACTGGATCACAGCCTGAACGCCCTGCGCCTTTTCAGGGCGAAAAGCCTTTGGCATCCTGCTCATAAGGTCCTGAAGGTTGAGTTTTTCCGTCACAAGTCTCACCCCGGGCTTGCGGTGGTAGGAGTTGGCAAAACCGTCCTCAATTCAAGCTTTCGAAGATTCCCGCCGCCCCCATCCCCCCGCCGATGCACATTGTTACCAGACCATAGCGCGAGCCTCGACGCTTCATTTCGTGCAAGATCTGTGTGGTCAGTTTCGCCCCTGTGCAGCCCAGCGGGTGCCCCAAGGCGATAGCCCCCCCATTCACATTTACGATCTCAAGATCCATCTCCAGCTGCTGCACGACCGCCAAAGCCTGCGCGGCGAAAGCTTCGTTCAGTTCAACCAAGTCGATCTCGTTGAGCCTCAATCCGGCCAGCCTGAGCGCCTTTGGAACGGCCTCGACCGGGCCAACTCCCATGATTTCCGGCGGTACCCCGCCTACCCCGAAGGAGACGAAGCGCGCCATCGGCTGGAGTCCCAACGCTTCCGCCCTCTCGAGTGACATCATGACCACGCCAGCCGCCCCATCGGACATTTGAGACGAGTTGCCGGCGGTGACCGTTCCCTGGCGCTTGAAGACCGGCCTTAGCTGGGAGAGAGCCTCCAGGCTCGTCTCACGACGGACCCCTTCGTCGACCTCGAAAGTCACTTCTCGCCTTGATTGTCGTCGTCCTTCAGATTCAACAATTTCCACCTTGAGGGGTACGATCTCTGCCTCAAAGTGTCCGTTGTCGAGGGCTGCAGCCGCCCTCTGATGACTGGTCAGGCTGAAAGCGTCCTGGTCTTCGCGACTAACGCTGTACTGCTCGGCCACGCGCTCAGCTGTAAGGCCCATGCTCATGTAGACTTCGGGGTATTCGGCTGCGAAATGTGGGTTGGGCGCGAACTTGTTGCCGATCATCGGCACCATGCTCATCGACTCCGCACCGCCGGCAATCACAACGTCCGCCATCCCCGATCGTATGCTCATGGCTGCGTGAGCGATCGTCTGCAGACCTGAAGAACAGAAGCGGTTAATGGTTTCCCCGGGCACACTCACCGGAAGGCCAGCCCGCAGGCTGGCGAGCCTCCCGAGGTTTAGGCCCTGTTCACCTTCCGGCATGGCGCAGCCAACGAGTACATCGTCGACCTGCTCGGGCTCAAGGGGCCCGGCACGGGCCAGAAGTTCACGGATTACCGCTGCCATCATCTCATCCGGCCGCATGCTGGCCAGCGAACCTCGCTTGGCCTTGCCCACTGCCGTACGAGCCGCCGCTACGATAACCGCTTCCCTGTTCATGGATGCTTTCTCCTCACGTACCTTGGTCCCTGGTCCACATTAGTTTCGGAGAGGCTTGCCGGTCTGCAATATGTGCCACATGCGCTGCTGCGTCTTCTCTTCGCCGACCAGCGACAGGAACGCCTCCCGCTCCAAATCCAGAATATACCACTCGTCTACCCAAGTCGGGCTGCTCAGATCTCCTCCGACCAGCACATAGGCCAGTTTCTCTCCGATGTGGGCGTCAAACTCCGAGATGAAGCGCCCCTCGAGAAGCGTGAAAACCCCCATCCTCAGCGCTGCGAGCGCCTCTCGGCCGCCTGCATAGATCGGTTCTCGCTCAGAACTTCTCGCTTTGCCTCGCCAATCACATGGTCGCGATTCATGATCACTCGATCAGACTCAGTCAAGTAGCCCAGTCTACGCGACTCCTCAGCGCTGGTCCCTACTTTTGCCTGACCAACGGTCTCAAAGACACGCTGCAAGAAGGGCAAGTCGTCCGCGTTCTTGGTCTTCATCGCTGGGTTGACGACTCGGCGCAGCATTTCCTTGCAGCCCGTACCGGCTGGTATGACACCTGCGCCCACTTCCACCAGCCCGATATAACTCTCCGCCGCCGCGATTACCTTTGAGCCGGCCATCATCAACTCGCAGCCGCCGGCGAGCGTCATCCCTGAGGGCGCGACGACAATGGGTTTGTCGGAATAGCGCATGCGCATGTTGAGTTCTTGGAAAGTGAAGACGACTTCCTCCAGCTGGTCCCACAATTCGTTCTGGGCTGCGACCGCAAAAGCAAACAGGTTCGCTCCTGCGCTGAAGTTCTCCGCCTGATTGCCAACGATCAGACCTTCGAAGTCCCGTGCGGTGATCTCCAGCGCTCGATCGAGCATTTGAAGGATGTCAACGTCGAGCGCGTTGGCCTTCGTATGGAACTCCAGCAGCGCGACTCCGTCGCCGACGTCCAGCAGCGAAGCGCCATCGTTGGACTCGATGACACCGTCTTCGGATTTCAGGCTGCTGAGAACGATGACGTTCTTATCCGTGGGAATAGGCCTGCAAGCCTTCAGTTCGGGGTCGTAGACCGAGACCCGGCGCGGGCCCTCGTATTCATAGAAAGATTCGATCCCGGCGGCAAGCATCTCCTCTACCCAAGCGGCAGGCTGGTAGCCAGCCTCCTTCATGGCCTCGGTCGTCGCTTTGACGCCCAGCGCGTCCCATGTTTCAAAAGGCCCCAGCTCATGTGTGAAACCCCAACGAACAGCGTTGTCTATCGGGCGCGCTGTATCGGCGATCTCCGGAACCTTCAGGGAGGCGTAGGCCAAACTGTGATAGAGAAGCGCGCGCACCAGGTCTGCCGCGCGATCATCCGCCACCAGCAAGGCCCCTATCCGCTCAAGGGCAGTCTCCAGATCCTTGACTGCGCCAACGCTGTCAAAACGCGGCTTTCGCGGTGGCCGGTGCTCCAGGGTGTCCAGATCGAGCGGCCAAAATTCCTTGCCGCCATCCTGGACAACGCGCTTGTAGAACCCCGTGCCGCTCTTGACCCCCAGCCAACCTTGGTCGAGCATAGTCTGCATAAGACGCTCCGCCCTTTCAGAGCGAAGGTAAACAGTCGCCTCATCTTCCGGCAACGCTTCGGCCAGATTGCGGCGAACATGGGAAGCGACGTCGAGGCCAACCAGATCTAGCAGGCGAAAGGAGGCCGTCTTGGGCCGACCAATGAGGGGTCCCGTGCATCCACCTCCTCCACGCTATATCCGTGCTCCAGGACGAAATCCATCAGAAAGGCGCCACTTACGGAGCCCAGCCGGTTGGCGATGAAGTTCGGTGTGTCCTTGCAAGGGACCACGCCCTTCCCCAGGCGGTTCTCGGCAAAGGTCCGAATTCGCTCGACGACTTCCTTGGACGTCTCCGCCAGGGGAATGATCTCAAGTAGCTTCAAATATCGTGGAGGGTTGAAGAAATGGGTTCCCAGGAAGTGCTCACGGAAGCCGGCGCTTCGACCCTGGGCAATTTGGGCTACGGGAATGCCGGAAGTATTTGTACTTACGATCGTGGCTTCGCCTCGAAGCTCATCAATGCGAGCCATCAGACCACGCTTGATCTCCAGATCCTCGACGATCGCCTCGATCACCCAATCAGCCTGCTGCACCACACCGAGATCATCCTCCAGGTTGCCGATTCTGATGCGAGCCGCAACCTCAGGCGTAAAGAAGGCGGCTGGTCTGGCAACTTGGGCTCTTTCCAGACCCGCTTGCGCGATCCTGTTTCGAACCGAAGGCTCTTGGAGCCCTCGGCCTTTCCGCTGCTCCTCTACGGTCAGTTCGGTCGGGACGATGTCGAGCAGCGTCGTGTCAACCCCGGCATTGGCTAGATGGGCAGCGATCTGCGCCCCCATGGTCCCAGCGCCAATCACCACCGCCGTACGGAACCTTTGGTACATGGACTGCTCCTTCATCCTGCGAGCTGGTCTCAGCTTAACTCATTCCTGGAGTACCCCAAGATCCGGCGAGCGACGATCAGGCGATTAATCTGTCCTGTGCCCTCGTAGAGGTCATTGATCTTGGCATCCCGGAACCACTTCTCAAGCAACAGCTCCCTCGAATAGCCCACCGGGCCCATCAGCTCGACAGCCCGTTGGGTGAGCTTGGTCACGACGTCACCTGCGAGCACCTTGGACATAGAAGACTCGAGGGTGTTGGGCTTGCGCTCATCCAGCAGCCAGACGGCCTTGAGGACCAGCAGCCATGCAGAACGCAGCATGACTTCCATATCGATGATTTCCCTCTCAAGGTTTGTCAGCCTGCTGCGCGGAAGGCCGTAGCGGACTGTCACGCCCCTTTCCTGCAGCAGCTCCTTAAGCAGCTCCAACGCCGCCCGGGCCACGCCAAGGGCCGAAGCTGACACCAACGGGCGGGTTGCATCGAATGTCACCATCGCTCCCTTGAACCCCTTCCCGGATTCGGTATCCACTTCCGGGCTTCCAAGGATATTCTCAAAGGGTATCCGGCAGTCCTGAAGAACAATCGAAGCCGTGTCGCTAACGCGGATGCCCATCTTCTTCTCTAGCTTTGTGACCTTGCAACCTGGGCTGCCAGCCTCGACCACGAAGGGCCGCATGCCCTTCCTCCCGGCGGAAGGATCAATGGTCGCCCAGACCACGACGAAACCGGGGGTATCTTCAAGCGATTTGTGTCCGGCTGTTATGAAGATCTTCTCACCGTTGAGCACCCACTCGTCTCCATCGCGCACGGCAGTCGTCCGGATGGCTGAGGTGTCCGAGCCGCAGTGCGACTCGGTCATGGCCATCGCCCCGAAGACGGGCTTCTCTCCACGAAAACGCCTCAGGAGGCGCTTCTTCTGCTCGCGTGTACCGGTCGCTTCGACCGCGGCTGCGCCTAATCCACCGCCGGGTGTGCACAGATACATACCAGCATCCCCCCAGGAGAGGGTTTCCAGCATATGGGCCAGCCGCTGGTAGTCGAAACGCGCCCCTTCTTCATCCCCGCCTGCCTCCGGCGCCAGCGTCCCGGCATTCGCCGCACGCATGGCCTCGTGCATGAAGTTGATGTAGTCCCAAGGAATCGCGTGTTCGTTCTCGTCGAAATGACGGGAGACAGGCCGCATCATGTTTTCGGCCACACTCTCCATCATCGTTGCTGTCTTGCGGATGGTCTCGGGCATTTCGAATTCAATCATGATCTATTCTCGCTTTCACCTGCGCCGGAGTCCCTAGACCATCGCCATTCCGACGAAGCTAGGGATGCCGCGCCCGTCGCGCATCCATCGTTCCACTGGATGCTCACGGATGTAACCGTGACCGCCGAGGATTTGCACCGCTCGGTCGGTGACCTTCATGGTCATATCGGATGCACCCGTGAGTGCCAAGTAGGCTTCGCGGGAGGCATCCTCGCCGTTGTCCAGCCTCCAGGCGGCTTCCCATACCAACAGCCGAATCGCCTCTATCTCCGTCGCCATTTCGGCCAGCATGAATGCGATCGCCTGTTTCTGTGCGATCGGCACACCAAAGGCCTGGCGCTCTTTTGCATAGTCGAGGGAGTACTCATAGGCTGCGCGGGCGACACCCACTCCAAGGGCGGCAGTTGCGACTTCCTGGGCGCAGACCACAGAGTCAAAGTCGAATGCAGCCTCACCTCCTAATCGCGCTTTCACGGGCACCTGAACGGCATCCATTTCCAAGGAGAAGGTGGGAAGCGACCGAATTCCAGCCAGCCTTTCGCGCACTCCGATTCGCAACCCGGCCGACTCGCGGGGGACAAAGAAAGCCGACGGCTGGCCATCCTGAACGGCGTAGACGAGGAAATGCTCCGCTGCATCGGCGAAAGGCACAAAGCCCTTCTTGCCATCAAGGATGTAGTGGCCGTTTTCCTCCCTGGCCATGGTTCGAATGTCTGCCGGGTAGAAGTCGAAGTGCGGCTCAACGAAAGCGGCCACATAGGGTTTCCAGGCGGACTCTATCACGGGCGGCAGCCAGCGGCGCTTCTGCTCCTCGGTCCCGGCGAGCAGGATCGGAAGGCTGAAGCTCGCCGGGGTCATGATCGCCAGAGCACCTCCCAGATCGCCAAACGCCAGTTCCTCGGCTGCCAGGACCCCCGTCACCGCGCTTCGATCGCCAAACCCCCCGTACTCCTCGGGGATACTCGCCTGCAGTACCCCCAGGTCCCAGCCTTTCTCGATGAGGTCGAGCGGCAATTCACCGGCCTCATCGGCCTCATGGGCTGCCGGCCGCAGATCATTCGTTGCCAGTCGACGTACAGCTTCGACCAGCATCTGTTGTTCTTCCGTGGGTTCAAATCCGTACATGAGAAACTCCTTCCCAAAGGCGGCAGCGCTGCTAGCCTTCTTCCCCGATCGTGGAGCCGCCCACTCGCCCAGGCGGATCTCCGACCGCCTTGAGACGGTCGAAGAGCGGTAGAGCCTCCAGGTTTTCCGCATTGAGACGGCGATACACTAGCGGGGTTGGCTGTTCTACTTCAAGATCCTCCAGGTTCTCGACTCCCAACAAGCCCCTCTCTTCGAGGTACTCAATGTGAGCCCCTGCCTCCTCGAGCGCCAGCAACATCTCGTACCCTTCGACATCCGGGAAGAGCACCTCGGAGATTTCTGCTACCGTCATTGGCTGTTCCAACATGGCAAGGATATCGGCAAGCCGGTTCATATGTATCGTTTCGATCTCTCGGATGCGTCCATCCAGGTCCTCAATGGCAGCCCCATGACCGCCGAGGGCGAACTTGATTTGTGCAGCCAGCGGCCTAATCTCGTCCAAGGATCTTAGATAGTGCTCCAGCCCAGAGTTCAGACTCAGGACTTCGGGGGATTGATGAGGGCTGATCTCACCAAGAATGTGGTCGCCGCACAAGAGGATATCGTCGAGCTGCATGACGACGTGGCCCGGACAGTGCCCGGGGGTATGGATCAGGCGCAAGGGACCGATCTCCATTCCGACGGATTCATACGTGAAATCCACCTTGACCGACTTGAATAGGTGTTTGTTGAGCCTGTAGAGGCCCAAGATAGCTTCGCGCTTGGGCGAGGGCACCCCGGCCTCTCTCAGGAATTTCCCCAGTCGGCGAGACACAAGCCCAAGCCGAGCTTCGAAGGCAGTCAGAACTTTGAGATCCAATTCATGAACTCCGACTCGCGCCTGGCTCTTTCCGAGTACGTAAGGCAGGCCTCCAAAGTGATCGATATGGCCGTGTGTGATCAGGATATGAGTCAGATCCGCCCAACCGAGGCCCTCGCCGTGCTCCTCCCGAACCTTCTCCAAGCCAGCTTCCAAGTGACTGTTGGAATCGCCAAAACCTGAGCCGGGATCGATCAGCGCCACAAAGCCATCAGCCAGGATCAGGTGCGCGTAGCCCCAGAAATCAGGGAAGACTTCGAGAGGGAGGCGGTAGATCTGGGCGCCTCCCTGAGACCGATAGCTCTCGACGGTCAGGTGGCCGGTCATGGGGCTTCCCCAGCCTTCAGGAGCCCACCCAAGAACAACTCTGCGAACTGATCGGCCATTTGTTCAGGCGAAAGAGGCCCAGATTCCGAATACCAAGTGATCACCCAATTCTGCACCCCCAGAAGAGCGAAGCCTACCACCGCCACATCCACCTCGCGAAACTCCCCCCGCTCCACGCCTTCCCTTATCAAGCTACGCCACATGCTCTCCAATCGATCCCGACGTCTGATATGACGCGCCCGCAGATCAGGGGCCAGGCTTCGGTGTTCCAACAGAAGCACCGCAGCCAGATCAGCCTCCTGCGTCAAGCGGCCAATGTATGTTCGAATCGCCAGGCGGAGCTTCTGGGCAGCGGGGAGATTCTGCACGACTACTGTCTGAAAATCCTTGATGAGAATATCGAGTGCCTGATCGAGGATTGCCAGCAGGATCTCCTGTTTTCCCTCGACGTGGTGATAGAGGCTGGCTTTCTGGAGGTTGACGGAGGCGGCGATATCCTGCATGGAGGCAGCATGGTAACCTTTCTCGCGGAAGATCTGGGCTGCCGCCTGCAATATGTCGTCGCGGCGCAAAGGCTTGGCCATCTTTCCCTACCGACCGGTCGGTAGGATGATTTTAGCACGCCCCTGCTTGGGACGTCAAGCCGCTCGCCCGGCGCTCGATCTTTGCACCCCGGGCCATCATTCAGATGGGAGGCCAAGGGCGGCTGAGGTGGCGCCGGCCAGCGACGCGCTTCTGGCGGATTTGTAGGGCCGCGGCTCACAAATCAGAGTTCAGCCATGAAGTACGAGATTTGTAGCCACTGCTACCGATTCCAGCTGCCCAACAGCCTTATCATTCTGTGAGGATGAACACGCGGTTTGAGCACAAAGGATTCTTATGTGGTTAACTCGGTCTCAACGATGGGTCCCATGGTTCGGCCTGCTTGGCTTACTGGCGATCCTTCTCTCCGGCTGTGCTGCCCTGTCTCCCCAGGAAGCCGGAGGCACCAGTCCACCTGGGCTTCAGGCAACGGGTAGGTCCCTTCCTGTTCGATGGGGTTCTGGGTGGCGAGGACCAGGAACGGGTCCGGCAGGGGTCGCGTCTCATCGCCCAG
>CAYGCA010000011.1:26535-30157 GCA_964348265.1 uncultured Anaerolineaceae bacterium | reverse complement strand
AAAAATACTCGATTCGATCGGCTTCTACGAAGACCTGGGCTTCAGGCAACTCAGGTGCCTGAGGTCGCCGAGCCAACTCACACAGCTCCTCCGTCGGAAGATCAAATGAGCGAGGCTCCCTTGTCAGTTTCGGATGATTGTGGTGATCCGTTTGAAGGTGAGACTGTCAACTTCTCAAGGGTCTTCTGGGACAGGACGAATTTCTGCCTGCACAGCGTCCCGTATGGGGAGATCTTCTCGGGCGGCCCCCCGCCCGATGGTATTCCGGCTATCGACGATCCGAAACTTGAGAGCGTGGAGGCGGCAGACGTCTGGCTCGAAGACCAGTGGCCTGTCATGTTCTTCGAGTGGAATGAGGATGCCCGTGCCTACCCGCTGGCGATTCTCATTTGGCACGAAATCGTCAACGATGTCGTTGGCGACCAGCCGGTGGCGCTCACATTCTGTCCGCTGTGCAACTCCACAATCGCCTTCAATCGTGTCCTTCCGGATGGCTCGGTCCTGGATTTCGGGACAAGCGGCAATCTGCGAAACTCGGACCTTGTCATGTATGATCGCCTGACCCAATCCTGGTGGCAGCAATTCACGGGCGAAGCCATCGTCGGCGACTTTACGGGCACGACGCTGGAGTTCCTTCCCTCACAGATTATCGCCTGGCAGGACTTCAAAGACCTGCACCCCGAAGGTCGTGTTCTCTCGCGCGATACAGGCCACGTGCGCAGCTACGGAAACAACCCCTCCTCCGGCTACGATGACATAAACAATAGTCCGTTCCTCTTTACCGGTGACCTCGACGACCGGTTGCCTGCCATGGAGCGTGTCGTGGCCGTAAACATCAACGGCACAGATGTCGCCTACCCCTTCATGGACCTTGCTGAAGCTCAGGTTGTCAACGACGAAATCGAGGAGACCCCGATCGTCGTGCTGTGGAAGGCGGGCACCGACTCAGCCTTTGATAGCCGTGGCGCCGATGGTCCAAGGCAGGTTGGCTCCAGTGGAGTGTTCGAACGTGTTGTTGACGGTCGGGAGCTTACCTTTTCAGCAGGAGCGGACGGCCTTTTCGAAGACCTTGAAACGGGTACGATTTGGAACCTGTTCGGCGAGGCTATCGAAGGGGAACTGGAAGGCAGAAAGCTGGCCCCTGTCGTTTCTGCAGAACACTTCTGGTTTGCCTGGTCGGTGTTCAAACCAGACACGATCATTTGGTCGCCAGGGAGCTGATAGTCCTGGCATAGAGGAGTCGCAGGCCCCTCATTCTCAGGCGGAGTGCGGCAGAGGCGAAGAAACTGCCGACTCCACTTGGGAATCGCAGCAGTCGGACGAACCAGGTTCATTCACTCTGGTCGCCTGGATAAACTCTGGGCCGTCGTAACCAGCCCGGCTGACGCAAGGAGCGAGTCTCCTTCCTGGGATCAGAAACTGAGGCAATATCGTGCCTAAAGGGGCGGCCACGCGCCGCCCGATTCCTATTCTCTCTGGCCGGCTTCAACCCGCTTCGCGAACGCATGGGCTTCTGTGCGATCGTTAGAGGTTATGAGCAATGCGTTGCCAAAGGGGTCCCTGAGGTAGAGATCTCGCTCTTGGGCCTCATACTGGATACCTGCTCTGTCTGCACGCTCACGCAGCTTGAAGCCCTCGTTCTCATCGGCCAGGACCAGCGTATAGTATCGCAGCCCGACTGCGTTTCGAGGCGGTGCCGGAGCGCCCGGACCCGCCCAAGTGTTCAAGCCGATATGGTGATGATAGCCCCCTGAAGCGAGGAAGGCCGCGCTCGACCCGTAGTAGGCCATCACCTCGAACCCAAGCCCCCCTTCATAGAAACGCACTGCCCGATCCAGATCAGCAACATGAAGATGCACATGCCCTACCCGGGTCTGCAATGGGAGTCCTTCCGACGCCTCTTGCTCACCGACCTCTGCCATTAGTCCTTTCAGATCGAGTGGAAGCGTCGCCATTTGCAGCCGTCCCTGCCGTTGCGGCCATTCAGTTTGTGCTCGGTCCGCATAGATCTCGATGCCGATCCCATCCGGATCTGGGAGATAGATCGCCTCACTCACTAGGTGATCCGCAGCACCCTGGATAGCCACACCTCTATCTATCAGGCGCCGGAGCGCTTCTGCGAGATGCCTTCTGCGCGGAAGGAGGATTGCAAAATGATAAAGACCAGTGGTTCCCTCGGACTTAGGAACGGCCCCTGGCAATTCTGTCAAGATAATGAGCGGCGCCGTCGGTCCGCTTCCCAGCCGGACTTCTAGCCCAGGTTGCGACACTATCCAGAAGCCGAATACCCGCTGATAGAAATTCACAGAACGTTCGAGATCGGCAACCTGAAGGTGAACAGGACCCAAAGGGCTTGTAGGATGGAGTCTGATGGAAGGCATTTCGGGCTTATCCCATTTCCATAGCTGCCGGGCTTGTCATTCCGGATGCGGGTTGGCTGCCATGCAAAGCAATCCCTGCCTTCTACGGCAGCCAGAAGCGCAGGATCCCGCTATCTGTGCCTGCGGCGACAACCATGCGACCTGCCGGAGAGGCGACCGCAGCCAGATTTGTGCTCAGGCGCCCCGCAAGCGGCACAGTCCAGCGGAGTTCAGCCCCCGTCGGGATCCGCTGAATCCCGCCCAGCTCGGTCAGGGACTGATTCGGCACGAGCAGCTCAAGTCTACCATCACCATCGAAGTCCCCCGCTATGGCCATATCCAGATTGCGCGAGCCGATCACATGCGATGTGAAACCCGGCACTGAGCCAACTCGATTGAGCGATGCACCTTCCAGGTTGAAGAACTCTACGACCCCACCAATGTGGGGTGTAAGCACAGTCGCCAGCTCCATCTCGCCCGATGGACCAAAAGGCGCTAGTGCCAGCTGGTGTCTCCACCGGAAGCCCAGTCCAATCGGAGGGCTGCTTGCGGTGAGAACCCCGTTCTCGTCGTACACGGAAATTCGGGATCCCGCGTCTTCGTCGCTGACCGTGACGACAATCTCTCTTTCGCCGTCGGAATCCCAGTCCGCCCAGATGGGGGAGAGGCCCTCCACGACCCGGTTCGGGGCGATGTCGATTCGAGGACCTCAATAACGGCTCGCCCCGGGAGTTCGAGCTGCATGTCAATTCGGGGAGAGGGGTTCAGCGTAAACACGGTGAATCCGGCCGCCTCTAGGGTATCACCCAGGACTCCATGAGGATAACGTCGGGTTGACGACGTCAGGACGAGAAGCCTGGATCTGTCATCCAACAGAATCCGGGCGTCCGGCAAGGCCTGCACTTCAAAGCTTTCCAGTGCCTCTCCAGACCGTATCACCAAGTCCCCGCTCTTATCGATAAATGCAAGACGATCCGAGCCAAGCAAAACCGGATGCGTCAACGGAGAATCTTCATATGCCGGAAGTGTGACTATTCGGGGTCGACTCTCCTCCACAAACAGGAGGGGCGGCGTGCCTGGTGAAATCAGGGAGGGCTCTAGCGTCAAGAACCTCGCCGAACCCTCCCCCAATCGTAAGGCCAGGACGGATCCATCCTCAAGGGTGACCACCCATAGGCTCGAACTCTCATCGGGCAGGCCCACCAACCAGGTCGGGACGCCTTCCAGTTGGACATCAACGGCTCTCCCAGCCGGGAGCGATC
>CAYGCA010000011.1:15514-26525 GCA_964348265.1 uncultured Anaerolineaceae bacterium | reverse complement strand
TAGGTGAGCCCGTAAGGCTGATCCGCCGTCTTAGGAGTGGAGGGAACCTCGCTTGGAAGGTCGCTGGCGGTCGGCCTCAACCCGAGGGTCACCTTGACCTCTGGTTGGCTCCTGTCCGGAAGCGGTCTGGAGGCGCAGCCCGCAAGCCATAACGTTGCTGCCAGGAAGAGCATGCCTCCCAGAGCACCTGATTTGATCCGATGGCATGCTGCGTACATTTCCCTCTCGCCGGTGTCAGTCTTTCCCGATCATCACTCGAGGGGCGGCGCGGCGGCCATCCCAGTTAAGCTCCGCCGGTTTTGCAGGTGGGCTAGAACAATCCTTGCAGGCTGTCGTCGTACCCTGTCAGTTCGACGAAGCCGTTCCCCGTCACCGCTTGGCCGGCGCTCGTACCGACCACCCGGACGGCTCCTTCCCAGTAAGAAAACAGGACCACCATCTCCTGATCCTGCAACCATGGTTCAAGCGTGAGTCGTATACCTTCGGAGGGGATCTCCAGCCTCCAGGCCGAAGGGTATTCGACGCCCGTATTCGGACTCCGCCACTGAGACAAAACGGTGATGTCCACATCTTCGGCCGAGAGGCTGCGCGTTGCGCCATCCGGCTCGATGAGAGTACCCCCGGATACGCTCTCGATCGTGCCGTCCTGGTGTCGAATTTGACCGTACATGAGTTCGCGCCCATCATCAAGCTGGAGGCCGAACCAATCCCACCCAACGGCCTGCTCTCCCAGCGCGCTCGTGCTCCACTCGTGATCAAACCAGCTCTCACCAACGACCTCATAAACAACGTCGTTCAGATGGAGTCGCCCCTCAGTCCACATGCGCGTGTAGCTGAGGTAGTAGGATGCATTCCCAGGGGCTTCGCTTTTCGGACTCAAACCTTGGAGGCCTTGCCGGACGATCGGCTTAGCTGCTCTCAAGACCAAGTCCACCGCCATGTCGCCTTCGCGGGCCTGCAGGCGCAGAAGTCCGCCTTCCGTATCCATGGCCTGCACCGACCAATCCTCGAGCCAGACGCGGTAGGGGGAGCTGCCCGCACCAGCTAATTCCGCCACGCCGCGGCTGAAGCGTTCGGAAAAGGTGTGCTCTCCCCCGTCCACATCCGTAAGCGCAAAGTGAGCAAAGTAGATCTGATTGGTGGCAAGGGAGGCCCTCCGCTCTGGGCTCCCCGGCGTCAGGCCTCGGCGGAAGAATGTGAGCTGATAGGCAAAGTGACTCCCATCTTTAGCGTCCAGGTTCCCGGTGTAGTACCACCACTCGGTCTGGAAATCGAGGTGAGGCCCATGATCTTCTGGAAAACGGAAATCGCGGACCTGGGTGACACGGGCGAAGTCAATCGCCTCTGCGGGCGCACCGAGCACGAGGGATGAGCTGGCGGGAGGCGGGCCCGGTTCTCGACCTAGCCACAGAAGACCTCCTATGACGACTGCAATCCCGAGAGCCAACAGGAAGAGGCGCATCATCGAGGCTCACATGCGAGTTCAGTGGGACCGGGCCGCTCCCGCCAGGCCTGAGGCATCCACACAGAAGGCGGGAGAGCCGAGCGCACTTTATGAGCGGGAATCCTGGCCGGGTGCAGTTTCCGATCCAACTTCATTCCTGGCTCAAAGCCTCCGCCACCTCTAGTCTTCCCAGTCTGTAGACCGGGTACACGGCGGCCGATACCGCACCCAGCACCCCGATCAAGATTGCCTGCAGGAAGATTCCGGGCTCCGGTGTCATCTGGATCGTCCATCCGAACGAGCGCAGGTTGATGACGTAGATCAGGACCAGTGCCAAGACGTAGCCGGTCGGGAGGGAGAGTAGGCCTGCCGTAGCGCCCATGAGTCCAGTCTCCAAGATTGTAAGGCGCCACAGCCCCCTCAAGGTAACGACCAGGGCTCGCAACGTGGCCAGTTCTCGACTCCTTTCCAGCTGGAGAGCCAGGAGCGCGCTCAGAACGCCAATGAAGGCCACGACGACGGCCAGGACCCGAAGCGCCGCCGTTATGGCGAAGGTGCGATCAAAGATGGCCAGGGCTTCCTGTCGGAGGATTCGATTTGGTCGCACCACCAAACCGGTGCCCCGTATCACCGAACGCACATCCCGGACGACCTCATCAATGTCTGAGCCGTCAGCCAAGTAGACAGACAAGGAAGAGATGCTCTCGTCAACCCAGAATTGGCGGTACACGTTGTCGCTCATGAGGACGGACCCTCGGTCAGAGGAGTAATCATAATAGATCCCCACAACTGGAAGCCGGACGGGACCGCGGTCCGAGTAGAGGGTGATGATTCCGCCTTGCCCCGGGACATCATGTCGATTGGCGAAGGGTTCACTCACAATGACGGCCCCTTGCCTGACCTTCGCCCAGACCTCATTTGGGCTCCCAGCTGCAAAGCGATACAGATCCGCATCTCGTTCTCTGCGTCCGTCGGCCACCGATAGCTGAATGCGTCCCAGGTCGCCGCCGACTTCAACCGCCCGGAAGGTTTCCACGTCCGCCACACCCGGAATCTGCGCCACTTGGCGCGGTAGATCCGGCGACAGGGAGGCGCTCGGCCGGGTGCCCCCAATCGTCGGCGCCGAGACGTATAGATCGGCTCGGAGCGTAAGGTCCAGCCAATTGGCGACCGTGGCCCGAAAGCTCTCAATCATCACGCCCACACCGATCGTGACTGAAAGCGCCACCATCAGCGCGGCAATGGCAACACCAGCGCGACTGAGTTCCTTTAGCACTGTCCGGACTGCAAGTCTTCCTAGGGCGCCATGCAGAGAGGACAGTGACAGGTCAACGATCCGCATCAAGACGAGAGTCTCAACAGGAACAAGCAGCGCCATCCCGATTAGGATCAAGAACATTCCCGCAAAGCTGAACACCAAAGAGTCAGTCACCGTAACCAGCAGAAGTCCGCCAAAGCCTATCAGACCAACCCCGCTCCAGGCTGCCCAAGGCAACCAATTCCGAATGCGCTGCTCCAGGCTGCTCTTCTGCATGGCCAAGTGAGGATCGATACGTGCGGCTTCGAGCGCAGGCCCCACGGCTGCCAGCGCACCAGCGCAGATGCCCAAGCCGGTGCCCTTGGCCACGACGGGCGCGGTCAGCGAGGCCTGCCGTACCGTCACGACAAAATAGAGGTCGTTGATCGTCTGTGAAACCAGTCTTACTGCTCCTTGACCCAGGAGCCAACCGAGGAAAACGCCCACGCCGGCGCCGAGGGCCGACATGGCAACGGACTCGAGCAGAACGAGCCAAAACATCTGACCAGGGGTAACTCCGAGGGCACGTTGGATGCCGAGGATCCTGCGCCGCTGAATAATGGAGAACATCATAGTGTTGTAGATCAAGAAGATCCCGACCACGAGTGCCAAGAGGCTCAGAGCAGTCAGATTCAATCGGAAGGCGGCCGTCAACTGGGAGGCGGTGTCTGACTGATCGCTAGCGGGCGCCACCCTGAGCCCTGGCGGGAGCGATCTCTCCAGTTCCTTGATTTGCTCGTTCGTAGCGATTAGATCGATGCGGCTCAGGCTCTCCTCGAGCGAAAAGAGCTCTTGTGCGCCCCCGACGTCCATGACAAGGATGTCGTCTGCCAGCGGATCAGTGCTCCCCTCTGCCGGAAGCAGTACTCCTAGAACGGATAGAGGCTCAATCCGATCGTTGATCTGCAGGCGAATCAGACTCCCAGGTTCTAGTCCATGTCTCTCCGCAAGTCCACCGGCCACGATGACGGCTCGGGGTTGGGCGTAGAACGCCTCAAAGCCGGGCTGCAGGGCGCTCTCGCCGCCCAGGAAACTGCGGAAGGGCGCTTCCGCTAACGGATCGATGCCAAGAACGCGCAGAGGCTGCTGATCCAAGTCAAGCGCAATGCCAATCCCTTCCACTACCGGCGCGCTTGCCTGCGCGCTCCTCCTCAGTCGAAGGGTCCGATAGAAGCTTTCCGGGACACCGCTGGGGCCGCCGCGGATTTGGTGAGTGGCGCGGCCAATAAGCGCTTCCGTACTCAGCGAGAAGGCACGGCTCGCGCTCGTGTTCGCCAGGTCAATCGCAATCACAACCGCCACGCCTAAGGCCACCCCCACCACCATCAGGAGGCTCTGCCACCGGCGTCGAAAAAGGTCGCGCAATACCGTCTTAAGGAGTGAGGAGGGGATCACCTATCTCCAGCGGGGAACATCAAGCCAGTCTTCTGCGGACGACTCTAGGCCCCGAAAGTCCTTGATGGTTCATCTGCCAGGCCAACCGGATGGGTTTCAGAAACGAGTCTGCCTTCGACGATCGTGAGGATCCGACTGGCACCTGAGGCGATCTCGTGGCTATGGGTGACCAGGATGAGCGTCCTTCCTAGCTCACGCGTCATCCCGTGTAGGAGGTCCATGATCGCCTTACCGGTCGACCGGTCCAGATTGCCGGTTGGCTCATCGGCCAGCACGAGGAGCGGATCCCGAATAAGGGCCCGGGCGATCGCCACTCGCTGTTGCTCTCCACCAGAGAGACGATCGATGGCTTCATGGTTGCGATCCACCAAGCCCACCTGATCCAGCAGGGTCAGGGCCCGTTCCCGGGTGTCTGGCCCGTCGTGGCCTGCCAACTCGGCGGGCAGAAGCACGTTCTCGAGGACGCTCAAGGTGGGGATAAGGTTAAAGAATTGAAAGACGATACCGATATGATCGCGCCTGAATTCCGTCCGTTTTCGTTCGCTCAGGCTAGTTAGCTCGACCCCATCGACGAAAATCCTGCCCTCGGTAGGCGTATCGAGCCCGGCCAGCAGATTCAGCAGGGTGGTCTTGCCACTTCCGCTCCGCCCTCTGATCGCCACGGTCTCCCCTCGGTTGAAAGCCGCCTGAACCCTGTCCAAGACTGTCCAGCTCTTGTCCCCCTGCCTGTAGGCCTTGGTGAGGTTCTGCAACCTGATGTGGATCGGCATGTACGGGAATCTCCTGCTCGCCCCGCTTTGGGGCGGGCCGGCGATCTACGGTGGGAACTCTCGTCGCCTAGGCCCTGGGACCTGAGCTAGCGACCTGGGCCGGCAGCTCGGCGCGGTACTGCTCAAAGTTCTCGACAAATCGCGCGGCAAGCTTGTTTGCTTGATCGTCGTACACGACGGGCTCCTGCCATGTCTGACGAGGATCGAGAACCTCATCCGGAATACCCGGGCAACGCTTGGGGACGTGAAGCCCGAAGATGGGGTCGGTCCGCGTTGCCACCCCGGCCAATTCCCCGCTCAGAGCAGCCCGTACCATCGCCCGCGTATACGCAAGCCTGATACGATCGCCGACACCAAAAGGCCCGCCGGTCCAGCCGGTATTAACCAACCAGACCGAGGTCTGATGCTTTTCCACGTTCTTGCCCAGCAGGTCAGCATAGACACTCGGCGGTAGCGGCAGGAACGGAGCGCCAAAGCAGGCAGAGAAGGTGGCTTCCGGCTCGTCGCCAAGTCCCTTTTCCGTTCCGGCCAACTTAGAGGTATAGCCAGACAGGAAGTAGTACATCGCCTGCTCGAGCGTCAACCGGGAAATCGGTGGCATCACGCCAAAGGCATCAGCCGTGAGAAAAAAGATGTTGTTCGGGTGTCCGGCGCGCCCTTCGGCGACATAATTTGGCACAAAGTGGATGGGATAGGCCCCGCGCGTATTCTCGGTCAGTTGATCATCATCGAAATTTGGCTCTCGACTCTGGGTATTGAAGACGACATTCTCAAGGACAGTTCCGAAGCGTTCTGTGGCTGCCCAAATAATCGGCTCGTCTGCAGCCCTCAAGCGGATCATCTTCGCATAACAGCCGCCCTCGAAATTGAAGACACCCGCCTCCCCCCACCCATGTTCGTCGTCCCCAATCAAATAGCGTTCCGGTACCGAGGACAATGTCGTCTTGCCAGTCCCGGAAAGCCCGAAGAAAAGTGCCACGTCATCGTTGTCCCCAAGATTGGCCGAGCAATGCATGGAGAGGATACCCTTGAGAGGCATAGTGTAGTTCAGGACCGTGAAGATCGTCTTCTTGATCTCTCCGGCGTAGCTGGTTCCACCGATGAGCGCCATGTTCCTCTTCAAGTTGAGAATGATGAACGTCCCTGTTTGGGTCCCGTGCTCATCGGGATCAGCCAGAACGCTGGGGGCATGCAGGATCGTGAAGACCGGCACGTGATCGCTGATCCGCTCAGGCGGAAGGCGCAGAAACAGGTTGCGCCCAAAAAGGTTGTGCCACGCCTGTTCGGTAACGACACGAATGGGCAGTTGATGCGCCGGGTCGGCCCCTCCCAGAGCGTCTAGAACGTACGCATCCTTGCCTTCGTAATGAGCGAGTATCTTCTCAAAGAGTTTCTCAAAACTCTCAGGTGAAATTGGCTGGTTGACTTCGCCCCACCAAAGCTGGCCTTCTAGTTCCGGCTCGCGCACTATGTACTTGTCCTTGGCTGAGCGGCCCGTGTGCTCTCCAGTCTCAACGATGACTTGTCCGGCGTCCGCCAGATCGCCCTCGCCTGCGCGGATGGCGTGTTCGACGAGTTCCGGTGCCGAGAGATTCCAGTAGACGTTCCGAAGGTTCCTGAGACCATGATTTTCGAGTCCGAAGCCGCCACGCAAGCCGTAGTCCTTGGTCATCTTTTTGCCTCCCTCCCGAGGCTCTCATCCGAAGGTCGATTCACAGCCTTCAAGTTTATCACGCTTTCGGTGGCAGTCCTCGGGGCCGGCTGCATTAGCCAGCTAATAGGAACCGCCCCAATCCCACCCGGTGCGACAGGTAGCGAGCCTCAAGGCCTTCGCTCTTCGTCGTCTATTAGGATTGTAGCCTGATCGATTATTTCGCCCCCCAGAGCGATGGCAGAGATCTCAATTTGCCCAGCAGTGAGTGTGAGCAACACGAAATGGGTTCGCCGTGCAAAGGCCGCGCTTTCGGGTAGCGTCAGCTGCTTCCGGTAGAGGGTTTCCGAGCCTCCACCGGTAACAATGTAGGTTACTCTTCCAACCTGGAGTCGCTGATAATTGTGATCATGACCGGAGAGTACCAGCGGCACCCCGGCCGCCTCGAACAGCGTCCCCCATTCCGTGCGCAAGGCCAAACCGTCCAGCAGGTGGAGCCCACCTGAGTAGGGTGCTACATGAAAGACGGGAATCGAGAGCTTGAAGCGATCGTCGTCAAGGCGATCCACCACCCAAGCGGTCTGCTCGGCCCTGCCCTCCTGGCCAAAAAACGTCTGTGAGTTGAGCATGATGAACTGAATCGAGCCGTACTCGAACGCATACCATTCCCTCCGCCCGCCGCGCGCGGTCGACTCGAAGTCCGGATCACCTAATGGGGGGAAGGCCCAGTAGTAATAGGGCGCTCCTTCCCAGCGTGACTCAGCGTCATACTCGTGATTACCGACGACCGGATAGAGGGGCAGCTGCTGGAAAAGGGGCGCCAGAGGCCTGAACAGCTTCTCCATGTAGGCAATCTGAGGACTCGGATTCTCGTCAGCATGGTAGACGAGATCACCCGTGTGGATTACGAAATCAAGATCATATGTGGCCATCTCCCGAGCTAGTTCAAATGTAGCCGGCTGTCCAAAACCGGAGTCGCCTAGGACACCGATCCTCAGAGCGCGCGCCTCGGCACCTGGGAGGCGAAATCCCACCGGGTCCCATGTGGAGTCGAGGAAGGCCGGGGGGGTGTACTCTCCAGAGTTCTCTGGCACGGCTACCGCGGCTTCGTAGATAGAGCCCGGCTCAAGGTCCTCAAGTCTAATCTGATGCCGGGTGGCGGCTGGATCAAGATCTTGCCATCCCTCGATACTGGCTGGCCCTGCACCAGCCTTCCAATAGACCAGCCCGGCCTCAACCGGAGCTGAAAGCTCAAAATAGAAGGTAGCCGAATTCACGGTCAGATGCTGCAGGCTCAGCGGCCTAACATAGGTGACCTCTGTGTGGGGGCGACCGATCTCAAGCTGGATGGACTGGGTTGGCTCAGCGGGGATAACCTCCGAGGGAATCACTGAGGCGGCCAGCGAGGGTGTGGGGGCAGGACCGGCTTTCGGAGCGGCTATCGTGCTTGGAGCTGATACTGGGACATCGGCAGGGCCCGGCGCCCTCAGGCTTCGACAGGCAACCACCAGGAGCAAGACCGAACTCGCTTGGGCAAGTCCCTTGCTGCCGAGGGAGGCGCTGAAGCTCATCCAGCCTCTCCCTTAGAGGCCTGCCATCGATCCTCAAGCTCCTTCAGCGTCCACTCCTTCAGCGGGCGTCCTTGGGCCCTGGCCGCCGCTTCGATCCGGCTGAACCGAAATCTGAACCGCTGGTTGGCCTGGCGCAGTGCGGCTTCGGGATCTACTTCCAGCCACCGAGCGTAGTTGACCATTGCGAAGAAGAGGTCGCCTAGCTCAGCCGAGCGTTCCTCAGGCGAGCCCGCATCATCGAGCTCTTGGATTTCCTCTCTGACCTTGGCCAAAACACCTTGCACATCCTGCCAGTCGAACCCGACCCTGGCAGCCCGAAGCTGGAGCTCGTAGGCCTGCGCCAATGCCGGCAGTTCCACGGGGACGCCGTCCATGACGCCCTTTTCTTCTCCCTTGGCCCCGCGCTCCACCGCCTTTAGCTGCTCCCAGTTGTGAAGGACCTGGTCGACATCCTCTAGGCGAAGATCCCCGAACACGTGTGGGTGACGATCTATCACTTTGCGGTTAATCCCGGAAAGCACCTCCGCCATCGAGAACTCGCCTGCCTCGACGGCAATTTGAGCATGCAGAACCACCTGGATCAAAAGGTCGCCGAGCTCTTCTTTGAGCTCATCGAACTCGTTTCGGTCAAGTGCCTGGAGCGCTTCATACGCCTCCTCAAGCAGATGTGAGCGAAGGCTTTGGTGAGTCTGTTCGCGATCCCACGGACAACCATCCGGCGCCCTCAAGCGAGCAATGGTGTTTTGCAGGGTTTCAAAGGATGAGGTCTCATCCAAGGGAGCAACGAACAGGCTTGTCGTGCCGCCGATAAGGCTGCTTTGATCAATCTCGAAAAGGCGCAGCTTCTCTAACTCAGGTTCCATCGACCCTGCGGAATGGATCAAGACCGCGGCATGGTCGTCGGGGTATTGGTTCATGAGTGTGAGCTTGACTTCAGCCGCCACCAGCCTGGAGTGGACCTGGCCGACCAACGCCGGTGTATCCGGCGGAAAAGGGGGATGGTTGCGGGTCGCCAACGAGAAGGCATCGGCGACATGCAATCCATCCAGAGCGTCGGCCCCCAATGCAGCCAGACAGGGCTCAATGAAGCTAAGACCGTGGACAATCCTGAAAGACAGCCCTCTCGCTTCCGCCGCCGACCGCAGGCCGGTAACAGTGGCTTCGCCAACTGTCGGATCCCCCGGAACCGCATAGACGACCCCCTGCGGCCTCTCTGCCAGAGACACGAGCCTTTCAATGATGGTCTCATAGACACTTAGGAAATCATCGGAGGTACTATACAGCTCGTCGAAAGTGCTGATCTTAAGCTCAGCGGGCAGTTCTCCGACCGCCGGATGGCGGTCCGTTCGAAGGAAAACTTCGCCCGCTTCCAAGAGAACCCGCCAAGCTTCGTGAGTCATCATATCGACCCCAGCAGGTCCTAATCCCACGATTGTGATTCCTGGCGGCATCCAGACCTCCCATGAGAAATGCAGTGGCCGGGGAGCGAGCTTTTCCCCGGCCAGCTCAGATATCGTTAGGGACGGGCGGTACTCTGCCCAGGATAGACTAACGCTTCGTGTACGTCGGGGCCTTACGGGCCTTCTTTAGACCAGGCTTCTTGCGTTCCTTCATACGGGCATCCCGTGTCAGAAAGCCAGCCTGCCGCATTGCCGGCCGGAGTTCCGGATCCATCTCGATGATCGCACGCGCCAGTCCATGGCGGACTGCGCCGGTTTGGCCCGAGGTGCCCCCGCCCTGTACTTTGACCGAAACGTCAACTTTGCCTTCCAGATTGGCGACCCGCAACGGGCTCATCACATTGTCCAAATCGCCTGTGCGGGGAAAATACTCACTCCCAGGCTTGCCGTTTACGATGATCTCGCCGCTGCCGGACATGATCCGAACCCGTGCGCTGCTCGTCTTTCTTCGCCCAACGCCTTCAAAGTATTGAACTACCATCAAGTCGTCCTTTTCGTCCTGCCTCATCCGAGGGGCTTGGGATTCTGTGCCTGATGGGGGTGCTCATCCCCCGCGTAGACCTTGAGCTTACGCAAAAGCCTGCGGCCATGACGGTTGCGCGGCAGCATGCCGCGCACGGCTGAGCGTATGACCCGCTCAGGGAACTTCTCAAGCTGATTTCTAAGCGTGATTTCCTTCAGCCCACCAGGATATCCCGAGTGACGATAGTAAACCTTCTCATCGAGCTTCTTGCCCGTCACGGTCACTTTGCCCGCATTGACCACGATCACGAAGTCCCCGACATCCACTCCGGGAGCGTAGGCAGGTTTGCCTTTGCCAAGCAGAACCTTTGCTATCCTGCTTGCCAGCCTACCAAGATTCTGCCCGGCGGCGTCTATTATGTACCACTCATTCTCGGTCTCATCCGGCTTAGGATAGTAGGTCTTCTGAATTCCCATCCTTTGTTCCTCACACCTTCACTGGAGCCTTCGATAGGCGGCCAGAACGGATTTCGCGCCCACCTGAGCGACTCCCTAGTAAACCACGCTTTCGAGGCATAAGCCCCGGGCAGGGGCCAGCCTCCCTTGCCAACCCTCAGAAGGATCATGGAGGTGTGCTCTAACCTCTGAGAGATCGCGCTTTCCCATGCCAACTTCGACTGCAGCGCCCACCAACCGACGGACCATCCGGTATAGAAAGGCGTCGGCTTCGATGGCGAACAGCGCTCCACCCTCGCGTGCCATCCAACGTGACCGATACACCTTGCGCACGGTAGAGCCGCCTTCCCGAGTAGGGCTGCCAAAGGCAACAAAATCCCACGTTCCCGAAAAGGCCTCAGCCACCTCGTTCAATTGACAGGCGTCCAAAGGCGGCCAAAAGCGCCACGCGAACCGTTCTCGCAGAGGGTCCCGCACCGGCTCAAAATACAGGGAATAGTTGTAG
>CAYGCA010000011.1:5850-15504 GCA_964348265.1 uncultured Anaerolineaceae bacterium | reverse complement strand
CCGAGAAGCGCGGGTGAAAATCTTCCACCACCCGCTCCGAGTGCTGGATGGCGGCGTCAGGGGGCAAATGGGCGTTGAGCGCACGAGTGAGATCCGAGGCTTCGTGATCCCAGTCGAGCCAGAAGGACACGACCTGCCCTCTGGCGTGGACCCCGGCGTCCGTGCGCCCGGCTGCCCTCAGCGCTGCTTCACGCCATCCCAGCTCACCCAAAGCTTGCTCAAGCGTGCCCTGCACAGTCCGGCTTCCCAAAGCCTGACGTTGAAAGCCCTGGAAATCTGTGCCGTCATAGGCAACGATCGATTTGAAATGTTCCATCTGCGGCCATCGAGGGCACGGCTCAGCCAGACCTTCTTGGTCCTATTCCTCCACAAGCTCCAGAAGCACCATTTCGGCGCCGTCGCCCTTGCGCTGACCCAGCTTGATGATCCGGGTGTAGCCTCCGTTACGATCCTCATACCGAACAGCTATGTCGTCGAAAAGCTTCTTCACAATCTCCGGATCATTCACTCGAGCTGCAGCCAACCTGCGTGCGTGGACCGCTTGGGCTGGCGAACCTTCGGCGGCAGCATTGCCTCGCTTGGCGGTCGTGATCAGTTTCTCCGCGAAGCCGCGAATCGATTTGGCCTTCGCGTGTGTGGTCTTGATACGCTCGTGTCGGAAAAGCTCCGTAGTCAGGTTGCGGCGCACGGCCCTTCTATGTCCGGATGTACGGCCAAGCTTGAAGCCAGAGACTCTGTGCCTCATATCCGCCTCACTCCCCCTCCGCCTCGCCGACCGCCTCGGGTTCGCCCAGGTACTCCTTTTCCGTCAACCGGTCTTTTAGTTCGTCGAGACTCTTTTCGCCGAAGTTGCGGATTGAGAGCATCGCCTCCGGACCCTTTTCGAGCATGTCAAGGACTTCGCCAACAGAAGTGATCCCGGTTCGTTTCAGGGAATTGAAAACCCGGACAGACAGGTCAAGGGTTTCGATGGGCGTTTCATAGACTTCGCTTGCCACCCTGGAGTCCTCTTCCTCCTCGGCCGCCAAGGTCAGGCTCTCCTCGGTCACTCCCGCGATGTCGCGCAGGTGGGCCATGAGGATTTGTGCGCTTCGGCTGAGGGCCTCTTCAGGCCTGATCGTGCCATCTGTCCAGATCTCGATCATCAGGCGGTCAAAACTGGTGTCTTGGCCAACGCGCGCTTGTCCGACATCGTAACGGACTCGGCGAACAGGAGTGAAAATTGCATCGGTCGGCAATTCACCGATCGGTAGCCTGCCCCTCTCATCCGAGGGAGAGTAGCCCCTTCCGCGCTGCACGTTCATTTCGATTTCAAGTCGGGCCTTTTCGTCATCGGCGGTGAACAAGTACAGTTCAGGGTTGATAACGTCAATTTCGGCAGGAGCGACAATATCGGCGGCAGTGACCACTCCTTCCCCATGAACTTCAATCCGCATACGAGCCGACTCACCCTCGTGCAGTACTAGGCGCAGCTTCTTGATATTCAGCATAAGTTTCAGGACATCTTCCTTCACCCCGGGGATATCCGAGAACTCATGCGAAACATCGGAAACGCGAACGGAGGTTACCGCCGCCCCTTCCAAGGACGAAAGAAGAACTCGCCGCAAGGCGTTTCCGACCGTAATCCCATAACCGCTTTCAAGCGGACTTATCACGAACTTGCCATAATTACGAGCGACGGCTTCGCGCTCGATCTTTGGCATTACCATGCTCGTGGTCACAACCACGCTACTCCTCCATGAGCCGCGGGGGCAACTCTACCGCAGCCGAACACTCAAGCTTATCTTGAGTAGTACTCGACCACCAATTGTTCAGTGAGGCTGGCATCAACATCCCGCCGCTCGGGCTTCTGAAGCATCCTGCCGCTAAGTCTGGTGAGATCGCGCTCCAACCAGCGCGGCACTACGCGCGTCTCAGCGACTTCGGGCAGTTCTTTGAAATACCTGCGCTTTCTCGACCCCTCTCGGACCTCAATGTCATCTCCCAGGCTGACCACCATGGAGGGCACATCCGTTCGGCGACCATTTACATTGAAATGGCCGTGGGTGACAAGCTGGCGGGCATGCGCCCGATTCTCGGCGTAGCCCAAGCGGTAGACGATATTATCCAGTCGCCGTTCGAGCGTCTGCAGCAGCGTAACGCCGGTCAAGCCGCGTTTTTGAAGCGCACCCCGATAATACCGACGGAACTGCCGTTCATGAATGCCGTAGATCCGGCGCATTTTCTGCTTCTCGCGCAATTGGCGATGGTAATCCGACACCCGACGACGGCGGAATTGAGCCTCACGGCCATGCTCACCGGGGGGGTAGTTTCTACGCTCTACGGGGCACTTGGGCGTAAAGCACTTCTGGCCCTTAAGAAAGAGCTTTTCGCCCTCCCGGCGGCACAGCTTGCAGACCGGTCCAGTGTATCTCGCCATACTGTTCGTTCTTCCTCCAGAATCCTAGACACGCCGCTTCTTCGGCGGTCGTACACCGTTATGAGGGATGGGGGTAACATCGCTGATCGAGCGAACTTTCACGCCCGTGCCTTGGATGGCTCGGATAGACGCCTCCCGTCCTGGGCCAGGACCCTTCACAAATACATCTATCTCCTGCAGCCCCAGCTCCTGAGCAGCGTTGATGGCATGCTCTGTCGCCAAGCGGGCGGCATACGGGGTGCTCTTCCGCGAGCCCTTGAAACCTACTGAGCCCGAGCTTCCCCACACAACGGTATTGCCCTGCATATCGGTGATCGTGATGATCGTGTTGCTGAAAGTTGCATGGATATGGAGCTGACCTTGCGACAGCGTCCGTCTCGTCTTGCGGCCGCCGGCCCTGCGCGTTGTTCTACGTGCCATAGGAACTCTTAGCCTCTATCTGTGCTCAAGAATGACTGCTGACAAATGCCTCTTGGGTGGCGGACAGCCGCTGGGAAGAACTCCGGTTCGCCAAGAGTGCAGCTACGGTCAGTCGCTCCGGCTATTTCTTCTTTGCACCCCGGCGGCGGCCTCGCCCAGCAACAGTCTTCTTCGGACCTTTGCGAGTCCGGGCATTGGTTCGCGTTCGCTGGCCGCGCACCGGAAGGCCTCGGCGATGGCGCAAGCCTCGGTAGCTCCCGATTTCAATAAGGCGCTTCACGTTCAGCTGAACCTCGCGACGCAGATCGCCTTCAACGGTGAGATTCTGAGTGATATAGTCTCGCAGCGAAGTGATCTCGTCTTCCGTCAGATCGCGAACCCGAGTGCTGGGGTCCACGCCGGTGGAGTGCAGCAGCCTCTGCGCACTGCTTCGTCCAATGCCGTGAATGTAGGTCAGTCCAATTTCGACCCGCTTATCCCGCGGCAAATCAACGCCTTCAATTCGGGCCATTGTCTCTCTATCCTTGTCTTTGCTTGTGGCGCGGGTTTTCGCAGATCACATAGACTCTTCCGCGCCGCCGCACAATCTTACACTTAGCACAACGCTTTCGGACGGAGGATGAGACTTTCACAGAAAACTCCTCACAAATAGCTCAAGCCGGCTGGACGTGGCCAGCAAAATAGGAATTATACTGGAGGCCTTCGACTGCGTCTAGGTCCTCTTCATCGAGGGCCGTAAGGATCCATGGGCCATCCGGGGTGACCGCCACCGTATGCTCAAAGTGAGCAGTGAGGCGCCCATCACGGGAGGCAACCGTCCATTGATCTGGAAGCACCTTTGTTTCCGGCGTCCCAGCCAAAACCATCGGCTCCAAAGCGATTGTCATGCCAGCCCGCAATTCAATCCCTGTTCCGGGCTTACCATGGTTGGGAACCTGGGGGGCTTCATGCATGCTGTTGCCCACACCGTGACCGGTATACTCCCTCACCACATTGAAGCCGTTCGCCTCGACATTTCGCTGAATGACAGCGGAAATGTCGCCTGTCCGATTGCCGAGTCGCATCTGTGCGATGCCGGCAAAAAGCGAGTAGCGGGTAACGTCGATGATCCGCTGAGCGTCCTTCGAGATCGCACCGACGCCAACCGTTATGGCTGAATCTCCCACAAACCCCTCAATGATTGACCCGCAGTCAACGCTGACGATATCTCCCTCTTTCAGCTTCCGTTTGCCCGGAATGCCATGCACGAGCTCGTCATTGATCGAAATCGTCGTCACAGCAGGAAACGGATAAGCACCCGGATAGCCCTTGAAGGCAGACTGGGCGTTATGCTCCCGAAGGACCGCCGCCGCGGCGGCATCGATCTCGGCCGTGGTCACTCCTGGCCGAACCACCCGGAGCGCAGCAACCAAGGCCAGGGCATTGATTCGCCCCGCCTGACGCATTAATGCCAGCTCGCGTTCGCTCTTGAGGACAACTCCGCTGCGCAAGTTCATCTGTGGGCATGTTGCGGCAGGCTCGCCAGCAACGCCTTCGTCACCGAGGCAATGGGCTGCTCGCCGTCCACTTCATGCAGGACGCCGCGCTTTCGGTAGTACTCGATCAACGGCGCAGTTTGCTCGAAGTAGACCCGAATTCGATTCACCACTGCCTCTTCTCGATCATCGTCCCTTTGATAGAGTTCGGAACCATCTATGTCGCAGACTCCTGGCCTCTGCGGTGGATTGAACTCCTCGTGATAGGTGTGCCCTTCCGCCCGGCACATCAAGCGAGCTGCGAGGCGGCGGATCAGGGTGGCCTCAGAGACGCTCACATAGAGGACGGCTTCCAGCTGTTCCCCGATTTCAGCCATCATTTCATCTAGGGCACGGGCCTGAGCCGGCGTTCGAGGAAATCCGTCCAAGATGGCGCCGTCGGCTGCATCCCGTCGACCAAGCCGATCCTTGATCATGGAAATGGTCACATCGTCGGGCACCAAATCGCCGCGCGAGAGGTAATCTCGAGCGAGTTTGCCGAGATCGGTCTCCTTTTCTTGGTGTTCTCGAAAGAGGTCGCCACTCGAGATGCGCGGTAGCTCCAAGGACTGGCTCAGCCTTTCGGCTTGCGTCCCTTTTCCGGCGCCCGGCATTCCGAGCAGGAGAAGATATCTCGCCACGACGCTTCCGCCTCAGCTAGCGCACCAAGGTAGCCGAGTCGTAGCCTCGAAGCTTCAATTCAGCTTCGATCGACCGGTAGGTGTCACGGACGACACCAACCACGATCAGCAGCCCCGCGGAGGAAACCAGCAGTAAGCCCGTCTGGCCGCCACCCACAGGATAAACCAGCCCAACGAGGAAAGGCATGACAGCCACAACACCCAAGAGCAGGGCGCCGGGGAATGTAATGCGGCGCAGCACTCTCGTGAGGTACCGCTGGGTAGGCGCACCTTTGGTCACCCCGGGCACCTGGGCGCCCGAGCGCTTCAGGTTCTCCCCATAGTTCTGCTGAGCGAACAAAACGTCGGTATAGAAGAAGGTAAAGGCCACTACCATGAGGAAATACAGCACCCAGTACGTTGAGTTGAAGCCCCCGAAATTGGCCTGAAGCCATTCGGCGATGGAGTTAATAGTCGGATTGGGGGAACCGATGAAGAATTGGGCCAGCACTGCCGGGAAGGTCAGAATGGACTGGGCAAAGATCAACGGTATCATGCCAGCCATGTTCACCATCAGCGGCAAGGCGCCCCTAACAGGCATGGACATCCTGTTTCCGACACGCCTGCCAGGATACATTACCGGAACGTTTCGCCTTCCCTCCTGCACATACACGATGACGAAGATCGTTGCTATGGTAAGGAATGGGAGAAAGAGCAAGAGCGGAAGCCGCTGCTGTTGGTCGGCAAGCAGCTGCCCCAAGTTGCTCGGAATGGTCGCAACGATCCCTGCAAATATGATCAAGCTCAGGCCCTGATTCCGAATACCGAATTCGGAAATGAGTTCCCCCAGCCAAATGGCGAACATGGTGCCGGCGGTCATCGTCAGAATGACCGTTGCCGTCTGAACGTTGAATCCAAGGGGATATCTGAGGATGTCGTTCCCACCGGCGAATTGTTGGAAGAGCCGGATCTGACCAATCGCCTGCAGCGAAGCCATAGGCAGCGCCAGATAATACGTCCACTTCTCCATCCACTTCCGACCTTCTCTAGGGTCGTCCTCCATACGTGCTTGAAGGGAAGGGATTATCGGCACCAGGAGTTGAAGGATGATCTGGGACGTAATGTAGGGATAAACCCCCATGGCCAAAACCGAGAAATTGGTGACTGTCCCGCCTGACAGCAGGTCCAAAAGGCCAAATAACGTGGTTCCGCTACCGCCCTGACCAAAGATAGCCTCCACCGCAGTTCGGTCAATTCCCGGAGCGGGCACGTGGGCCGCCAGCCGATAAATGCTAAGCAGCGCGAATGAAATTAAGAGGCGGTTTCGGACATCTTCCGAAATGAAGAGAAACCGCCATATCGATCGTCTCATTTCAATCCACCTCTCCCCTAAGCCGGCAGCCCCTCTAGGAAGCCCCGAGGGGCCCTACTGAGCCGCCGGCCGCAAGGATGCGCCTTCGGGCCTTGTGGCTAATATGATGCACCCTAACATCCAGCGCAACCTGAACCTCCCCCCTGGCGGAGATGGCGACCGGGGCCTGAGGATCATCCAGCAATCCTTCCTCCGCCAGCGTTTCAGGGTTCACGAGGGCACCGGCCTCGAAGACTTTGAGATCGCCTAATTCAATCTTATTCCAGGGCACCTCCGCCTCCGGCTTGTACGCCAGAGTTTCAACGCTGCCTCCGGCGGCCTCTATCTTGGATTGGGCGCTACGGCTGACACGATGGACCTGAACCTTCAGCGCGGTCTTGACCTCCCCCCTCCCGAGCAGTACAACGGGATTCCGGGGGTCCCTAAGCATGCCAGCCTCGGCCAGCACCCCTGGAGTTACCTCCGTACCGCCTTCGAGGCCTTCCAACTGGTCAAGGTTTACTCTGTTCCACATCACCCTGAAGGGCGGCGTAAAGCCGCGCTTGAAGGGAAGACGCCGGAAGAAGGGCAAGTTGCCTCCCTGGAAGTGAAGCTTTCCGCCAGCGCCTGCACGCGAACCCGCCCCTTTTGTTCCGCGACCAGCCGTCTTCCCCTGGCCGGCAGAGATGCCGCGCCCCACACGCTTGCGTCCCTTGCGTGATCCGTGTCTGGGCTTAAGATCATGCAGCTTCATCGGCCAGCTACTCCTCAACCCTCACCAAGTGCATAACGCGATGAATCATGCCGCGTATCACCTGTGAGTCAGCATGCTCCACGGTCTGATTAAGTCGGCGGAGACCGAGCGCACGAACGGTGCGCTTCTGCTTTTCGGAATAGCCAATCGGACTCCGCACCAGCGTGACTCGCAGGATGTTATCAGGCTTAGTCTTGCGCTTAGCCATCGGCCTCACGCTCCCAGAATGGTGTCACTTTGGCGGGCGCCAATCCCCGGTCTGCAGCCTCGACTTCCAACTGCTTCATGCTTCTCAGCCCCTTGAGCGTGGCTTGGGCTACATTCAGAACGTTGGCGCTTCCCAGCGATTTGGTAAGGATATCTCGAACACCCGCCGCTGCGAGGACCGCCCGGACCGGGCCGCCAGCAATCACGCCGGTTCCTGGAGAGGCGGGCTTGAGCAGAACTTTGGCACCACTGTGTTTGGACGTGACCTCGTGCGGGATCGTAGCATCCACGAGCGGAATAAGCTGCATATCCTTGCGCGCCCGTTCTGCCGCTTTGCGGATGGCATCCGGCACACCGCGAGCTTTCCCGACGCCCAGGCCGACCCGTCCACGGTTGTCGCCAACCACTACGGTGACCCTGCAGGCGAAACGCCGGCCACCCTTTACCACCTTCGCAACACGAGCGATGTCGATTACCCGCTCATCCAGCTCTTCTCGTTCATCATCACGATACGAAAGGCTCATGATTCCACTCCACACAGCAACTTCTGGCTGATTGCGACCTAGAACTTCAAACCTGCCTGTCTGGCAGCTTCGGCCAGCGCCTTTACGCGGCCATGGAAGCGATAGCCACCGCGATCGAAGACTACCGCCTCGATGCCTTCCTTCACAGCTCGCTCAGCGATCAGCATGCCCACCCTTTTGGCCTGCTCGGTCTTGTTGCTGCTTTGAATATCGGACTTGATTTCGCTGTCTAGGGAGGAGGCTGCTACCAGCGTTTTGCCGGCCTCATCATCGCTGATCGGGGCATAGATATCTGTCAGGCTGCGAAAGACATTCAGCCGAGGAATGCCGGCTGTGCCGGCGATCTTGGTCCGCACTCTAAGGTGCCTTCGCTTTCGCCTTCTTCCACGCTCTTGCCGTTTCATTGCGCACCCACTTTGCCTGCCTTGCCGGCTTTGCGTCGCACGTACTCTCCCTCGTAACGGATCCCTTTCCCCCGGTAGGGTTCTGGGGGGCGGACCTTACGGATATCGGCCGCGACTCGACCGACGAGTTCTTTGTCCACGCCTTTCACTCGAATCAGGCGAGTGCGTGCATCGACCTCGAAGGAGATCCCTTCTGGGGGGCGCACTCTGACGGGGTGAGAGTAGCCAACATGCAGCACCAATTCGTCAGCTTCAAGATCGGCCCGATAGCCCACGCCTTCTATTTGGAGCACCTTCTCAAAGCCCTGTGAGACGCCAATGACCATATTTGCCAACAGGCTGCGAGTCAGACCATGGAAGGCTCGCATTTGGGGTTCATCCGAGGGCTTCTCAACAGTTAGGGTGCTGTCCGTGAGCTGAATCTCCATTTCAGGCCTGAACGAACGCTCCAATTGTCCCATGGGACCCTTCACCCGAACATGAGATCCTTCGATCTTGACTTCTACACCTTCAGGCAACTCGATGGGCATTCGCCCAATCCTCGACACACTGTCCTCCTTCTAGGCCCCTTCTGGCGTAATCGTCTCGCGAGCTCGACCTCCATCTTGCGGGCCTTTGTGCCCGTCATAACGCCTTTGGGGGTGGTAAGGATCGCGACGCCCATGCCCGACTGGACCCAGGGTATGTCTGATCGCCCAACATAAACTCGTTTCCCCGGCCGACTGACCCGCTTCAGCCCAGAGATCACCGGACGACGCTGGCGTCGTTCACCGACGTACTTGAGTTTGATCCGCAGAAATCGCTGCGGCCGGCCATCGACGTCCACTTCTTCAACGTCCTCGATGAAGCCTTCCTCTTGTAGAATCTTCGCGATGGCTCTTTTCAGGTTTGAGCCTGGCACGCTAACCATCGTATGCCCGGCCATGACGGCATTTCGGATTCGAGTGAGCATATCAGCTATGGGATCACTAACACTCATGGCAACCTCTCCACCACCTTGCCTACCAGGAGGCCTTGGTCACGCCCGGGATCTTGCCCTCGAGAGCCAATTCCCGGAAGCAGATCCGGCACATTTGGAAGCGCCGGAAGTATCCCCTCGGTCGGCCACAGATTCGGCAGCGATTGCGGATACGAGTCTTGTATTTGCGCCGCGTCTCGCGAATCGGCAAGCACTTTCTGGCCATGTCACTCCAATCTTTTGAAGGGCATTCCAAGCAGCTGTAATAGGCGACGCCCTTGCTCGTCATCGGGCGCGGTGGTGACAATCGTCACCTCCAGCCCTCGGACCTTGTCGATCTTGTCATAGTCAATCTCAGGGAAAGCCAACTGCTCCCTGATGCCAAGCGTATAATTGCCGCGACCATCGAAGCTGTTGGGCGACAGTCCACGGAAGTCACGCGTGCGCGGCAAGGCAACGTTGACCAGCCGATCGAAGAAGGAC
>CAYGCA010000011.1:2761-5813 GCA_964348265.1 uncultured Anaerolineaceae bacterium | reverse complement strand
GGCATTGTCCAGCGCTTCGCCCACGCCGACGTTCACGACGATCTTCTCAATCGTCGGCACCTGCATTGGATTCTCCAGGCCGAGTCCCCTCATCAGCGCCGGCAGCACTTCTTCCCCGTAGCGTACTTGCAAGTGATGTCTTGCCATCTCACCAATATCCCCGGACTCTGTCAATCATCAATCAACGATTCACAGTTCTTGCAGAAGCGCCTCGGCCTATCTGACTCGCGGTCAATGCCAACTCGCGTGGCTTCTGCACATTTTGGACAGATCAGCATCACATTCGAGATGTTGATCGGAGCTTCGAACTGGATAATGCCTGGGTTCATGGTTCGCCCCCCAGCCTGGACTTGGCGTTGATGCTTTTTGCGAACGTTCACGCCCTGGACAACCACACGCCGTTCTTTGGGAAGAACCCGAATGACTTCTCCAGTTTCTCCTTTTTCACGTCCAGCGATGACTTCAACCGTATCCCCCTGCTTAATCTTTAGTCTCACCAGGCTCCCTCCTAAAGCACCTCGGGTGCTAGTGAAACGATCTTTGCAAAACCCCTCTCACGAAGTTCACGCGCCACCGGCCCAAAGATGCGCGTCCCGCGTGGATTCCGCCCGTCGGCATCAAGGATCACCGCGGCATTGTCGTCGAAACGGATGTAGGAGCCGTCCTCACGCCGGTATTCTTTGGCCGTCCGGACAATGACGGCTCGGACCACATCACTCTTGCGCACCGCTCCTTGGGGCGTCGCCGACTTGACCGTTCCCACAACCACGTCACCGATACTCCCGTAGTGACGCCGCGAACCGCCTGTTACCTTGATAACCAGCAGTTCACGTCCACCCGTATTGTCTGCGATTTTGAGGCGGCTTTCCTGTTGAATCATTACCCTGGCTCCAAGCCTGCCTCCGGCCGCTCTTTCTCGGTCTCAAGAGTTGCCGCAACCTCGGCTTCCGTAGCTCGGCGCAAGACCGCCTCGACGACCCATCGCTTCCGTCTAGAGAGCGGGCGGCTCTCCACAATCTTCACTTCATCCCCCACCTGGCAGCCAAGCTCATCATGCACAAGATACTTCTTCTTGCGCCTAAGCACTTTTTGATAGAGGGGATGTCGATAACTTCGATCCACCTGAACAGTCACTGTCTTTGGAAGTGAGGCTTTGATAGTCACGCCGGTTAGGCGGCGACGCTTGTTCGTCATTCTTCGGTACCCTCCAGCTCCGACTCCAGCTGGCGCTCGCGCACGATCGTCGCCAGGCGGGCGATTTCACGCCTCATGATCTTGAGCCGGGAATGGTCAGTCAGTTGGCCGGTCCAATACCGGAAACGCAGGCGGAAGTTTTCCTCCCGCGCCTCCTCAAGCTTGGATTGGATTTCTTCTGTTGAAAGGCTGCGTATCTCATCTGGCTTCATTCTGCAACATCCCCGACTCAATCAAGGCGGTCAGCGAATTTGGTCTTGATTGACAATTTGTGGGAGGCGAGTCGAAGGGCTTGCTGGGCGCCCTCCCTGTCGAGGCCCGAAACCTCAAAGAGGATCCTTCCGGGCTTCACTACCGCAACCCAGTGATCGACTGATCCCTTTCCCTTCCCCATCCTGGTCTCGGCCGGCTTCTGCGTAACCGGCTTGTCGGGAAAGATCCGGATCCAGACTTTCCCGCGCCGCCGCATGAAGCGAACAATTGCCCGCCGGGCCGCTTCGATCTGCCGAGCAGTCACCCAGCCTGGCTCGAGGGCCTGCAACCCAAACTCACCGAATGTGACGACGGTGCCGCGACTTGCCCGGCCCTTCATCCTGCCGCGCTGCTGTTTCCGCCACTTCACGCGTTTAGGCATTAACATTGGTCCACCTCAATCCAGTCCAAGCCCCATAACGGCGCGGCCTACTCACTAACATACACGTCCATCGCTTCGAACTCTTCCTCAGCTTCAGGCAAGAGTTCGCCCCGAAAGATCCAGACTTTGACGCCAATCCGGCCATAGGTGGTGAGCGCTTCCGCGCGGGCAAAGTCTATGTCGGCCCGTAAGGTCTGCGCCGGCACGCGACCTTCGCGCATCCATTCACGCCGCGCCATTTCGACGCCGGAAAGCCGACCCGAGGTCATAATCTTGATCCCCTGCGCCCCGGCTCGCATGGATTGAGCGATCGCTCGCTGCATCGCCCGGCGGTGGCTGATCCGGCGCTCAAGCTGGTGGGCCACATTCTCGACCACCAACCGAGCATCGAGATCGGGCTTCTCGATCTCCTCGATGTCAAGCTGAACTTGAGTGCCTGTCAGCATTTCTAGCTTGCGGCGAAGTTCCTTGACGTTCGCTCCTTTGCGGCCGATGACGATACCAGGCTTCGAGGTGTGCACGGCGATCTGCACGCTATTAGGAAAACGCTTGATTTCCACCCTCGAGATGCTTCCCCTCGGGTTCATATTGAAGATCATTTCACGGATTTCACGATCTTCATGCAGCTGGTCGGCATATACCAAGCCATCTGCGAACCACCTCGAGTCCCAAGTCTTGTTGACTCCCAGTCGATAGCCTATTGGATGGACTTTCCGCCCCATACTTGCTCCTTTAGGTGAGTCCGCCAGACTCCTGTTCGCGCTCGACCAAGACCACGGTCACGTGGGAGGTTCGGCGGCGTATCGGTTTAAAGCGGCCGCGTGCCCCAAAACGGCGCCAGCGACGGGTTGGGCCCTCGTCGGCAAAGATGGAGGCGATCATCAGATCCTCGCGACTAAAGCCATAATTCTCCTCAGCATTGGCTACAGCTGAGCGTAGAACCTTGGCCACCGGCCTGGCAGCAGCCTTGGGAGTGAAGCGCAGTAGATCCATCGCCTCGACGACACCCATCCCTCGCACCATATCTACAACCAAACGCACCTTGTGTGCCGACATGGGTAGGTGGCGCAAAGTGGCCCGAATGTTGGCGGCTTCTTCCATTGCGATCACCTCGTCCGTGTGGTCCGGTCTCTGTCAAGGTGTCCACGGTAGGTCCGGGTGGGCGCAAACTCACCCAGTTTGTGGCCAACCATATTCTCGGTGATGTAGATTGGAACATGCCTG
>CAYGCA010000011.1:2256-2673 GCA_964348265.1 uncultured Anaerolineaceae bacterium | reverse complement strand
TCCATCTTCGGGCGCGGACCTCGTCTAGCGCCGACGACGGCGCGTCGTTCGACGCCGGATAATGTACTTTTCGGTGCGCTTGTTCTGTCGTGTCCTTTTGCCCAGGGTCGGCTTCCCCCAAGGGCTCTTCGGACCCGGAAGCCCGATGGGCTGGCGTCCCTCACCTCCGCCATGAGGGTGATCCTTGGGGCTCATGGCCGAGCCGCGGACTGTGGGCCTAATCCCCATGTGTCGCTTGCGGCCTGCCTTTCCAAGCTTGATGTTGCTGTGGTCAGGGTTGCCAACCTCGCCAATGGTGGCATAGCAGGCCTGGTGAACACGCCTCACCTCGCCCGAGGGGAGCCGAAGCGCTGCGTAGGCCCCCTCTTTGCCCAGGATTTGGGCCGAGGTGCCGGCTGAGCGCGCCAACTGGCCGCC
>CAYGCA010000011.1:0-2246 GCA_964348265.1 uncultured Anaerolineaceae bacterium | reverse complement strand
TCGGGCGGAGGGTGTCGCCATCCAGCCGGCAGACCGCCCCGCCCCTGTTGAAGTTCGATGTTGTGGATCACGGTGCCCACTGGGATATTCGAGAGTGGGAGGCTGTTCCCCGGCCGAATCTCAGCCTCCGGGCCGGCCACGACCCAATCATCGACCTGCAAGCCAAGCGGGGCAAGGATATAGCGCTTCTCGCCGTCAGCGTAGAACAGCAATGCGAGACGCGAGGAGCGATTCGGATCATACTCGATCGCTGCGACCCGGGCTGGAATGCCGTACTTGTCGCGTCTGAAATCGACCCGCCTCAAATGCCGTCGGTGTCCCCCGCCACGGTGGCGCACGGTAATGCGCCCACGGAAGTTGCGACCGCCGGTTGCGCGTTTCGGGACAAGCAGTGACCGCTCAGGTCTGCTCTTGGTCACCTCTTCAAAGGTCGGACCGCTCATCCCGCGCCGACCAGGCGAGGTCGGTTTGTATTTTTTGACCGCCATTAGCCAAGCCCTTCAAACACATCAATCACGTCCCCGGCCGCCAGAGTGACAACCGCTTTCTTATATGTTGAGCGCCTAGTCACCCGCCTCCTAGACCGCCCCCGAACGCTGCGCTTCGGGGGGACATTCATGATGTTCACTTTGACAACGTCGACGTCGAACAATTCTTCCACGGCCTCCTTCACCTGGGCCTTGGTGGCCGCCTTCGCAACCTCAAAGGCGTATTGGTTCAGGCTGCTGCTTTGGTAGGCCGACTTCTCTGTGATAATCGGACGCCGTAATACGCCGTAGATGGTCGTCATAACCCCGCCTCACTTGCCAAGATTTGCCTCCAGAACTTCAAGGGAGGCAACTTCAACGAGCAGCTTAGCATGACCCAGCAGATCGCGAATATTCAGGTAGTTAGCCCGCAGCGTCTTGGCGCGCGGCAGGTTTCGGACGGATTTTTCGACCGCCTCGTTCGACCCTGACGTCAAGATGAGCACGCTCTCATCGCCGACCAGCTCTCTAAGCATGGCCGCCATTTCCTTCGTCTTAGGCTGCTCCATCCTCAGCTCGTCGAGCACAACGATCTGCTTTTCAGCCGCTTTTGCGGAGAGCGCCGAGCGTAGAGCGGCGCGTCGCATCTTGCGCGGCATTTGCTGTGAATAGTCACGCGGCCGAGGACCATGGGCCTTGCCACCGCCAACCCAAATCGGCGAGCGAATGGATCCTGCCCGGGCGCGCCCCGTGCCCTTTTGTCGCCAGGGTTTGCGGCCTCCGCCGGAAACCTCGCCCCGGGTCTTGGTCTTGTGAGTCCCGAGGCGGCGGTTGGCCATCTGCCTCACCAGCGCCTGATGCATCAAGTCCGGCTTGATGGGCGCCTCAAAAACAGCGGCTGGCAACTCAAGATCCTTGACCTTCTCACCCTGCATATTCACGATTTCGATCTTCATTGTCGGCAATCCCAACTTCTCATCGCCCACGCTGCTTGCGGGCCTCCTTGACCACGACTAATTCGCCCCGCGCGCCGGGAACACTGCCTCGCACGCCGAGCAAGTTGCGTTGAGGATCCACCAGCTCAACCCGCAGATTCTGCGATGTGGTTCGGACGTTTCCCATGTGTCCTGCCATTCGCGTGCCCTTGAACACCCGACCAGGCGTGGAGGTAGCTCCGATCGAGCCGGGCGCCCGAAGTCTGTCAGACTGTCCATGTGTCCTCGGTCCCCCACCGAAGCCATGCCGTTTTACGCCGCCTTGAAAGCCTTTGCCCTTGCTTCTGCCCGTCACATCAACCCGATCCCCAAGCTCAAATACCTCGACTGTGAGTTTCTGGCCCTCCTTGACCTTTGGCTCCTTCATTCGGAACTCACGCAAATGGCGCAGTGGCGGGGCGCTGCGTCGCTTGAGGTGGCCGAGCTCACCACCCGTCAGTCGACGGGGATTCACCTCTTCGTAACCCAATTGAACAGCGCTGTAACCATCGTTCTTGACTCGCCTGATTTGAGTTACATAACAAGGCCCAGCTTCGATGAGGGTCACCGGCAGCGCCCCGCCAGTCTCATCGAAAATCTGGGTCATGCCAATCTTCTTCCCAATCAGCCCCTTCATCTGTTGTCTCCTGATCATCTTCTTAGGACGGGACTGTCAGCCCGGGCCAGACTGCATCATCCCCGACCGTGAGGTAGTTAGCAGACCAGTCGCAGAGGCTTTGATCCACATCCGCGAGCCAACCGGCTCTTGCCTCACCTTCTAGTTGATCTTCCGCCAATTGTCGAT
>CAYGCA010000010.1:48809-50686 GCA_964348265.1 uncultured Anaerolineaceae bacterium | reverse complement strand
CCCGCCCAGGACTCGAACCTGGAACCTACTGATTAAGAGTCAGCTGCTCTGCCAATTGAGCTAGCGGGCCTCTTTTGCGTGGCTACCCACGCATTCTAACGCAGCGGCCGAATCTGTCAATCCCTGCAGGGGTCGTGGTATCCACATTTCAGGTAGGACTGGGGGTGAAGGTGAAAGTGGGCGTCGGCGTTTCGGCAGGTGGCGAAGTTGGCATCGGCGTAAAGGTTGGCGTGGGGGAGAAGGTAGGCGTGGGTGTGTCCACCGGAACTGCTGTATCGGACGGCGTTGGCATGGGCCCGGGCAAGGTCGCCGGAGGTGTGGGCGTTTGGGTGATGAACGGCGTCACAGTGCCGGCAGTTGGAGTGGGAGTTGAGGAGGGGGTTGGGGCGGTGGCGGTCAGACAGGCGATCGCAGCCTCCGTCGCGGTCGGGCCCAGGCCAGGATTGTCCCTGGTTTTGAGCGAGGCGCCGTAGTAGACAATGGCCTCGCACGGATCATTCGCCTTTATCAACTCGTCCCCGAACTTATGGGTTGACCGGGCATACTTGAAACACGAATCCCAAATTGCCGCACCGCAAATCTGGGAGAATAGATTGACTGCCTGAGCCCAATCAAGGCCGAAGTAGCTGTTGGCCACCAGATAGAACGCGGCCGAACGCCGCCAGGATTCAGCCTGACTGTCAAGCGGACGGATGCGCTCCGCCAGGCTGAAATCATAAATCCCTCTCTCATGATGGCCCTGCAGGATTAACTGCAAACCGCGATTGCGCAGGGCCGAGTACATGAGGTCATCTACTTCGGAGGCCCGGTAAGCGGGATCTTGAGCCTTTAGGGCCAATAGGACTTCCAATGCGCCCGTCCAGTCCTCACCCAGGACGGCAGCCTGGCCGGCTTCCAGCAACCCGTCGAGGGAGCTTACATCGAACGTGGGCGTAGGAGTTGCCGGCACCGGGGTCAGGCTTGGGGTAGCGGTCGGCACATCGAGCGCTTTCAAAGTCTCCGCCAATAGCTCCTCAGCGCCGGGATAGCCAGGGTCAACACTCAGAACATACTCGAATCGCTGCTGGGCCAGTTCAAAGCGGCCGGACTGAAAATCTTCGACGCCGAGGTCGAACTGCTCCTGCAAACGCTGGGCGATCTCGGCAGTCTGTAAAGATCGCCTCTGGCTGAGGCCAGCCGAGTATCCAGCCACCACTGAAATCAGCGTCGCCAAGATTCCGAACAGAATGAACCAGAGCAAGCGCCGAAAGGCGGACTTTGGCCTACTCGGTGGGTCCTTTGCGGGAGTCTGAGGGCGGCTTGCCTCGCTCACGATCTAACGTCTCGGTCCGGTTTGCGCTTCATGTTCGCGCCGGTCAGAGTGGGATGAAGGACTGGACATCCTGCTCGAGAGGCCCTGTGGCGGACTCATGCGCTCAATCCATGACTGCGATTTCATGCGTTCACGCGGCTGCCCGGTGACTTGGCAGGATCGTTCCTGGGGCCTGAAGAAAACGGGCTGTTCTAGCAACGTATGCCGGGCGCACGAACAAGCTCATCCTTGCGCAGACTAGCCTAGTAAGACGGGAGCAAGCTCCTGATGCAAGCACCGAGCCGAACCTGTTATAGCCAAGGTTAGTCGATTAAGGAAGGTGTACTCAGATGGCTGGAAGGAGGGGAGAGCGGGCTACCGGCTCCTCCCGCCGAAGGCCCCCTAATCCAATGAATCCTTATCAGCCTGATCCTCTTGACCCAGGCTGAGTTCTTCAATAAAGTTCTCGAATACCTGCAGACGTTTTTTCATCTCTGTATCCGGGGGCAAGGGGTCGAGATCATCCGGAGGAAGACCGCCATCACCGCCGCGGCGGCCTAGATCTCCCCTTTGCAGATCGTCGAGA
>CAYGCA010000010.1:36607-48684 GCA_964348265.1 uncultured Anaerolineaceae bacterium | reverse complement strand
AGCACAAAGAATACGAGCGCAGCCGTCAATACGATCAAGGGTATCATGTCGGAACCTCCTCCCCACCGAGAAAGCGTCTCAGAAAACCCATCCTGGTCCAGGCCGCCCGATCTGTGCGACCGCACAGTACAGCTGCAACGGTAATGCTATCACGAACTTGAACAGAAAGTAAAACCCAGCTTGGCTACCGCCCCCACGAGAATCGGCAAGAGTCTGGCCATAACCTGAAGGCGGTTGTCAAGGCTATCCATTCAGATTGGAGAAGAGGATGGAAATAGCAGGCGTGGATCTCCCTGGCTTCGTATGGTTGCTGCTCGCTGGGATCGGCGTGAGTCTACTCTTGACTCTGCTTCTCGGCGCATGGGTTGTTGGAAGAGTGCGATCTATCGAGCTTCCTCCAGGGGCAGATTTCTTCACGGCCTTGCAGGCCACGCCCATCGCTGTTGTCGTGCTTCTGGACCTGCTTGATCTCAGCCTGGACATCTTTTCGGCCCCCATTGCGTGGACCCTTTTGGGCTATCTCGGCCTCCAGCCGCTGCGCAAAGTAACGATAGTCGAGAGCCTGATCCCAGGAACTCAGCTCGTGCCGACCATGACCCTCGCCTGGCTGGTTGCCAGGTATGTCGGCGGCCAAGGAGGCATATCCGCCGCAGAGACGGTCATGGAGTCGGCCGACCAAACATCTCCACCAGAAGCGGATTGATCTTGTCCCATTCGGGCCGAAGCACTTGCGCGCCCTGGGGAGTCGTGAAGCCATGCACCATGTCGCGACCGATCACCCTGCTATCAAGGCCATCCGACCCGGCCCTCAAGACAGCCAAGGCAAGGCGCGGCCATTCCCAGACAGGAACGTCCGTTTGTAGCCCCTGGCTCAAGGCTGCCAGTGCCGAAGGGAAGCGCGGCCAGGAAGACGGCTTCAACATTTGCCGCACTGCCGCCCTGAGGAAAAGCTGACCGTTGGACATGCGGAAGAAGTCGTCCCCTGTCCGGTCCCGTACGAAGGCCAACGCCTCTCGAGGGTCAAGCATGTGCCTGCCAGGAGGGTAGCCGGCCGCCGGCTTGTCGAGCACCAGCTCGACTCCGCCGAGCACGTCGACAAAGCGCTCCAGGGACTCAAAATCCAGCCGGACGAAATAGTGGACATCAACACCAAAATTGGCTTCCACCGCCCTTCTCGTTGCGGCCGGCCCCGAGCCAGGCTCAAGATTCTCCCCAAAGAAATGGGCCGTATTGATGCGATTCTCTCCCACATCGGGGAGAAGGACCCAAAGATCGCGCGGGATGGCCAGCAGGCCTATGTACGGTTTCAGCGGCACAACGGTCACAAGCACCAATGTGTCGCTCCGAGCCAAAAAGGTCCCCGCGGGTGCCCGGTCAATCCCTAGGAGAAGTGCATTGGTGCGCACAGGAGCCAGAAAGTAGGCGGAGGTTGTTACGCCGAGCATCAAACCGATGAACACCGCCGACAGCAGGAAGCGTCGGCGCGGCCTTCTTCCTCTTCGAACGCCCGTTACGGCTCCCCTGGTAAGAACCCCTCGGGGCGCTGAGGGTTGAGTTACGTCATTTGGTCCGGCTATCATGACGGGCGATTCTACCATTTCGCCTGAAGATCAGCGGCATCAATCAGGCCCTGGAGCAAGCTTTGGCAATCCTGCTAAAATTGAAGGGATGTTGATCGAAAGGCCTTCAGTTCAAGCTCCCGATTTCCCGCCATTGGAGTGGATCAATACAAGCTCGCCGCCTTCCCTGAAGGACTTCCGGGGACAGGTGGTCTTGATTGACATATGGGACTTCACGTGCGCAGCTTGCCTTCACACTTTGCCCTACTTGCGGGATTGGTATGATCGCTACGCTGACCACGGTTTTGAGATTTTGGGCGTGCACACCCCCGAATTCTCCTTTGCACACGCAAAGAATCAGGTGGAATCCGCTGTCAAGCGCCTGGGGATTCGCTGGCCAGTTGTGCTCGACAACGCCCGGGAAGTATGGTCTGCCTATGCAAATCGCTTCTGGCCCACCTTCTATCTGTTGGACCGTGATGGTTTCCTCCGCTACAGACTCGTTGGCGAACGCGGGTATGCAGACGCCGAGCGAGCAATTCAGGCTTTGCTGCTCGAGGCTCAGCCGGAACTTGTTCTGCCTCGGCCGGTCCCCTTGGCGCGGCCCGAAGACGCAGTTGATGCCATCCTGTATCCAACAACCCCAGAGCTTCATATAGACGCCGTCGCCAACCAGCCGCCCCCCCTCGACATTCCGCTGCTCTTTGAAGCGCCTGCTTCACGCTCTGACGGACATTTCTATCTGGAAGGGACTTGGGTAGGGTCGAAGGATGGCCTGAGTATGGCCGGGGACAAGGGAGCGATCATCCTGCCCTACCAAGCCGCTTCGGTGAACGCGGTTCTCTCACCCTCCCCAGATGCTGTTACACTGGCGCTTCAGCTCGAGGAGCCGATGGAAGCAGAACTGTGGCTGGATGGCCAGATCATTACGCGAGAGGCCTACGGCAGTGACGTCTTTCTCGACAGAGGACTGACAAAGATACGAGTTGATACACCCAGGATGTACAACCTGGTGAGACACCTCAGTGTGGCGCGAGCCGAATTGCGCATCGCTGTGCTGGGCCCGAATTTCACACTGTACGCGTTTTCTTTCGGCAGCAGCCTGGCGACAGATGAAGGCACCCTTCAGATCTCGCTGAGGGAGTAGTCTGGTGCGGACCAGCTTGCTCTACCTTTCCGAGGCTGAATGGGCCCGAAGGATTATCACCAGCCAGACCTTCGCACGCAGAGCCGCCGCGCGGTTTGTGGCTGGCGATACCTTGGAAGAATGCTTGGGAATTGTCATGAAGCTGAACGAGGAGAATCTGATGGTCACACTTGACCATCTCGGTGAGAGGGTCACCTCTTTGCAAAAGGCCAGCCAGGCTACCGAGGATTATCTCACCGCCCTCGAGGGGATTGAAGAGGCTGGCGCCAGAGCCACGATCTCCCTAAAGCTCACCCAGCTGGGGCTGCCCATCGACTTCGAAGTCTGCCTGGACAACATGTTCCGTATCGCCCGCAGGGCTGATGAGCTAAGCACATTTGTCCGCATCGATATGGAGGACTCGCATGTGTTGGAGCAGACCCTCCAGACCTACAGGACCCTGACGGACGCAGGCTTGATGAATGTTGGTGTTGTGATCCAGTCCTATCTACGCCGCAGCCCAGACGACACTCAGGCGCTTCTCTCCCGAGGGGCCAGGATCAGACTTGTCAAGGGGGCCTACAATGAGCCGCCTGAGGTGGCCTATCCGGCCAAGGGGGATGTGGATGCAGTTTTTGATCAGCTGGCAGCTATGATGATCAAGGCCGCGCTTAAAGACGAAGGGGCCCTTAGTACGCCCGATGGCAAATGCCCTGCGAAGGTTGCGATTGCCACTCACGACGAGAAGAGAATCTCCTTCGCCCGTGATTATGCGGCCGAGGTCGGGCTTCCTAAGGAGGGGTTAGAATTCCAGATGCTCTACGGAATTGCAGATCGGCTGCAGCGTTCATTGAGAGACGACGGATATCCTGTTCGCATCTACGTCCCTTACGGCACCGAATGGTTCCCCTACTACACGCGCAGGCTAGCCGAACGTCCGGCCAATCTCCTGTTCCTCTTGTCCCACCTCGTTCGAAGGTAGGCGCAAGGAAAGCAGACCCCGCAGGACAAGCTAGACTGGGCACTCCGCCCAAGGGATTGGGGTAGCATCCAGGGAAAGGTTCAGGGTTGAGGAAATCTCCGGCCTTCGTGCCTCATGCGCAGCGATGTCGACCTGACCTCTAGTGAGGCGAAGTTGAGCAGAGAACTGGAACGCATCGAGCGGCGACTCGGCGCCGACGGAAAGAAGGCGCTTGACTACTTTCTCTCTCTCGAGGAGGAGGCCTGGCACCAACAGGTATACACAACGGGATCTAAATGGACAGTCCGACATATTTTGGCCCACTTCGTTTCTGCCGAGAATGGCTTCAACCGCGTGCTGATTGACGTTCTGAACGGAGGCCCGGGAGCGCCCCGCGACCTTGACATCAACGAGTTCAACGAACGGGAAGTGCCAGCGCTTGAGCATGAAACGCCTGAAACACTGATACGTGCCTTACGCGCTGCTCGTTCTGAGACTGTCCGGCTTGCCCGGACGATGAAAGACAGCGACCTTGATAGACGAGGCTACCACCCATGGTTTGGCGAAGTGGTCCTGAGCAGTATGCTCAAGCTTGTCTACCGCCACAACATGATCCACCTTCGAGATATCCGCAAGGCGTTGCGAACGGGGAAACCTGTACCTCATATGGAAATCGCTTTACCTACCGCCAGTGAAGGCTAGGGCCATCCATGCCACGCCATCGTAGCCCCCAGATCAAGCAAAGCCTGCGTCGGCGCGGGGGACGGCTTCCGCATCCGCTCCAGGAAGCTTGGTCTGAAGGAATCAGCACACAGAAGGCCGGATGTGAACGGCGAGACCGATAAGTATCCAATCCATGACCTGTATGTAGTCAGGTTGGAGGTGACAGAATCGGCTGGGTCCATTCAGTGGCAGGTCTATCGCAATACAAATCACTTGCTGCGGCGATTTGGCGAAGCCCAGGTCATTCGGCTTCTCCCCGCTGCTACCGCTGAGCGGAGGCTGAGAGAAATGGCCGACGAAGTATGGGCCCTTCTGGAAGGCAAGGTGGAGTTCGAGTGGCACGATCAGCGCGAAGGGTCACCAACCAGCGGCAGCCTGTTTCGCTTGACGTGTGAGGAGCCAACACTGGTCCTGGTGCCCTTCGGGGTGGCTTTCGGTGTCCGTGCAATCGATGCATCAGCGCTACTCGCACGGCTCATGACCCATGAGGAAGGAGAACATGAAGGCGACCAAGGGCCGCCTGGACTGAGCTAAGCGCCATGCCAAGCTTCCGGCAGGTCCTTCTCTTTGTGCGCCTAAGTCGACCGATCCTGCTTCTGGAGGGTCTTCTCCTCTATGGGCTCGGCGCCGCAATTGTCGCCCACCTCGAAGAGGATCTCGATCCCCAGCTTTTTGTTTTGGGGCTTGGCTTGGTCTCGTCCCTCCAGTTGGCCGGCCTCTACCTCCATGAATACTACGCCCTCACGGACACGGAAGAGGAACAGAGCTTCCAGCCCTGGCTCGGGGGCCGCACCGGCGCGCTTGGTGAATCCGGTCTGCCCAGACGAACAGCGCTCTACGCCAGCGTCGCAGCCCTAACTGTGGCCGCCACTCTCGCCTCCGTTCTGCTGGGAACCGGAGCAGCTCCTCTCCTAGCCTGGATCCTGCTGATCGCAGGCTTTCTGGGCGCATTTTTTCACAGCGTTCCCCCGATTCGTCTCGCCGAGAGCGGTTTCGGAGAACTGACAAATTCCGTGGTTGTTGGCGCCCTAGTGCCCGGATTCGCGTTCGCGCTTCAGACGGGCGAACTGCATTCACTCCTTATCATGAGCACAACCCCGCTCGTCGCACTGCACTATGCCATGCTGCTCATCTTCGAGCTTCGGGGCTATGCTCTCGATGTTGCTAATAACACGCGGAATATCATGGTCCGCCTGGGCTGGGCGACCGGCATGAGGCTTCATGATACTGCGATCGTGCTGGCTGTGGTCAGCTTGGGCATTGCTCTCTTCTTTGACCTTCCTCGCCAAGTTGCGCTCGGCACGCTCATCGTGCTGCCGCTTGCAATGGCACAAATATGGCAGCTGCGTCGTATTCGGCGTGGCGCGCCCCCCCGCTGGCAGAGTTTGACGCTGACTGCCATAGGGCTCTTCGGCCTAACAGCGTACCTCGAACTGGCCGGCTTTCTCCTTAGCTGACGGTCCCATGCCCGAGTTTCTTCGCCTAGTACCCCCTGCGGAAGCCCTCTCCAGACTTCTGACCGCCCTTCCCCGACCCTCCGTCCTTGAAGGGGAGAGCGCTAGGACCGAAGACGCGCTTGGCAGGGTCCTGGCCAGCCCGGTCGCCGCGCCCGAACCGCTGCCTGCCTTTGCCCGCTCGACGGTCGATGGCTATGCCGTACGGGCCGCCGACACCTTCGGTGCCAGAGACAGCTTACCCACCTACCTGAGGGTGGTCGGCGAGATTCCAATGGGCGCAGACTCCCAACTGCGCATTGAATCCGGTCAAGCCGCTTTGGTCCATACTGGAGGGCGAATCCCGCCAAGCGCCGACGCCGTCGTCATGGTCGAGCACACCGAAGCCGCCGCCGCTGGGGAGATCGAGGTCATGAAGGGCGTCGCAGTCGGCCAGAATGTCATCCGGCGAGGCGAGGATGTTGACAGGGGGACCCTGGTTGTGGAAGCCGGCAGCAGACTTCGGGCACAGGAAATCGGCGGCCTATTGGCACTTGGTATTCTGTCTGTTGAGGTGACCCGGCAGCCGCGAGTCGGAATTCTGTCGACCGGGGATGAGCTCATACCGCCTGAAGGTACGCCCGAAGTCGGGCAGGTGAGGGACGTCAACTCCTTCACCCTAAGCGCCTTGGTGCACCGAGCCGGCGGGATCCCTGTCCGCTACGGCATTGTGCCGGATGATCGAGAGGCACTAGAGGCCGCCGCCAGAACATCCCACTCCAAAGATGATCTGCTGGTCATAACGGCCGGGTCATCAGTGAGCGCGCGCGACCTAACAGCGGATGTAATCGCAGCCTTAGGCTCGCCCGGCGTCCTGGTCCACGGAGTCTCGATCAAGCCAGGAAAGCCGACGATTCTGGGTGTGGCCGACGGAGTGCCTGCACTGGGGCTCCCGGGGAATCCAGTCAGCGCTTTCGTCGTGGCCCGGATCTTCGTGGTGCCCGTGGTCAAGCAACTGCTGGGCGCTTCAGGCCCTGACCTTCCGTCCGGAATCATGGCCCGCGTGGCAACCAACGTTGCCTCCGAAGCCGGCCGGGAAGACTATTTGCCTGTCCAACTGGAGGTGACTCCGGATGGATGGCTGGCGAAGCCGGTATACGGTCGCTCAAATCTGATCTTCACCCTCGTTCGCGCCGATGGACTAGCCCGAATCCCTGCTGAAGCGACCGGCCTCGAGCAGGGAGCCATGGTTGAGGTCCATCCCTTTACTGACTGAGGGTCAGGTCCAAAAAGGCGATGCAGCAGGCCTACCTCCACGATATTCCCCTCCGTGATGCTTGGACCCGCTTCAGTGAAGCGCTCGAGGCGGCCGGTCTCTGGCGTCCTCTCAGCCCAGAAAAACTGCCACTCGACCAGGCGCTCGAACGCGTGACAGCCGAACCCGTTTGGGCCAAGCTGTCCTCGCCTCATTATCACGCTGCGGCGATGGATGGGTACGCTATCCGCAGCGAGGCGACCGAGGGCGCAAGTGATAGAGAACCGGTCACGCTGGCCTTGGGAAGCGCGGCTCTTCGAGTCGAAACCGGCGACCCGATGCCAGCCTGGGCTGACGCAGTGGTTCCGAGTGAGCAGGTAGAGCCACTGGCAGCCAAAGGGGCCGAGGGATCAGCCGGGGCCATTCGCCTTCGAGCGCCATCGGCACCCTGGGAGCATGTCCGAGCTATGGGCGAGGATATGATCGCCACCCAGCTTGTCCTACCGGCAGGGCACCGACTGCGCCCCGTTGACCTGGGGGCGATCGCCGGATGTGGATATAGAGAAGTCCTTGTGCGGCGGAAGCCGCGCGTGGCCATCCTGCCAACTGGCACTGAGCTGGTACCTCCTGGAAGCCAGCCTCGCCCAGGAGAGATCATTGAATACAACTCCCTCGTTCTGGCAGCCCAGGTTGAAACCTGGGGAGGGGAGCCCACCCGTTTCCAGATCATCCCAGACGATCTCGAGCAAATCCGGAGGGGTGTCCTGACAGCGGGTCTGGCGAACGATCTGGTGCTGGTCAGTGCCGGCTCTTCAGCCGGCTCCCATGACTACACCAGCCAAGTCATCGAATCCCTTGGCCAGGTGCTTGTCCACGGTATCGCCGTCCGGCCTGGGCACCCTGTTATTCTGGGGTTGATCAAGGCCCCCCATCCCGTAGGCAAGGTTCAGCCTCCGGTCTCTGAAGCTAAACTTGTGCCTATCATTGGTGTGCCGGGCTACCCGGTCTCGGCCGCACTAACAGGCGAAATCTTCGTGGAACCGCTACTGAACCGCTGGCTCGGCCAACCAGACCGCCCACCGTCAAGCCTAAGGGCCACACTGACCCGCAAGGTTCAGTCTTCAGCCGGAGATGATGAATACCTGCGAGTCATTGCGGCCAGAGTTGGAGAGAGAATTGTTGCGGCCCCTCTGTCTCGAGGCGCGGGCGCCATCAGCTCACTGGTTCGGGCCGACGGCATTCTGCTAATCCCCGCCGGAGTTCAGGGGCATAAGGCGGGCGAGGAGGTCGATGTACGCCTGTACAGACCGCAGAGTGAGATCGAACGAACGATCATGATCTTGGGGTCACACGACATGAGTTTGGATCTAATGGCGCAGTCCCTCGCCCAGGATGGAGTGCGGGTAGTTTCCTCCAATGTGGGAAGCGTGGGCGGCCTGATGGCGCTGCGGCGGGGAGAAGCTCATCTGGCGGGCTGCCACCTGCTAGACCCTGCAACCGGCAAATTCAACGTGCCCTACGTCAAGGATTACCTTCCGGGGCACCCGGTCATTATTGTGGCGCTTGTGAGGCGGGACCAGGGCTTGATCGTGCCGTATGGAAATCCAAGGCAGCTGTCAGGGCTGGAGGATCTAGCGAAACCTGCGGTCACTTTCGTCAATCGTCAAAGGGGTTCAGGGACCCGGCTCTTGCTTGACTACCATCTTGATCGGCTTCAACTGGCCCGGGCATCAATTCAGGGCTACAATCGCGAAGAGTACACGCACCTGGCCGTTGCGGCGGCTGTGGCCTCGGGACGAGCGGATTGTGGACTGGGGATCTATGCGGCAGCCGAAGCTCTAGAACTAGGTTTTGTGCCGCTTTTCCAGGAACGCTACGATCTCGTGATCCCCAAAGAGCATTATGAGAACCGTCTTGTTTCGCGCTTACTGAGTCTGCTCGAAGAGGAAGCGTTCCGTAGCGAAGTCCAGAGTATGCGCGGCTACGATGTGGAGCCGATGGGAAGACTGGTCGCGCGACTGGAGTAGAAACAATGGGTCGCTTTGCTCTGGTTGTCGACGACAGTCGACAAACGGCTGATACCCTCTCCCGCATGCTTCAGTTGCTAGGTTATCAAGTTCATACAAGCTACGGCGCTCGCCAAGTGCTGGTCGAATTCGCCGACGAAAAGCTGGATGTGGTCCTGCTGGACATCAACATGCCCGGCATCGATGGATTTGAAGTTCTAGGATTCTTCAAACGCGATCCCCGGCTCAAGAACGTCCCTATCATCATCGTCTCTTCGGAAATTCAGCAAGAGAATATCGACCGAGCGCTTGAGGTGGGCGCGGCCGGATTCCTACCCAAACCTGTCAGTATGGAGGCACTGGAACAGGTGCTGGAGGACTTGTTCGAAGGCGGTTAGCGGCCGGCCGCATCAGCGCGTCGCAATGGCCCCCTCCCCCATTGGTTTGGCCTTCGTCAGCTTCTCGAGTGATGGCCGGTGAGAGCATGGTCGGGAGGCGAGGCCGGGATTCCTGTCCCTGCCTGGAGAGATTGAGTAGCCAGATCCATAGGTCGCTCCTTCTGCCCTCCCAGGGTACGATCACCTTTTGACAGAGGGGCCGGAGGGGAACTCCTGACCGCGGAGGGGGCGGCAACGATCGACGCCGGCCCGGCCACCCGGCAATCGCTCCGACATCAAAAGACCTTGCAACATCTTCCCACTACCCCCATGCCAGCGATGGTCTTCGACCAACCTGCGAGCGGTCCTGAAGCATCCTTGATCCCGAGCGAGGTCAGCCGCCTGCCGGGAAGAACGCTGTTTGGATTGGTCGATCGCGATCTCCGGCGGAGGATCCCCGGTCCCCTGGGTGTTGCGGAACGCGCCGGGTCTTGCTTTGAACGCCGATCTAGACCCTGGTCCCGGGTCAGGAGGGCAAGCGCGAAGCCCTATCTCCGCGCGTACTTCCCCATTAGCTCGGCCTCCGCCAACACATGTCCCTCCATCGCCTGGAGGACATCCGCCTTGCTGGCGCCCGGATCAAGGACAAGCTGAGTATCAAGCGCATAGAGCTTGAAGAAATAGCGATGAGTCCCGCTTGGGGGGCAAGGACCCCCGTATCCCAGCTTGCCCCAGCTATTCGAGCCATGCACAGCGCCGTTTTCGAGCGTCTCAAGCGAGGGGATTCCTTCGGGCAACTGCTGTGCCTCCGCCGGGAGGCCGACAAGTACCCAGTGGACCCAAGTTCTCCCAGGCGCATCGGGGTCGTCGGCAATCAGGACAAAGCTTGTTGTTCCGGGGGGTGCATCTTCCCACGCGAGCGCAGGCGAGACGTCCTCGCCATCGCAAGTGTACTTGGCAGGTATCATCCCTTCATGTTCAAAGGCATTGCTCGCCAAACGCATGACCTCAGCTCCTTCTGGTGGACTGCTGGGCGTGGCCGCCTCAGGTTGCTGTAGTTGCGGCGAAGCAGCCGGCGCTTCCACAGGCTGGGCCCTCACCGTGGACCCTGCACAACCCGCCACAAACACCGCAGCGATCAGCCAGAGGATCCCGGTTCGAAGGCGGCTCACTGGATTGGTTCCGAATAGGAAGTCATTGTGATCGGAGCTTAAATGGAATCTTCGACCAAGTCAATGGTGCATGGGGAGGAAGCTTTCTTGGGCCCGAAGTGCAAATCCCACGCGGCAGAATTCTCACCGATTCCTCCCTTGGAGTTGGAGGCTGCGCGAATGGCCGGCAGACTTGGGTTGGCCTGGGCTTCCCGCTGGCATAAACGTGGACGAGCCATTTGGTCCGTCCTGCGCTCGCCAAGTCTGAGGGATTTCGCACCCCTCTTCGAGGACGCCAAACTACGACCAGCCCCTTGAGAAGAGGTTCCCTGCGCTGGGTGTGCCGCAGGTATGGCATCGCGCCTCCCTTCGAGAGAGGGCTGGACGCTGGACACGAGGCTGCCGCGCGGCGCGGGTTGAGCGGCCCAGAGTTCCCCCCTGCTCTTCTCAGGTGGCGCCGGCCGCGCATGTGCGCGCGGGCTCTTCCTCGACGGGCGTTGCCCGCTTCGCCGAGCGCCTTGACCTGGGAGAAAACGAAGACTGTGAAAGAGCCTGAACTTCGCCAGCAGAAACTGAACCCAAGCGTTGTTTGCTGACTGGGCATGGTAGGATTGTCGTCGGTTTGCACGGAGATTTTGGCGTGATGGCCGGGAGGATCCAGAATGGCAATGCCGGAAAAGGGTGAAATGGCACCAGGTTTTACACTTCAGGACGACAAAGGGGATTCAGTCAGCCTATCAGATTACCTGGGCAAGAAAGTAGTGCTCTACTTTTTCCCACGGGCCGACACTCCGGGCTGCACCAAACAGGCCTGCGGCTTCCGGGATGACTACTTGGCCTACCAGGAGAAAGACGTCACCATACTGGGGGTCAGTCCAGACACGGTGGAAGATGAGGCGAAGTTCAGGCAAAAGTTCGAGCTGCCATTCCAGCTTCTGGCCGACCACGACCATAAGGTCTCCGAAGCTTACGGCGTCTGGCAAAAAAGGCCATGGGGTATGGGCGTCGTAAGGACGACATTCATTATTGATGAAGAAGGCAAGATCAGCCAGATCTTCAAACGCGTAAAGCCCGAAGGTCACAGCCAGCGAATCCTTGCGCTCTTCTAAACCCTTGCCGCGCTCGCCTCGCCCGAACCCCGATGGGTCGACATCCAACCCTGAGTGGAACTACTTTGACCGGAGTCCCAAAGCCGTGCATGAAAAGGGATTGCAAGGTCGGCAGGGGTTTGGCCTGTGCTATAATCCGCCGAATCTCACAGCAGAATAGGACTCGCCGGAAAAGGAGATAATGGACTTAGCAGAGCTCATCACTTCCGCCATAGATCTGGTCTTACACCTGGACAAGCACCTAAACAGCCTCGTGGGTGACTACGGGGCCCTGACCTATCTGATACTCTTTGGTGTCATCTTTTTGGAAACCGGCGTGGTGATCACGCCCTTCTTGCCCGGGGACTCACTTCTTTTCGCAGTGGGCGCTCTGGCGG
>CAYGCA010000010.1:21347-36597 GCA_964348265.1 uncultured Anaerolineaceae bacterium | reverse complement strand
TGCCGCGATCTTGTGAGACACCGTCAACTATTGGATCGGCAACCAGATCGGGCCCAGTGTCTTCGAAAGGGATATTCGGTTCCTCAAGCGCGAGTATTTGGAGCGGACGCAGGCTTTTTACGAGCGCCACGGCGGAAAGACGATCTTTTTGGCTCGCTTCATTCCCATTATCCGAACATTTGCGCCCTTTGTTGCCGGAGTTGGCAGCATGGCCTATGCCCGTTTTCTTTTCTACAACGTTTTCGGCGGCTTTGTCTGGACGAGCCTATTCATCTTCGGGGGCTACTTCTTCGGGAATTTGGATTTTGTCAAAGGGAATTTCTCCTTCGTCATCATCGGGATCATCGTAATCTCCGTGCTCCCAATAACAGTTGAACTGCTGAGAAACCGGCTGCGCCCGGAGGAGCGTGCTGTCGGCTAATCCAGTCCTAAACCTGCGACTCCATGCAATCTGGCCTCATCCCAAAAGCGCCTACAGCCGGGACGGAGTCTGAGAGAAACCCCCCTGAGTCTCATCCAGCCTTGGCGCAGAGCTCCGAAGTAGATGTCTTTGCCCTCCCAAGCTTCCGATGGGATTCTTGATGCTTTCTGCGTACTCCTTCGTCCTTGTGCGAGGCCTGAGCTCACCGACCAAACTGGCAACCTGAGTATGACTGGCGACATCTGGTCTGCCGCGCCTCGGCACGGATAAGACCAGACGCACTGAGCCAGCCCCCGCCGCGCAGCGTTGCGGGTCTACCCGCCGACGAAACTCCGCAGCGGCACCGGGGTAAAAGTGAGGAGGAAGACGATCAACCCGAAGATGGCCAGAGCCTTGCGGCGATCGTCCAAAGGGGTAATTTCATCCAGCGGTTGGGCGTTTGTGCGACCCAGAAAGTAGATCAAGATCGCCCATAGCCACCATCCCTGCCAGACCAGGCCAAAGGCCACCAGCGCAACCACAATGGCCGGCCAAAGGCGAGCAGCCTGGCGGCCGAGCAAGACGTAGATCAGGTGGCCCCCATCCAATTGGCCGACTGGCATGAGATTGAGCGAAGTCACCAAGAGACCGGCCCAACCAGCCCAGGCCACCGGATGGAGCAGCACATCCCGCCCCCCGAAGGGTGCCGGCATCCCTAGAAAGAAATACCGCAGCCAGTAGAGTAAGGGGCTCAGACCGCCATAATCCGGCGGGGAGGGAAGCAGATCGCCCTTTACCACGTATTTGGCAGCCAGATAGAGCAGCGAGTTTCCCTCCAACGTTAGCCCCAGGCTCTCGCCGATTCTTGAAGGGAGTGGCTCGACCTCAGAGAGAGATAGTCCCAAGAGCAGAACAGGGATGGCGACCGCCAAGCCCGCCAAGGGTCCTGCCAGTCCGATATCCAGCAAGATCCTTCGATTGCGGGGAGGTTCCTTCATTCTAATGAATGCCCCGAATGTTCCGAAAACGCTGCCGGGAAAAGGGAGAAAGTATGGCAGTGTGACCTCAGTCCGATGGAAGCGTGCCGCAAGGTAGTGCCCAAACTCATGAGCGACCAGGATCGCCAGAATACTGGCGGCAAACGGAATCCCCCTTGGCAGTACTTGGAGCAGTGCCAGCAGTAGACCGCTGCCTTCGGGCACTGGCCCCTCAAATCCGTAAAGCGTGCCTGCGAGCAGGACGCTCAGAAGCGTCACCAGGAAAAGCACAAGATTGATCCACGGATTTGAGGCGCCAGGCCGAGACAGTTCCCTCACCGCCAGCACGACATGATCGTCCCCCTCCTCTCGCAGCATCGGCGTCAATCCCTCGAGCTGAAACGCATTCCTCAATCTCTCAAAGGCCTCCAGGGAATCGATCGCCAGCCTGCCCCGAAAGCGAGCTACATAGTTCACCGGCGCGCCGCCGAGGGTCACGTCCCGCACCTGCATGACCTGCTGAACGGTGGAAAGCAGTCGATCCTTGAGAGCGGTATCCGGGGCGGTTTCTTGTCTTTCCATCTTTGCTCCAGAATGAGTTTGCGGGAGTGGATGGGAGTCGAACCCACCGCGGTCCGCTGTGCGACCCGCCACCGGTTTTGAAGACCGGGGAGCCCACCGGGACTCAACCACCCCCGTGCGAAATCAAGCATACCGCAGTGAATCTTCAGGGACAAGATTGTCTTTCCCGACAAGCAACCCTAAACGCGCTATTCGAATCCCTGCTAGAATCGGCCTGCTCAGGACTGATTACCTGACCAAAGGGGAGCGAGGGTAGACTCCATGGTCGGAGGTGGATGGCTGGGGATTGCTCCGGTCCAAAACCGAGTGCATGATAGGCTTGGCGGGCACAGGGCGGAGTTGATTCCGACCTGCATCCTCCTCGCCACCTTCCTGGTTTCGGCTTGCGCCTCCCAGCCCGCCACCACTCTGTCTCAAACCCAACCAGCCGCCACGCGCACTCAGATTCGGCTTGGACCCACCTCGTCCCTCCCACCACCCACCGCGACACTCCGGCCGGCCACCCCGGTGCCAACCCAGATGCCTATACCAGCCGTCTCAGCGGCCGACTGGAGCCGCGGTTCGTTGGATGCGCCCGTGACTCTTGTCGTCTATAGTGACTTCCAGTGCTCTCTATGCGCTCAGGCGGCAACGGACCTGGAGGAACTCTATTTCCGGCATCCAGGCCAAGTCCTATATGTGTTCCGGCCCTTTCCTCTCGTGACAATAAACGACAAATCTAGTCTAGCGGCACAAGCTGCGATTGCCGCCGGAAGACAGGGCGACTTCTGGAGGATGCACTCTGCTCTCTTCGATAGATTGGACGAATGGCGACCACTCTCGGAGGACGAGTATCTAGACTGGCTGATCGAACTTGCGCGTGAGCTGGAACTGGACAGAGAGGAATTCGAAGGGGATCTGACCAATGAAAGATACTCCAGAGAGGCGGAGGAAGCCTTCAGAGACGCCCTGAGAGCCGGGATTCCAGGTACTCCATTCATCTACCTCAACGGAACTCCTTTCAGGTTGTCGCCGACGCTGACCAATCTGGAGGCGTCGGTTCGCCTGCTCCTTCTGGAGGAAAAGCAGTTCGATCGATATCCGCCGATGACTCTCGACTTGACCACCAGCTACATAGCCCATCTTCAACTTGAAACCGGTGAGATCTCAATCCGGCTCTTCCCAAACTCGGCGCCGCTGGCCGTGAACAGCTTTGTCTTCCTGGCTGCCCAAGGCTGGTTCGATGGGAATCCTTTCTCTGAGGTCATTCCTGCCACCCTGGTCCGGACGGGTGATCCCACGGGCACCGGTTTGGGCGGACCGGGTTATCATTTCCCCACAGAACCGGATCCCAGCCTCAGGTTTGATAGGCCTGGGATGGTGGCGCTCACCAGTGCCAGCCCCGACACCAATGGCAGCCAGTTCTTCATCACGCTTGCCCCCTTGCCACACCTAGATGGAACGCGCACGATTTTTGGCCGTGTGCTACGTGGGCTGGAGTTGCTGGAGGGATTTGAAGCGCGCGATCCGCTGAGGGATCTCCTTGAACCCCCACCGGCGCGAATACTAAATGTCTGGATAGAAGCAGAATGAAACCGGGGAGAGCCTCGCCTGACAAAGTTGATCTTTTTCTCTTCATTCTCGCTCTGGTGGGACTGCTCTTGGGGGCAGCCGTACCCATGGGATTGGCCTCCGCCGCACTTGGCGATTTTCTCGGGGGCCAACAAACTGAAAGGAGCATCACACTCTGGGGAGCCGTCGCCTTTGGAAGCCTAGGATTACCGGGCGTCCCCAGTCTTTACTGGAGCGGACGAGCGATCTTGGGCGAACCTGCTCCTGCGGAAGGTCGTCCAGCCAATGCATGGTCACTCCTGCTTTTGGCATTTCCCTTTGGAGTTCTGGTTGGCTATGCGGCCTTCGAACTCAAGACCCTTCCAGCAATACTTGCCTTGCCATTCCAGGTGTTGGCGCTCGGCCTACCGGTCCTGCTGGCGGTGCTCCTCGTCCGGCATAGGGGGCCGGCAGTTTCGCCACGTCGCGCATGGGGCCAGTTCCTCAGCGGATCATGGCTCGTGCCGCCTTTTGCGTTCTTCCTAGAAGCCTTGTCTCTAATCCCTACGCTTCTTCTAATTGGAATCGGAGTGTCCCTCTCTCCCCAGGCCGAAGTCCTCCTGGAGCAACTCACCCAAAGGCCGCCCCCCTGGAACCCAGAGGAGTTCCTGGAGCTGCTGGGAGACGTCATCTTTCAGCCATGGTTTCTCGTCATAATCCTGACCTACATGGCAGGGGTTGTTCCCTTGATTGAAGAAGCCTTGAAATCGATTGCGGTGTGGCCCCTCCTTGGGCGTCGTCTCTCATCGGCTGAGGCGTTTCAAGGCGGTGTGCTGGGAGGGGCAGGCTACGCCCTTTTTGAATCGCTCTTTTCCGGCCAGACTGGGGACTTCTGGACAGTCACCATATTGGGCCGCGCCGGAGCTAGCATCATGCACGCTTTCACTGCGGGGATCGTCAGTTGGGGATTGGTCGAAGCCGTAAATCAGCGGCGGTGGAAGATCCTCGGCGCGGCCTATCTCTCGTCGGTGGCGATGCACGGCCTCTGGAATGCCACCGCACTGGCGTTCGGACTAGGCACCGTGTCCACCGAAATGTCTCAGGCGTGGCTTGAGCCTGGCCTGAACGAGGCGGTCACGCTTCTGTCGCCTCTGGTTCTCGTGGCACTGATGCTGATTGCCCTGACAGGCCTGATTGTCTTCACGGCTCGACTGGCGCCAAGGGCAGACGAGGAGAGTGCGAATCGAGCTGAATGATCGAATCGCAGGCCGGATCCAGCATCTCGATCCATGAAATGCTGGTTTGCCCGCATACTGTTTCCGGTCACGTGTCTTGGAACTCAGCTCGCTTGACAACCCCTGGGCGCTATGCTACATTAGCCCGATTTTTGAACTTATGTTCACAAACCCAATGATTCACTTCGTGGAAAGATGAACTTGACGAAATCTCGCACGGAGCTGATGGTCGACCGTCTGAGTGACCTTCAGGCCTCTTCGCCGGACGTAGAGGCCTCCGCAGTCGTGAGTGTGGATGGTCTGACGATCGCATCGGCACTACCATCAAACGTCGAGGAGGATCGCGTTTCGGCAATGTCAGCCGCGATGCTCTCCTTGGGAGAGCGGATCGCGGATGAGCTCGGGCGAGGGAATTTGGATCAGGTCTACATTCGAGGAGAGAGTGGGTTTGTTATCCTGACTTCCGTGGGCGAGGACGCAGTGCTGACCGTGTTGGCCAGACCGAAGGCAAAACTCGGGCTGCTTTTTCTCGACATGCGGCGCGCAACCGAAGACCTCACCGAGCTGCTGTAGCCTGGAGCGGGAGCACGTAGTTGTCCACCATTCCGAAGAGCGGCCATTATTACCCGAATAAGGTGGCGAGAATCTACCTTGAGGCCATGGAAGAGGTAATGGGCAGGAACGGTGTCAGCGCCATCCTCAATCTCGCCGGGCTAGAGGAGTGGATCGATAACTACCCCCCAAACACGCTGGCGCGCGCGATTGATTTCGCGGATTTCTCGGCAATTAACGGCGCGCTTGAAGAGATGTACGGCCCGCGAGGTGGTCGCGGACTGGCCCGCCGGTCGGCGTGGGCTACATTTGACACCGTACTTCGCAACTTCGGAGCCCTGGCGGGTGTCGGCGACTTGGCATTCAAAGTCCTGCCCCTGCCGACCAAACTGAAGATTGGCCTGCCCTCCATGGCCCGCGTCTTCACCCAGATAAGCGACCAGAGAAGTACGGTCGATGAACAGGACGACGCCTACATCTATACGATCCACCTGTGTCCTGTCTGCTGGGGACGCACCTCGGAAAAGCCCGTCTGCTACGCCGCGCTCGGTCTGCTGGAAGAAAGCCTCCGCTGGGTCTCCGGGGGACAGCGATTCCGAGTCACAGAAACCAAGTGTGTCGCAACAGGTGACTCTGTGTGCCAGTTTCGCGTGGACAAAGAGCCCATAGAATGAGCAATGTCAAAACGGAAGCACTTGCTGCTTTTGGTCGAAGACGATATAGACTTGGCGGAGATGCTTGGCGAGTATTTCCGCGTCCAGGGCTACGACGTAGAAGCGGTTCACTGGGGTGAAGACGCGGTCGGTGCCTGCTTGAGGTCAAACCCGGATCTGGTGCTCCTGGACATCCGTCTCCCGGATTTGGACGGCTTCGAAGTCGCGCGCCGCTTGCGGTCTAATCGGCGGACTGAGTCAACCCCCATCATCTTCCTCACAGAAAAGCGCGAGAGAGCCGATCGCCTGAAGGGCCTGGGACTCGGAGTGCAGGATTACGTTACGAAGCCCTTCGATATTCAGGAGCTGCGTCTACGCGTCCGCAATGCGCTCCAGCGCAGTGACCAGTCGCCTCTGATAAACCCGGTAACGGGATTGCCGCAATCGACGCTGCTGGATGAACAGCTCTCCGAATGCCTTGGAAATCCGCATTGGGGCCTGCTACTCATTCGCCTGAGTGGGCTTGAGCGCTTCCGAGAACAATATGGTTTCTTGGCATCCGACGATACGCTGCGAGCTGCGCAGCTCATGATCATGGAGATCGTCCGGGAGATTGGAAGTCAAGATGATTTTGTCGGGCATCTCGACTCGGAGGACTTCCTCATCCTGACCGAAAGCGGGAATCTCGAATCACTGGAACGCAAGATCAGGACAAGGTTACAGGAGGCATTGACTTACTTCTATCCGCTGCACGACAGGCCCACACCAACTCAAGCGCCCTCTGAAGGCAGTCTGGCCGTATACACCTCCAGTCTCATGGCAAGCGATTCCGCCTACGAAGACATTGGGAGCCTCAAACGCAGTTTGCTCAGCAGTCTTCCCGCCTGAACCTGGCGGCCCATCTAGCGATGCGACCCTTGACCGTGGTGATTCCAACCTACAACGAGGCCGAGAATCTGCCGGCCCTCGTGGCGGAGCTTTGGGCCCTTCCCATTCCTGAAGTCAAGATCGTCGTCGTCGACGACGCCTCGCCGGATGGAACCGGGGAGGTTGCGGAGGACCTTGTGTCCCGGCGTCCGGGCCAGGTCACCGTGATCCACCGAGAGGGAAAACTAGGCCTGGGCTCGGCCTACATTCGCGGATTCCGAGGTGCACTGGCCCAAGGGGCCCAGGCCATTGGACAGATGGACGCAGACTTCTCCCATTCGCCTTCCTATTTGCCTGGATTTCTGGAGCAGCTTGAGCAGGTCGACGCTGTTTTTGGATCCCGATACATCCGGGGAGGGAAGCTCGATGAGCGCTGGGGGATCGGAAGGGTGCTCCTCTCCTGGTTCGGAAACGCCTACGCTCGCACCATCCTGGGCCTGCACGTTAATGACGCCACCGGTGGGTATCGGGTCTGGCGGCGCGAAACCTTGTTGGGAATGCCCCTCGAGCGAATCCGGTCCAATGGGTACGTCTTCCAGGTCGAGATGGCCTTCGTGGCACAGCGGCTTGGCTACCGATTGACAGAGTCTCCCATCTACTTTGAAGATAGGAGAATTGGCCAGTCGAAGATGTCTCTCAGAATACAGCTGGAAGCCGCGCTGAGGGTATGGCACGTCCTCTTCAGCCACCGCCATCTCACCCCCTCTGACCGACGCCGACTTGCCTGATCCGGAAGGCCTGCACAGCCAGGACTTCCAAACCGATCGGGATACCTGCTGCGCCGCCTCCTGCATCCATCCCCTGTCGGGCTGACCCCCCATTTCGAGACCTGGAGATCAGGAGCCGGCCCCGGGCGGGGTCACCCTTGTGGGGGCCGGTAGTTCTGCAGGGCGTCCGCCAGTCGAGTCCAGTCTTTCAGGCTTAGCTCCTGGGCGCGTTTTGTGGGCGCAAGATGCGCCGCTTGGAACAAAACCATGGCCTGAGAAGGATCGAATCCCAGCCCGCCGGAGAGAGCATTGCGGAGCTGCTTCCTCTTCTGCCCGAACCCGGCCCGTGCGAGCTGGAAAAGGGGATCGATCAGATACGGGGGAACAGCCGGTGTGTCATGGATATCGATCCGAAGAACCTCGGAATCGACCCGTGGACGAGGATGGAAGGCCGCGGCTCGAATTCGACCTTGCAGGGTCGGTGAGCCGTAGATCTGAACGCTGAGGGCCAGCAAACTCATCTGGCCCGGTGGAGCTACAATTCGCTCAGCGACTTCACGCTGAAGGGTCAGGACAATCCGATCCGGCTGCCTCGGCGCCTCGAGCATGTGCCTGAGAAGCGCTGAGGTGATGTTGTACGGAATATTGGCCACGATGACATAAGAGTTAGGGCCGACAAGGTCGGTCAAGTTGAAGCTCAAGATGTCTCCCTCGATGATCTCCACCTCATGAAGAGGGCCGACGACTTCAGAGAGAGCCGGCAGGAGTCGCCTGTCAAACTCCACAGCAATGACCCTCTCAGCCACCCCCGCCAGCTGGCAGGTCAGTGATCCGACTCCGGCCCCGATTTCCAGGACGGTTTCCCGACCTGATAGCTCGGCCGCTTGAACCACTCGCTTGAGGGCGGCCCGGTCGATCAGGAAGTTTTGCCCCAGGCGCTTATCAGGTCGGATTTCGTGCTTTCTGAGCAGCGCTCGCCAGTCTGCGCGGGTGTGTGCTCCCGCCTCTCTTTCGCTTTCTAGCGTCACGGAAAGATCCAGACGATGCTTCCGGCGGGCGGAACCGGGGTTAGGAAGTAGACCGTGAGGTATTGATGCCAGGATATCCAGTTATGGTCATCGTAGCCAAGATCAATCATGCGACCCCTGATCCCGCTGCCCGTATCCGCCGCTAGGGCGAATCCATAGCCAGGAACATACATTTGCGTTCCGAAAGGAATAAGTCGACGGTCGATGGCAACTAGGCCTTTGGTGAGAGGCCGGCCGGACGCCGTGATCCCGTAGTTCGGCGCATCGGGCGACACACCGGCTCGCGAAGGTGAGTAGGAGGTTGCATACATCCGGACCGCCCTCCAATAGCTTAGCGTTCCGTCGGAACTGCCCATTGTGCGGACGACGATGTTGGTTCCATAGCCTACTCTGCGCGGCTCAGCCTGCCTGGCGACCCATTCCCCTTCGAGGAAACGTCTGACCTCCTGTCCATCCTGGAAGCGAACACGAACCCGTCTTGCTCGAACGCCGAAGGAGCCGGAATCGAGCAAGCGCTGATTGTCAATCTCCAGATCGGGAAGGGGCTCAAAGACAGTCTCCGAGCGGATAGGTGTCTGCTCCACGAGCACTTTCTCCGTGACCCGAATGACGCGAATATTCCCATCCCTGGGAAGAGGTCGATCCCAGGGCGGCTTGGCATAGTCGTGCCCGTTCAATGCGATCCCGGCCTGGTCGAGCGCTTCACCAACTGTATCTGCAACGGCGCGGGTCTCAATCTGTGCTCCGTCCGCGGTTATCTTCAACGAGCGTGAACGCTGCAGACTCAGGCGAACGGGACCCTCGATGCGGGTATCCGGCGGCAAGGATATGCGATCAGCCTCATAGAGGACGATACCTTGCTCATACAAGGCCTGGCCAATCGAACCTGCCCCGGAGAGGAGAGTTTGGGAAGCACCGCTTGTCTCAAGCGTGAGGGGAACAGCAGACTTGATGCGCAGCCTCGCGGGTGCTGCCAATGATGAGCTTGCAGGATCACCTAGCGGGATTCCATCCGCCCATACTTGATCGCCAGGGAACAGTCGGTAGCCTGAATCAGCCAGGATGTTGGCGGGGAAGGTCTCGACTGTATTGATCCATTCAAGACCGTTCTCGGCCTCCACCAGAACCGGCCTGGCGCGCGTTAGCTCGATCGTCGCGTCCGCCTCCAAGGGGGTCTCCATTGTCGGCGAGACCTTGTCATCCGCATTAAGCACAATGGATGCATCTCGGAGGGCAGCTTCCACGGTTCGGGCATGCGTCCAAATCTGCGTGGTCTGAGCGCCCTCGACCAGAAGCACGTTCTTTGCAGTTGCAAAGTACAGACATCCCAACCCTGTCAGGGTTAGAATGGCGGTGGCCGCGCGTATGCTAAGCTCGGGCAGTCGGCTGAGAATGGTCAGATAGCTTTGCATGCCGCGTGAGTATACCAGAGACCGTAGAGTGCAGACTGGGTTTCGAGGAGAGCGGCTAACGCGTGGTGGCTATGCGAAGTGTCCTGGGCTAGCGCTCTACCCGGAATCCAATCGGCGCTCAGGATGGTTCCCGGCGGCACCCGAAGGCACCTTCATACCGCTGCTTCCTCTCGGACCTGACGGATTTCGAAGGGCTCCGCCGCACCGGGCCTTCCCGAGCGCCAACAAAGAGCATACCCCGCCGCAGGCCCGAAGTCAACGCTTGAGGGGATGGCAGCTTAGGGCGCAACGCCGGCTGCACCCGCGGGAGTCAAGTGGCCAAGCCTTGGAAGTCCCGCCTTTCCCTGCCAGGAGAGTCTTCCCAAGCCTTCTCTTACCCTGCAAACCCCAGCCGGGCGGCAAGTTGGGGTACGCCAGGCTACTCACCCACACCGGCAAAAGAGGGGCAGCGGCGATCGCATAGGCCAGCTGCGGTCAGCCCGCCCCAGGAGATCAGTGTTCAACTGGCAAGCCAGCCGAGCTCCAGCCCAGAATCCCACCCATCATATTGGCCACCTCCGGCGCTCCGCTGGCCTGCAGTATGCTGGCCCCGATCGCCGAGCGGATCCCCGTCCGACACTGAACCACGATTGGCTTGTCGCGGATGAACTCCTGCGCACGGTCGGCAAGATGGCCCAGCATGATATGAAAAGCCCCCGGAATGTGGCCCTCCTCCCATTCGGACCGCGCCCGGACATCAAGGACAATTACTTCACCTTGAAGAACTTTGCTGGCCAGCTGCTTGGGGGCCATAACTCGATAGGTTTGAAGACCCCGACCGCTCTCCATGAAACCTGCCAGAGCATGCGGGCTAAAGTACCCAGCGAGATTGTCCAGGCCAATGTAGGCAAGGTCGCGGACGGCCTCCCGCACGTTGTCCGCCTCGCAAATCAAGTAGAACGGCTCCTCATAATCGACGATCCAACCTGCCCAAGCCAGGAGAGAGTCAACCGGAATATTGATCGTGCCAGGTAGGTGTCCACTGGCGAACGATAGGGGCGGACGGGTATCGATCACCGTTCCCCGGTAACTGAGCATTTCATGGAGCTTCGCTTCCGGCAAGTGCTCTGGGCTGGCAAGACCACGAAGGACCTTAGGCCCATGCTTGTTTACCTGTTTCATAACCGAGAAGTATGTGGGCGTTTCCGGCTGCCCTTCCAGAAGCATCTGGACAAAGGAGGATTCGCTCATCGAAGCCAAGAAAGGGTTGAACAGCTTTTCGTAGCCAACTGTGGTCGAGGGCACAGCCCCCAGGTCCTTCCCACAAGCACTGCCCGCCCCATGGCTGGGCCAGACCTGGAGATAGTCCGGCAAGCGCTTGAATCGTTCGAGAGAGTGGAACATCTGACGGGCGGAGGACAGGGAGGAATTAGGGATGCCTATCGCCGTTTCCAGAAGATCGGGTCGCCCCACTGAGCCGACAAAAACGAAATCCCCACTGAAGATTCCCATGGGCCGGTTGGCAGCAGCCGTATCCACGAGCTCAAGTGCAACATGCTCTGGCGTATGACCTGGTGTATGCAGCACTTCCAGTCGAACATTTCCGATCATAAAGTGTTCGCCCTCGGTCAGCAACATATGATCGTAGTCGTCCACGTAGCTGTACTTCCAGTTGGCGTCCCCCTCATTCGAGAGGTAGAGCCTGGCACCGCAGCGCTCGGCCAGCTCGCGCGCTCCAGAGACGAAGTCGGCGTGTACGTGAGTCTCGGCAGCTCCGCTGATGCGCATACCCTCCTGTCGGGCGGCATTCAGGTAAATGTCTACGCTGCGGCCCGGATCGATGACCAGGGCCTCACCGGTATCCTGGCAACCTACCATGTAGGAAGCATGAGCCAGCTTGTCTTCATAGAAATACTTAAGCAACATCCGCTATTCCCTACCTGATCTTCGACATCTGCGAGGCGGCAGCCACATAACGTCGGTGTCCTAATCGGGCCTCAGGCGTTTGGCGCCCAGGTGGCGGGGTCATTTCGTGCCCCTGTTCCCCGTCCAGATCTAGCCTCCCGAGAAGCCACACTATCTTTCGGGCTTTGCTGAATTCGCCAGCGCGTTGATCCTCACGAGTCCGAGGCAGGCCCTGATCCAACACTGGTCGATGATCTGAAAGATGCGAACGAGGTGGACTGCTGGGGGTGACCCATCTATTCGGGCCAGATTCATCCCGGCACTACTGTCGTTTCTTGATTATGGTCTTGTGACGTGATGAGGGAATCAGCTCGTTCGACGACCAGTTCGCCAATCTTGCGACACAGAATCCAGTTCCGTAAACAGACCAAGCGCTGGTTGCCCCGAATCGCAGAATCGCTCAGCGGAGAGGGTGGGATTCGAACCCACGCTCTCCAGGCGCGCGCGTTAGGCCAGACTACGCTACCTCTCCCTTCACCAGCCCGCGACTGTTCGTGCGCAGGCAGAACCGATTATAACACGCAGCCTGGAACGACACTCAAATTGGGGTCCCTCCCAGACGATCACGCGGATCCGAAGCTCCCAGCGCGCGCGAGATACGGCTAGCAACTACAACCCGGCAGAACCTGGGCATCCCTCCAGGTGGGACTAGGATGAACGACGCTCCGGCTCCTTGGAATTGGCACTGAGGAATGCAGCGTGAACCTCACCCAGCCGAATCAGGGGCCGTGCCGGGGAATAGCAGAGGAAGGATCTCAGGGGCATAGCGAGCCACCATCTCGGAGGAGAGCGCATTTGCATGACAAATCTCGGAGAACAGATCGGCGCTGGGGCGCTTGCGTCGTTCCTGGGTTTCCAGATCAAGCTCCCAGAGCCCGAAGCGCTGAGTCCAGCCCCGCTCCCATTCGAAGTTGTCGACCAATGACCAGTGATAATAGCCCCGGACTTTCCAATTCTGGATTGCAGCCCGCCAGACTTGGCGGATATGCGCCGCAAGGTATCGAGGACGAAGCAGATCTTCTGCATCCTCCACACCGTTTTCCGTGATGTAAATCGGCAAGCGGAAGCCGCGAGCCCACTGCAGCGCCTCCCACATCCCTGAGGGCTCATTCGCCAGGAAGCCGTTAGGGCTGAGGTCGGCCGAAGTGTCGAAAAAGCCACGTCCGAATGCTTCCCTGGGAACACGCATGTCGAAGGCAACCTTCTCACGCGTGTAGTAGTTCAGTCCGAGGAAATCCTGAGTCCCCGCTGCAGCTCGAAGGGTCTCGCGCCAGAATGGGGTTCGTATCCTGCCGTCGGTGAGGGCGCGCGGAATCAGATAATGGAACATCTTGGATCGGAGCCTTGCCAGCAAGGAATCAAGCGGGAACTGCGGCCTGGCAGACTGCATGCCTCGGAAGTGATGTGCCAGGCCAACCAGGCTCCCTGGCTGGATTTCATGGATGGCGTGGTAGGCAGCAGCATGGGCCAGAATCATATGACGAATGACCTTGAAAGCTCCCTTCAAGTCTTTCTCGCCGGGTGGAAAGAAGCCGTCCGTGTAAGCAGAATAGGCATATACATTTGGCTCGTTGATTGTTACCCACAGACCGACGATGTCTTCCAGCGCTTCTACGACTTTTCTCACATAGCGTTCAAACAGCCTCACAACACCAAGACTTAGCCACCCCCCCTCATCAGCAAGCCAGATAGGATTCGTAAAATGGTGTAGGGTCACCATCGGCATTAGGCCTCGGTCGAGTGCACCGCGAATGATCTCTCGATAGGCATCCAATGCCGCTTCTTCCCATTTTCCGGGTGCAGGCTCAATCCGGCTCCACTCGAGGGACAGTCTGTGCGTATTCTGGCCCGAATCCGCTGCCCGATCCAGATCCTCTTTCCAGCGACCATTCCACCACTCGCACGCCCGGCCGGATTGGTGGCCGAGCAGTATTCGCCCGGGCTCGGATTCCCAGATCGCCCAGTCGTTGTTCGTGTTTTCGCCTTCAACCTGATGAGAAGAGGTCGCCGTACCCCAGAGAAAGCCACGTGGGAAGGAATGAGTTGCCCGAACTATGGGTCTGCCTAGCGCCGATCTACCTTTCACCTGAGGAGCCTAGAACAGCCTGGCCAACGACCTGGCGTACGCCTGTAGGCCGGAAACCTATCCGGTAGGCTTCGTTGCGGGAGAGCGAATCCCCCTCTTCGACACGGTAGAGGGGGAACCTGCCTTCTCCCAACATCCTGCCTGCGATAGCAGCCAACACCGACTTCCGAAAGCCGCGACTCCGCGACTCCGGCTTTGCCTCGAGGTATACCTCAGCGAAGGAGGCACCGATCCAATTCACCCCTGAAGCGGCATGAATCCGACGCTGAGACCGCAGTTCGTACCGCGGCGTTCCAGACGGTGTCTGCTGCTCAACCACAAGCACGTTGATAACCGGCTCGAAGGCGTTTGGATCCAAGAGAAGGAGTTCCGTGTCTACCAGGTTACGGGTAGAGACGATTTGTTCCGCCCTTGATCGCTGCCCAGAGGGCAAGTACAGAATGACAGGCCGGCCGGGGTTCAGGCCGGCCCTGAGCAAAGCAACCAAGCCCCTTGGCTCTGACACGAATGGGATCGCCACTGGGTGGAACAAATCAAGACCGGTCTGGGCGACCGCCAGGAATCCTGTTGGACCATCATCAGCTGCATAATAGCTGTACAGGCTGACTCTGTCTTCTGGATGCTCCAATGCGTAGTAGGCCGCCATGGCGTCACTAACAGAGTCGGCCTCAAGCAGGGACGCCAGTTCTAGGCGGTTGGCCTTCGAGACAGTCTTGACCTCCTCCATAAGTCTAGATTCTATCTTGAGCCTCCAACTTCGCCAAGCTGTGATCCTTGATCGTGCGGCGAATGTTCGTTATAGTGAAGGTGGATCCCGCCTCATGCCTAAATCGAGTCCACGTCTGCCGCTGCTCTTCCTTGGTGCGTGCTTGGCTGTCGCCTGCCAGCCAGCGCCATCGGCCTCTCTCCCCTTAGAAACCGGTACAGCCCAGATAGCGCCGGAACTCAAGAGCTTCTGGGAATCGCACTCAGGCTCTTCCACGTTCGGTTCGCCGATCGAGCCTGGCCCTGTCGAAGGTACACTCGTACGGCATCATGCAGCTCGAGAATCGGGCAAATCGCCCGACGATCGCGCCGATGCATATGGGCTATCTGCAGAAGGGCGCCCAGAATCACGCCATGTGCACGTCCTACGTTCTGCGTGCGGGCGAAAAGCGTGAGTTCAAGGACGCCTGCTGCATCCACCTCGTCGACGTGCCGCTGGGCGGCAAGGCGAG
>CAYGCA010000010.1:20868-21337 GCA_964348265.1 uncultured Anaerolineaceae bacterium | reverse complement strand
AGTCTTCTCGAATGTAGAATTGATCTACGATCCTGCCTCGCGAGCCGTAAGCTTGGCCCCACTTGGTTGGGAACTGGGACTCGCGGAGCCTCCGGTGCCGCCTCCCGACCAGAGTTCCAGCTACTTCCCGTCGACTGGGCACAATCTCTACCCTGGTTTCGCGCGGGCCTACAATGCAATAGGCGGCCAGGCTGTCGCCGGCGCTCCGGTTTCGGAATTCAAACTCCGGGAGGGCCGAATTCTGCAGTATTTTGAGAATCTCGGGCTTTATCGGGATGAAGCATCCGAGCCGCCTTGCCCAGCATCCGCCACGTCCTCGAGCGGTTGCTCGAAGCGAGAAGCCGACACCACGACGGTCGTGCCTTCGAGCAGGCACATGCCCGGATAGACGAGAGCCGTGTCGAGGGTTGGCATGTTCGGCGAGGGGAGCACCCACGGCAGACCTGTCTCGGGCCAGGACATGTCGCGA
>CAYGCA010000010.1:15683-20858 GCA_964348265.1 uncultured Anaerolineaceae bacterium | reverse complement strand
ATGAGAGCGCGCCTCCCTCCGAAGTGCATTTGATGGCACTGGGCTTAGCCAAGCAAGCGATGCGGGGAGAGATGGAATCGGGCGATTTCCGGGGTGTGCTTCCCCCTGAGATTCGCTCTCGTCCCTTTGGCCTGTTTCTTGACCGCAGCGGAAGGGAATTGCTATTTGGCAAACCTCTGACGGAACCTTATCTGGCACCGGATGAAGCCATCGAACAAGTTTATGAAAACGCAGTGCTCTATTCCCCCAAAGAAGATCCTTCCACGGTCCTCCTGCGCCCGCTGGGTCGACTGGAAGGGCCACCTGACCCGCCGGTCGGAAGGGCAGCCGAGGCGGACAGCCTCTATTTTGCGCAGACGGGGCATAACGTTCGCTGGGCGTTTGCGGCCTTCTACCGTACTCGGGGAGGTCCCGACATGTTCGGGCTTCCGCTTGAGGAGGCCGGCTTGCTGGAGGGTGTCCTCAGCCAGCGATTTGAGAAGGTAATACTGCAATACCGCTTCGACCTGCCAGCCCACCTGGCCGTCCAGCTTGCACCCGTTGGAAGGGAATACTTGAACGGCAGGACAGACGTCGCCTCTCCCCCGACACAGTACCCAGCTACGGAAACACCTGCTCCAACTCCAGCGCTGCCCTCAACGAATGCCCTTGTCACGACACAGATCGATTACCCCGTGCTGCCAGCCGGCACGCCTCAGCGCGTAAACATCCGGGTCGAACTGCCTGAAGGTGCCCCTTGGACCGGGGTTGTCCCAGTCATGGCTATTCAGGGGCCCAGATCAACACTGTACGTGGAGGCACCAGCCACAGATCATGAGGGTCGTTCCCAGGTTACAATCGTCATGGATGACCTTCGGCCGGGCGAAATCGTCAACTATGAAGTAGCCGTTGCAGCCGAGCAACGAATCGCTTACACGATCGGACAATTCGCCGGGGGATTTGGCGAACCGTAGGCAAGCTCGCTCAGGGGGTGTCCGCTTCCAGCCTCGCTTGCGGTCAGGGCGTCCGAAGCGCTTCAACCAGGAAGTCGAGGCGTACGATCTCTGGACCAAAGCTGAATAGGAGGAGCTCGATCTCCAGGATCCTACCTGGAGTTAGCTCGTCGTTGGCCTCCCATATCGCAAGCCCGACAGGAATTCCCTCCCGGCCGTATCCCACCGCCACGACCACCACTCTATCCGCCGCCTGACTCTCTTCCTCAGGCAAGAAGACTCTGCCCGTGATGTGCCACGAGGTGCCTTCCGGAGACGGCTCTTGCTCTTGCGCATCGAAATCCAGCATCAGGTAGCGGGACTCGACTTCATTGGCTGCGAGCGAACTGACAATCTGAGCGACGGCCGAGGATGGTTTTGGTGCGGGCGGCTGGAAATAGGTCACCAAGGGCATCTCCCTGTCCACGGGCAGCAGGTTCACAGGCGCGTCTGCGAACTGAGTCGCCAGCACCTCACCTGCCTGATCTAGAAGGCTAATTGCGACTGACACGCCCTCCAGGGGGAGGGTGCCTCCATTGCGCCCCGCTGTCACGCACCACAGTCCATTCGTGGGCGTACGGTAGCAGTCAACTTCAGATAGGGAGAAAGGCACTGGAGTCGCCGAAGGAATATCCTCCAGTCCGGCACCTTCTGGTTCGGGGATAATGAGTTCCGTGCCAACACTCATCAGGCGCGGATTGACACCCGGATTGGCTGCCAGAAGTATGTCCAGCTCCACTCCGTATTGGAGGGCGATTCCAAGCATCGTCTCACCCTCCTTCACCTCATGCGTGAAGGGCGTCGGCGAGGGCCCTGTGGTGGGTGAGAGGCTTCTGGCTGTGGGTTGAGTTGTCGTCGTGGCAGCCGCCGTGGTTGTGGAAAAGGGGAGGAGCGTCAGGGTCGGGAAGGGAGTGATTTCGGTTTGGGAGGGCGCGCAAGCCACAAGCAGGGAGACTGTCAGAGCCCAACACCGCCGCAACGCTCGAAACACAGGAACGGATTATATCAGCAGTCACCGCCGTTGTGCGAGAAATCGCACTATGCTAGACTCCGGCGACCTCGAGCAGCGGTAGGACCATGGCAACAGCAACCGACACTATGCTCACCGAGGCTATTGCGGCTACCCGGTCAGGGGATCGAGTGCGCGCCAGAGATCTCCTGACAAGGTTGCTTCGTGCCGACTCGGGCAATGCCGAATACTGGATCTGGATGAGCGCCGTCGTCGACTCAAAGCGGGAAAGGATATACTGCCTCGAGTCCGCTCTCAAACTGGATCCGACCAACCGGTCCGCCTTGCGCGGCTTGGTCATTCTGGGCGCCCGAAAGCCCGAAAAGGCCGAGCTGGCGCGGGCCCCAAAGATCCCCCGGCATCGGGCTACGCCAGTGGCTTCCGGAACATCGATCGGAAGCGGTCTGAGCCTAAACATGCGCTTGATTGGCATAGCGGGTGCGACCGTTTTGACCTTGGGAACCCTGACGGGCCTGTTTCTCACGCTGCGACGGCCTCGGCCGGCGGTTGTCGCGCCCACCCTGCCTCCAGCCACAGCTACGCAGACCGCCACTCCGGTTGAACCTACGGCAACGGCGACACTGCCTCCAGTGGAGTCTTTGATCCTGCGCACGCCGATTCCCACCGAATTGGCCCTCACCCCGCTCGCGTTCTTTGTTCCCGCTTCGCCCACTCCCACGCCTATCGTGGGGGTAACACCCCATTCCAACTATGAAGCCTACCGGACGGGGATCGCCGCGATCGAGCAGGGCGATTACGAGGCCTTGCTGAGCGCTATGGACCAGGTCATCGAACTCGACCAGTCGCTGCCAGATGTCCATTACTTTAGGGCTGAAGCGCTCAGGAGCCTGGGGCGCCCCGGCGAGGCGATCCAGTCCTACGATCGGGCCATCCTGCTGAACTCCGAGTTCGCACCCCCTTATCTCGGTCGCGGGCACTCCTTGCTCGCCATAACCTTGAGGGAGAACGGCGAGATCAAGGTCAGTGATCTGCCCCAAGATTTCGATCGGGCCCTTGAGCGAGATCCCCTTTTCCTTCAAGCTTACATCGCCAAAGCCGAATTCTACGCCGACCATCGGCTGTGGAAATCGATGGAAGAAACCCTGCAGGCCGCAATCGGCGCCGGGGTCGACGCCCCGGTCGTTTACATTCGGCTGAGCGAAGCCCAGCACAACCGGACAAATTTCGAGACCGCACTGGAAAGCGCGATTGAAGGCAGCTCAAGAGATCCCTCGAACTTGGAAGGCTACTACGCCCTGGGGCGCGCCTATGTGGAACTCGAAGATTTCGAACCCGCCCTGTGGCCATTATCGACCTACGTTGCCTATCGAGGGGAGGACCACAGAGGTTGGGGCTATCTGGGTCGGGCGAGATACGGCATTGCCGACTATCTGGGCGCCCTTGATGCCGTCGAACGCTCTCTTATCATCAATGACCGCTATGCCCCAGCCTACTTGATCCGTGGACTTATCCACCTTGAATTGGCTGACTACCAGTCTGGATACAGCGATCTACTACAAGCTCGACGGTATGGTCCAGAGACGTATGCGCTGAATCTGGGCATCGGCAGAGCGCTCTACCTGCTTGGGAACTATGTTGAGGCGCTCCGTACCCTCGACAGGGTGATAGAAGACGCGCCGACCGAGAACAAGAAAGCGGAAGGATATGCAATCCGGGCCCTGGTGTATGAGGCCACCAACCCGCCACTCCTGGAGGATGCCATACGGCACTGGCGCTGGATCCTAGGCATCGAAGAAGCCTCGACGAAGCTGAAACTGATGGCCTATGAGCATCTCGCCAAACTTGGTGCCGAGCCATTCACAAGCACTCCGGAAGCGACGCTAACTCCGGCGGCGACTCCAACACCCAGGGCTACCGAGGAGGCCTAGATTCAAGCTTGATGAAGTCTCGTTGGCCACCTGGTCTGGTCCAAACCTCGATGTAGAATTAGAGTATGAAATCGGTATGGTTGCGCGCCTTGGAATGGGGCATCTACCTCGTAAGCCTCATTGTGCTTACGCGAGCACTACTGCCGACAGCTAACCAAGGCCTTGACTGGACGACTACATCTATCATCGCCGTCTTCATTGCCCTGCTCCACATCTTCCCCTTTCCAATCGGGCAGACGCATGCCAGCTTGGCTCATGCGCTAACCCTCCCATTGGCCCTGACGCATGGATTCGCAGAGCCGGCGCTGGCCCTGTTGGTTGGCACAGCAGCCGGAGCCATTGTGCGCGCAGTTCGCAGCAGCCGCAGAAATCCAGAGCGTCTGAAACCGGCGCTGGTTGGCGAAATGCGGACGGGTTCCCTCATCTTTGGCCAACAGCTGCTGAGCCTCACTGCGGCCTTGGGGATCTTCCGCACCCTTGGGGGAGTAAGAGTAGTCGACGAAAGCAGCCTTACGATGGGGCTCCCCTTGATCGGCTTCACGTTGTCCTTTTCTATTAGCTTCATCCTGTTGGTCTGGATCAGTGGAAGCCTCGAGATTGAGCCAGCGGTGCAGGCGTTGGGTGTACGCGAGCTGCTCCTGGTCAGCCTGCTGCCGATTCCCTTTGCGGTAATTACAGCCGTTTCGACCGTCTACCTGGGCATCCTCGCCCTGATCTTATGGGGAGGCACCCTCGCCGCTATTTCTCCGACGCTGCAACAGTTGTTCCTGGCTGAACGCGACCTTGGGCGGCGTTTGCAGGAGCTGTCCACCCTTAGTCGGGTGAGTCATGCGATGCGGACAAGCCTGGATCTAGAGGCGCTGCTCGAGACGATCTACCTCCAAGTCACCCATCTGTTGGGGGTAAACAGCTTTTATATCGCCCTGAGCGATCCGCACAGTAGAGAGATCTCCTACCCACTGGCGGTAAAGGACGGGTCAAGACAACATTGGCCAAATCGTCCAATGGAGGACCGGCTCACAGACCGCGTCATTCAAACCGCCTCTCCAATCCTCATCGTGGATCAGGCTGCACAAAGACTTCAGGAGATGGGATTCACCGACCTGCATAACCCTCCGGAGTGCTGGCTGGGCGTGCCGCTGATAAGTCCTGGTAGGGCCTTTGGCTGCCTGGCGGTTTTTCACACCCAGCCCGCCACTTCTCTGACCAACAAGGATCAGGAGATTCTGACCACTCTAGCGGGCCAAGCCGCAGTGGCCATTGAAAACGCCCTCCTCTATGAACAAACGCGGCGCCGAGCCGACGC
>CAYGCA010000010.1:10417-15673 GCA_964348265.1 uncultured Anaerolineaceae bacterium | reverse complement strand
GGATCATGGCCGGCGAGATCGACGAGTTCGAGGGAGAGGCGTTTCCCGCCGATGGGATCAGCGTTGGCTATCTGTCACAGGAGCCATCGCTCGATCCGGAGAAGACCCTAGAACTCGTCAGCCGATCTATGACCCAGGTCGGAGGCGGCCAAAAGTCAGCCATCTATCTGGTTGACCAAAATCAAGGCATTCTGTACTTGGCCTGGGCTGCGAACGTTTCCAAGAAGCTTGAGGATGCCATCCGCAGAATTCCTCTCGATGACGCTGAAAGAACCAGGGCCTTCAATGACCAGACCCCGGTCCTGATACCGAACCTGGAAGAGTCCTCATATCCAAGGGCATTTGTACAGCAGCTTGTCCATGAGGGTGTCTATGCCATTATCGATCTCCCACTGATCACACCCTCTGGGACCATCGGAATGGCGAGCGTATACTTCGCGGAACCTCAGCATTTCCGCCCAGATCAGGTCCATCTGCTCCAAACCTTTACGGCCCAGGCTGCTTTGGCAGTCGCAAATGCTCGGGCGCATGCCGAAACGGATCAGGAACTGAAGCGGCGCGTTGAGCAACTCTCCATGCTCGAAGCCTCCGGACGGAAGATGGTTTCAACCCTGGACCCTGATGAACTCTTCGGCACCATCCTCGAACATGCACTCAAGGTCACCGGTGGGGAGACTGGTCATCTGTCGGTTTTTGAAGCTCGGGAGGCCGGACTGCGGATCGCGGCTTCTCGCGGGTACGAAGATGAATCAAAGCTATTCGCCCCTGAGTACAGGCTGCCGACCGACCAGGGGATCACTGGCACGGCCTTTCATGCGGGCGAACTCGTGAATGTCGCCAATGTTGAACCTGGCTCGTCTCATGAGGACTGGATGAACGAAGGGACGCAGAGCTTGCTCTGCATCCCACTTCTCAGGTGGGGACAGCGGATTGGCCTTATCACTGTTGAGAGCCCGCGCCCCTCGGCCTTCAAAGAGGGGCACGAGCAGGCCCTCCGGCAAGTCGCCGCTCAAGCCTCTATTGCCCTTACGAATTCCAGCCTCTACCAGCAGCTGGAAGCCCGTCTGCGTGAGCAATCCCTCCTCTATCAGGCCAGTGTGCACCTTGCCGCAACGCTGGAGGCTGGTGCCGTCGCCATGGCGGCGGCGGACAGCCTGGCCTTAGCGCTCTCGGCTGAGCGGGTCCGCATTTACCGCTGGGTTCAAAGCAGCCGCCATCTGCAACTCCAGGCCAGCGTTGAGGAGGGCCGCCCGATCGATGATGAGCAGTCTGACTCTGTATCGGTCGTTGATGCGCCCGCATTTGCGACATCTCTCAAGGAAGGCACTCCGATTCAATGGTCTTCCTCCGATGCCCCCACCAGACCGGACCGAGAGTACCTGGTTGGTAGGCGCGACGCGGCCAGCTTGCTCGCGATCCCCCTGCGAGTGGGCGACCAGACTCTTGGTCTCGTTGAAGTCCTGAGTCAGAAGCAGCGCCTTTTCGACGAGAATGAAATTCGAACAGCCCAGACCCTGTCCAGCCAGGCCGCCATTGCCTTTCAGAATGCCGAGCTTTTTGTCCACCTCCGCGAGAGCCATGAACGCCTGCTGGCTGTGCTGAACTCAACCCAGGCTGGCATGTTAATGGTAGATCCCTCGGGAACCATCGTGGTTGCCAACCATCAGCTTGAGGTCCTGACAGGCCTGCAAGTCGACTCAGTCGTGGGTAGAGACCTGAACACCGCTGGCTCGGAACTGGCCTCTCGACTAGGATATCGCTCCGGAGAGCTTGCCAACCTGATGGCCGCCCTGAGAAGCGGAGAGGCGCTAAGCGGTGATGAAACGACCTTCGAAGTTGAGCGTCCCATTCAACGCGCTTTTCTGCGGACGGGTTCTCCCGTGCATGACTCGAACCAGCTGCCAATTGGCTGGCTGATAGTACTGCGCGACATTTCGGAGGAACGCAATCTCGTCCGAGCACGCGAGCAGCTGACGGAGATGATTGTCCACGATCTGCGAAGTCCTCTCACGACCATCCTCGGTAGTTTGAAGCTGCTGGAGAGATCCTTTTCTAAGGAGAGCTCGCAAGTGATTGCACAGGCGCTGACGATTTCCAACCGCAGCTGCGAGCAAATGCTCGGTCTCGTGAATTCCTTGCTGGATATTGCAAAGCTCGAGTCCGGTGAATTCCAGCTTTCATCAACTTCCGTTTCTCTGTCTGCTCTCTGCAAGGACCTCATAGACATATATGTTCATGAGGCGAACGAACAAGGTATCCTGCTTGAGCATACGATCACCAGCAAGCTGCCCAGAATCTCCGCCGACGAAGAGAAGCTCCGGCGCGTCCTCGACAACATCCTGGATAACGCTCTCAAATTCACCCCGCCGGGCGGCCGGATCAGAGTGGATGTCGAGCCGGACACGAGCTTCGTGAACATTTCAATCGCCGACACCGGTCCTGGCGTGCCTGACGAATTGAAGGAGACGATTTTCGAGCGCTTTGTGCAGGGGCAGCCAGGGCTGCGGCATGGAACCGGTTTGGGCTTGGCCTTCTCAAAACTTGCCGTCGAAGCACACGGCGGATCGATCTGGGTCGAAGACAACGCGGGTGGAGGGAGCATTTTCCGGATCAGGCTCCCTAGAAATGCCGCCAGCGAACAAGCGGAAAAGGGCATCGATGTACGTGCGACGTCACCCTGAAAAAGGCCCCTGGGTCGGTGAACTCGAGGAAGGCGCGCACCTGCTTGGCTTCTACCTCGCGCGCGATGCTCAGGCTGAGACCTTCCGAGACCCCAGTCGCGGCCATTTCTTGCGGTTGAAGCTAGTCGACCGGACCGGCGAGATCGACGCCCGGATCTGGGAGGCAGTCGAAGACTACCTTTTCATTATGGACAGGGCGCAGATTGTGAAGGTCGAGGGACATGTTGAGAGCTTCCATGGGCGACCGCAAGTCAAGGTCCTGCGGCTTCGCTCGGCGCAAGAGAGCGAATATGAGCTCGGTGATCTCATCCGCTCGACCGACCGTGATCCTGAAGCCATGCTAGCTGAGATCGATCGGGTCATCGCGGAGCTTGAAGAGCCACATCTAGCAGCCCTACTTGCCGGCTTCTTTGGCAGCGAGGAGTTTCGAGAGGCTTTCCGGGCCGCGCCGGCTGCCAGGCGCATCCACCATGCCTACCTGGGGGGGTTGCTTGAGCATGTCTTCGAAATCCTTCAACTTGCCCGCCCACTCCTCGAACTGTATCCGCAATTGAATCGCGATCTACTGGTCAGCGGCATCTTGCTCCACGACGTGGGAAAGCTTGAGGCCTTCACATGGGAGCTGGACATCGACTACACGGATCGCGGCCGGCTTCTGGGACATGTGGTGATGAGCGCTGAAAGGGTTGCCGAAGCGATTGCGGCTATCCCCGATTTCCCGCCCCAATTGGCACTAGAACTTCAGCATCTGGTAGTCTCCCACCATGGCCGCTACGAATGGGGTTCACCGCGCCGCCCCAAGACCCTGGAGGCAGCCGCCCTGCACCACCTTGAGAATCTCGACAGCCAGGTCAATCGCTTCAAGCTGATGCTCGAATCCGCCTGGCTCGCAGGAGAGCCCTGGACCCACTACGACAGATTATTGGGCCGGACACTTTATGCCGGCGAAGATGAGAGCCTCTCGATCGAGGAGAGGGCTCCCACAGAGTAGGCGCCGCCTTCAGTCAGTCCTGCGCCTAGACAGATTCAATCGGCCGCGCTAGAATTACCTGCCCACGGGATTGGAACGGGAATCACCGCGGATGGAGGCTCACCTTGGCTAACACCAGATCTGCGAAAAAGCGGATGCGTCAGAACTACAAGAGGCGCGGTCGCAACAAAGCGATCTTGTCTCGCACGCGCAATCAGGTCAGAGCGGCTCAAGCTGCAATCGCGGCGGGGGATGCCCAGCTAGCGGCCGAAGCTGTTGGAAACGCCGTCAGCCTGCTCGATCGGGCTGTAGCTAGGGGTGCAATTCACCGTAACAATGCTGATCGGCGCAAGGGCCGCCTGATGAGGCACCTGGAAGAGCTACAGCAAACCAGCTGAGTGGTCTATGGAAGGACTCCTTGGGACCCCCCACGACGCACCGGCGGGTGCGTCGTGTTCGCGTAAGGGTCAGACAGAGCAGGACTCATGTTCGATCAAGAATTGGACGCAGCCACACAGAGGATTACGGAACTCCTCCTGAAGCTCAACCTTCCAGAACCTGACACCATCGAGTGGAACCCTGTCCCTTTTCAGGGTCAGTGGGGATATGGCACCGCGGCGTCTTTCCAGGTTGCGGCTGCAGAAGCCAAGGCGGGCAAGAGAGCAGATGTACCGCTCCGCGCTCAGGAGATCGCCGCCGCCCTGCAGGCGGAGATGGGAAGCCTGGCAGGATTCGTCCGAACGGAAGCCACGGCGGGCTATCTCAATCTGTTTGTTGAGACTGCTACATACGCCCAACGTGTTCTGGACCAAGTGCTAGATCAAGGTGCTGCCTACGGTCGAGGTTCTCCCAAAGCCGAGCGCGTCATGGTTGAGTACTCACAGCCCAACACGCACAAAGCGATGCACGTTGGTCACCTTCGAAATGTTGTCCTGGGGGGCGCGATGGCTAACATACTTGAGTTCGACGGATTTGAGACTGTCCGCGCCAACTACATCGGCGACATTGGTTGGCACGTGATCCAATGGCTCTGGGCTTATCTCAAGTTCCACAATGGCGAGGAGCCCAAAGGGGATCGCACCCGATGGATGCAAGACATCTACTCGCAGGCCACCCGGCTGGTGGAGGAGGACGAAGCCAATGAAAAGGAAGCCCGCCTGCTCTTTGCTCAGTGGGAAGAAAAGGATCCAGAACTCCTCGCTTTGTGGGAGAAGACAAGGCAGTGGAGTCTTGACGGCTTCAACCTTAGGCGAATCCTTTGATGTCGTCTTTTTCGAGAGCGAGGTTGAAGAGGCGGGTAAGCACGTGGTCGAAGATCTTGTCTCCCGCGGATTGGCGGCCGATGAGCGACCTCAAGGTGGACCAGTTGTCATAAAGATCGACGAGCTGCTTGGGCTCAAGAAGGAGACCTTTCGCACGCTCGTGATTCTTCGAAGCGATGGTTCATCGCTCTACGCTACCAAGGACATTCCCTTGGCGATCAAGAAGTTCGACGAGTGGAAGATAGACCGCTCAGTCTACGTCATAGACGTCCGACAAGCGCTCTATATACGGCAGGTGTTCAAGCTACTGGAGTTGATGGGTTATGAGCAGGCACTGAAGTGC
>CAYGCA010000010.1:0-10407 GCA_964348265.1 uncultured Anaerolineaceae bacterium | reverse complement strand
CTATGAGATCGTCAACCTGCCAGGAAACGTCACCATGTCCTCGCGTGAGGGCACGGTGGTCGCCTTCAACGATTTCATCCGCGAAGCGCTTGGCCGAGCCACTGCAGTTGTGGAGACCAAGAACCCAGACCTCGATCCCAAGCTGAAAAGCGAGGTGGCACGCTCCGTCGCCCTGGGGGCAATCAAGTACGCCATGCTAGCAGTTGATAATAACAAGGTGGTGACGTTCGATTGGGAGCGTGCCTTGGATGTCGAGGGGCAGGCGGCGCCCTATATCCAGTACGCGCACGTTCGTGCCAGCAGCATCCTGCGCCAAGTTGATCGCCTCCCGGAATCTCTCGAGCCGGATTATGGTCTGGAGCCGGCCGAAACTGAATTGCTTGAATTGGTTTCGCGCTTTGGTGAGGAAGTGCAGAGGGCCGCGAGCAGCTACAAGCCGATCCATATCGCCAACTATGCCTATGAATTGGCCAGAACCTTCACTGCTTTCTACCAGAGGTGCCCTGTGCTGCGAGAAAGGGGCGCCAAACGCAGTGCGCGTCTGCGCATGACGGCCGCCGCCCGCCAGTGCCTCGCCAACAGTCTGCGACTGCTTGGAATCGAAGCCCCTCAGGTGATGTGAACTCTCGCCACCAATCCGTATTGCGATCGCCGGTTGGACAAGCCATGGATGCCCAAAATACATAGACCAAGGAAGACCATATGGTCAAGAAACGCGTTGTGATTATGGGAGCCGCCGGACGAGATTTTCACAACTTTAACGTGTTCTTCCGAGGCAATCCCAACTATGAAGTTGTTGCCTTCACGGCAACCCAGATCCCCAACATTGAGGGGCGAATCTACCCAGCGGAGCTTTGTGGCGAGGGTTACCCGAACGGAATCTCGATTCTTTCAGAGGACGAGCTGCCCCATCTAATCCGAGACCAGGGTGTCGACGAGGTGGTCTTCGCCTACAGCGATGTCTCGCATGAATATGTCATGCACAAGGCCTCCCAGATTCTGGCGGCTGGCGCCGATTTCCGCCTCATGGGCCTAGGAACCACTCAACTCGCCGCCACGAAGCCGGTTGTCTCCGTCGGCGCAGTCCGAACGGGAAGCGGCAAGAGCCAGACAAGCCGCCGCGTAGCCGGCATCCTAAAAGAGATGGCGCGGAAGGTGGTGATCGTAAGGCATCCCATGCCATATGGAAATCTCGTCCGGCAGGCCGTCCAGCGCTTTGCCCGGTATGAAGATCTCAGTCTCCAGCACGCCACAATTGAAGAGCGAGAAGAGTATGAGCCCCACTTGGCCCGCGGCTTAGTCGTTTATGCTGGCGTTGATTACCAAAGGATCCTTCGTGAGGCGGAACAGGAGGCGGATATCATTCTATGGGACGGCGGCAACAACGAACCCCCCTTCTTTATCAGCGACTTTCACATCGTGGTGGCTGACCCGCACCGCCCCGGGCACGAGATCACCTACCATCCGGGCGAAACCAATGTCCTGGCTGCCGATGCGCTCGTCATAAACAAAGTCGACACCGCCGCGCCCGAAGATGTACGCACTGTTCTGGCGCTCAATCCGGAAGCCATCGTCATTGAAGCCGCCTCCCCGATCTTTGTTGATGACCCCGACCTAATTCGGGGCAAACGGGTCATGGTCGTCGAGGATGGTCCTACCCTTACCCATGGGGACATGCCCTACGGGGCAGCCTGGATTGCCGCACGGCGTTTTGGTGCTAGGGAGATAGTGGATCCAAGACCCTACGCAGTGGGCAGCCTCGCGGAAACCTACCAGAGGTATCCGACCACCGGTCCCGTGCTGCCCGCCATGGGTTACGACGCCAAGCAGATCCAAGAACTGGAAACGACCATCAACGCAGCCGATGTTGACCTTGTCCTGATCGGGACCCCGATCGATTTGGGTCGCCTGCTAGATCTGCACAAGCCTTGCCAGCGCGTCACGTATGAGCTTCAGGAGATTGGCCGGCCAGATCTAAGGGACCTGCTTGAGGCACGGTTCTCATCCGGCTGAGGAAGGAACAGGCATGCAAGGCAAGGTGACCAGGAGACCGCTGGCACGCCTTGAATGGAAGGGCAGGCAAGCCATAGAGCCGGCGCCAGCTAAGCTGGAAATGCTTACAGAGGTCTTTCCAGGTGGAACTGGAGATCGCGAAAGCGCAGTCAGCGGGCGCCTCTACTTGAGCGACAACTCACGGCTGATGGCGGCCCTGCTTCCGGAGTATGAGGGTCAGCTCGACTTGATCTACGTCGATCCACCCTTCCTGAGCGGGAACACGTACCCGGCCCGGATCGGCCGAGGTGAAGACTCCCGGAAGCCGGAAGACTGGGATATGACCGAAGGCTACCAGGATACATGGTCGGACGGTCGAGCCTACCTGAATATGCTTCTGCCTCGACTTCAACTCATGTATCGACTGCTGTCCCCATCTGGAACACTGTATCTACACCTAGACTGGCATGTCGCAGCCTATGCCCGGATACTTCTTGACGAAATCTTCGGACCAGACCGCCTGTTGAACGAAATCATATGGGTCTACCATGGACCATCGCCGATCCGGTCAGCCTTCAACCGCAAGCACGACACGATCCTCGTCTACACCAAATCCAGTAGGTACACCTTCAACGTCGACGAGGTACGTGTCCCGTATGACGCTTCGACCGTCAAGACGTTCGAGGCCTCCCGCAAGGCCGGTTTTGGAAAGACCCCTGATCTTGAGCGTGGGAAAGTGCCTGAGGACTGGTGGTATTTCCCGGTCGTTGCTCGCCTGCACACCGAGCGCACAGGCTACCCCACCCAGAAGCCCGAAGCCCTGCTGGAGCGCATAATCCTGGCTTCCAGCAATCCAGGCGATCTGGTCGCAGATTTCTTTTCGGGGTCAGGAACCACAGCGACTGTGGCCGCTCGCCATGGTCGGCAATGGATAGCGTGCGATGCGGCGCCTCTGGCAGTACAAACGACTTATCGCCGACTACTCCTGGAGCCAGAAGTCTCACCCTATGCCCTATGGAAGGACCGGGATTTAGAGTGGGAGGCCTCGATTTCACCCGGGATCAAGTTCACCCAGGAGGAGCGAAAGATCGCAGTAAGACTTGAGGACCTGACTGACAGTCAGGCTGGGACACGATTTCCAGAGAATGTAGTACTGTGGGAAGTTGATTGGCATTCGAGTGGAGATGTGTTTCGCAGCCGCTCCCAGGCTGTTCGAGCGTGGAGAAAGGATGAAATCCCCCTCCAACTGGCGCACACCTTCCCCAGCGAAGGCTCCTATGGCCTACAGGTGCGGGCCATGGACACCTTGGGAGCCTTCGGCTCCACAAGGCTCGAGGTCCAGGTGAACGATTAATCTCCGGTTATCCAGCCAGGCAGGCGGCGGGCTATGGGGCCCGTCTGGGTCCTTCGTATGATCGTTCGATAGGTTGGGTGAAGGGGCGTTGAGCCTACTCAGGAAGGTCGAGCCGGTACCCCAAGCCCCGGATAGTCCTCAATAACTGGGGACGGGATGGGTCTGCTTCGATGGCGCTCCGCAGCCAGCTGATGTGGACGTCGAGCGTGCGAGTATCCCCTGTATAGTTCGTACGCCAAACCTTACGTATCAGCTTCTTGCGAGTTACCAGCTTTCCCGGGTTGCGCATGAAGACTTCCAGTAGTTCAGTTTGCTTGGGTGTGAGGTAGGCTTCCTTCGCGCCACAAGTGACTTTCCGCTGAACCAGATTGAGCGTAATTGGCCCGGCCCGAAGATCGTACCGCTCGTCAGCCGGCAGCAACCCAGCCAGCCTATTAATCAGCTTGCGGGGAGTAAAAGGTTGGGCCAACGCTAGGCTCGCGCCACTGTCGGCTGAGGTCTGCGCGCCTTCTAGCGTGACCAGAACAATCGGTACGCCATTGAGCGAAGTACTCAGCCGGCGGCACATCCTTGTCCCGGGAGTTCCCATCGAGGCCGCATCCAGGATGATAAGATCCGGTCTATTGACAGCCGCGGCCGCCAAGGCTTCATCGACACTGTGCCTGACCAGAAGCGTGTACCCCCATTTCTCCAGGGCAGGGGCAAAGGAAGGAGCGCTTGCTCTGCTGCTCTCGAGGAGAAGGATTGTTGCACTCGGCATTCAGGGGACCTTCGATGAGAATAAGTCGGCACACCGTCGGGGCGCGGCTACCTATGCCGTCATTATACATATCCTGCAATCACCAGCCAATGAGACATTGGTTCTGAGAGAAGATCACGGACTTGACAGTGGGTCGAAATCTCCCTTTCGACCACGACTTCCTAAGCCTTCTCTGGCCCCGTCAATGCCGGCTGGGAGTCGTCGAGTCTGCGTCTGGCTGACAAGCTTACGGATAAGTTCTTTCACCTGGATACCCAGTGCCTGATCGTCGAGCAGGCGACAATAGGGCCCGATTTACGTCGTATAATCCTCCTTGATGAACTCGGCTCCCATCGACTTCGCGATCATAGGACCCCTCTGCCAGGAATACATCATCACCCATGAGGGAGAGGCCCATCTTGGAATCCTAGGAGGGCATGCGATGTACGCCGCCACGGCGGCCAGGATCTGGTCAGAATCAGTTGCCATCGTCAGTCGCGTGGGTTCCAATTTTCCGCAGGATTGGCTCGAGCACCTCCACAGGCTGGACTTCAATGTTGAGGCGATTCAGCGCGTACCTGAACCGCACAGGGCCTATTCCTTTTTTGCCTACTCATCCCCGGAGGATCGAAGCGAATCCCACCCCTCCGCTCATTTCATGAAACTCGGGCTGTCACTGCCGAAGGAGTTCCTGGATTACAAGCAGGGGGATGACCTGGGAGAAGACAGGAACCAATTCGGCCCACTCACACTGCGACCTGATGATGTCCCTTCAGAGTTGGGTTTGGCGAAGGGGGTCCACCTGACCCCTTCGGAATTCCTCTCTCACACCACAATCCCTGTCCGGCTGCGCGATCTGGGTGTCCGGCTCATTACTCTTGACGCCTCACAGCAGTATATGGAGCCCAGTCACGAGGACGAACTCAGGCTGGTGATCAGTGGATTGAATGCCTTTCTTGTGAGCAAAGATAGGGCCCAGGCCTATTTTCGCCCCGAACGATTCGACGTTTGGGACATGTCGAGTGCCTTCGCCGATATGGGATGTCGGTGGGTGGTAATCAAGCGCGGCGCCCGGGGTCAATGCGTTTTCGACCGAGACACAGATCGGCGCTGGATAGTGCCTGCCTATCCAGTGCAGTCCAGAGAGGTGACTGGCGCTGGCGACGCCTATTGCGGCGGATTCCTGTGCGGCCTTGGCAGCAGCGGCGATGTTCTGGAAGCGGCCCTTCAGGGCAGCGTGTCTGCTTCGGTGGCTGTCGAGGGCGTTGGGGCTGAATACATGCTGGACACCTTGCCGGGGCTTGCTCAGGCGAGGCTGGAATCACTGCGAGGTTCAGTAAAGGCGGTCTAGACTGTGGAGCTCGAACGCTTGCTCGAGAACACTCAACTTATCCAGGCCATTCCCGCGCCGACTTTCGGTGAGGCGGAGCGGGCCAAGTTCTTGCAGGCGAAATTCCACGACAGTGGCCTCGACGATGTGGAGATAGATTCGATTGGTAATTTGTACGGGCGAGTATCTGGGGGTGATTCGTTTCCAGTGATTGTAAGCGCACACCTGGATTCGGTCTTCCATCAGGGACTCATGACCCGATCGAGGCGAACCAACGACAGACTGATTGGGCCCGGAGTCGGTGACAACGCGGTTGCTCTCGCCGCGCTGATCGAGTTTGCCCAGGATCTCAAGACTTCCCCTCTACCTGGCGATGTCTGGCTCGTGGCAAACGTTGGTGAGGAGGGTTTGGGGAATCTGATCGGCATGCGAGAAATCGTGGCTAGGTTCGGTGACCAGGTGTCAGCCTACATTGTGATCGAGGGAATGGCGTTGGGGCATGTCTACCACCGGGGCCTCTCCGTAAGACGCTACCGAATCACAGCCAGATCGCGTGGCGGGCATTCCTGGATACACGCTGGTAGAGAATCTGCGCTGCACACACTGCTTGAGGTTGGCGCGGCCCTCACCCAGCTCCCGCTCAGTTCCAGGCCGCGCACGACGCTGAATATCGGCAAGGCTGAAGGCGGCATCTCGATCAATTCGATCGCTCACCATGCTGCCCTGGAGATCGATCTGCGATCTGAAGACCCCGAGACGCTTGAACGCCTAGCCAATGATATTGAGGCGCTGGCAGCGAGTTTTGAAACTCCAGGCGTAAGGATCGATCTGAAAGAGATCGGTCGCCGGCCAGGTGGAGACCTGCCCGCCAATCACCCGCTTGTCCGTGCAGCGTGTCTGGCTTACAAGCGGGCGGGAGAAAGACAGGCCAAGCTGGAGATGGCCTCCAGCGACGCCAACTACCCTCTTGGGCTCGGGTTGCCCGCCATCTGTGTTGGCCTGACCTACGGGGGTGAAGCTCACAGCCTGGGAGAATACATAGAGATTACCCCTGTCTCGCGCGGCTACCACTCGGTACTGAGCCTCATCAGGGCCGCGTTTCGCCTCGATCAGTTGGAATCCCGCTAGTAGAGCTCCCGTTCTTCCATCGGAACCCAACTCATCCCTTCCTCGTTGGGGACGAGGCTTCTGGGCCGGGCTACGGAGCCGCCGTCTGGCCTGGGGTTGGTGAGGGTGTGGGAGTGAGCGGTTGCGGCACCCCTGTAACGGTGAACCTCTTAGAGACTTTCCAGGCTTCTCCGAGGAACATTTGGATCTCATACTCTCCTGGTTGCCAGGGCTCTGCAGGTTCACATTCCGTGAAGCCAAAGCCTCCCGTGCCCCCATCCCAGGCGGAGCTTTCCAGGCACACGACTTCATCCCCATAGTACCAGATGGCTGTCCAGCGGACACCGTTCTCCAAGTTGTTGTAGGAAAACGCCCCGTAGAGCCTGCCCACTGGATGCTCAAAGCTATCTGCCGGATCGACCGGCTGAACCTGATCATTCAGGCGCCGTGTCATTTGGATTGGACTGAACGCGGCATCCGGCCTGGGCGTTACCGTCTCACGCATCAAGACTGCAATCGAGTCTGGCAACATTGGAGTGCTGGTCGCCGATGGTGTAGGGGTGATGCTGGGCGTTGGCGTAATGGTGGGGGTGCGCGTAATTGTAGGTGTCAAGGTAATCGTAGGGGTGGTCGTGGTCGTTGCAGTAGGGGTCATGGAGGGAGTCGGTGGAACCAAAGTGTAGGCCGCCTGGCGACCGAAGAGCTGCACGCTTACACCCGCAACCCCGAGCATCAGACCAAGAATGGCAAGCTGCCAACCTCGATTGATACGTTCTCGGCGAAGAAGAAAGTAAGTAAGGCGGCTTGCGCCGGAGATTTCCCTCCACCCCAAAAACAGAGCCAGGACGAACCCACCGAAGAGAAGCAGCGCAATCCATTGAACGGTTTGATCAATTGTCAATCCGGGCAAAGTCGCATCCCTCTTGAGAAGGTACGTGCCGCTAATCCATTCGACCTCTTCGCGTCTGGGACCATAGGCTATGATTGGAAGCTTTCGGACACCTCCAGACACCCTAGCTGAGGCAGAGAGAGACCTAATGGATGCCTTGGCTTAAACCAAGGAGCACGAGTGTGCCGGTGCGCTCCTCACCAAGGACACTGAGCCTTTGCTATCTCGGAGCTTGGTGTCTGAGCCTTGCCCCATCTGACCCTGGCAATTCCCATGCTCGGAATCTATGGATGGAGATTGCCTTCCAGACGGGCCTTGTACGGATTCCGGGCTCAGCGGCATGGCAAACTGAGTTTGAGAGCGTCCTCGCAGTGTGCATTCCTCTTCTGCGGGCCCTCCCTCCCGGCGCCTCATGAAATCCGAGCCCTCCTGGCCGCCAAGCGCATTGCCTTCCGGGGCCTCTGCACCCTCCTTGACCAGGCCCGAAACCATGAAGAGTCATTAGGCTCCACCCAGAATAGCAGTCCCTCGATTTATACTTTATTCTAGGCTCCACATCCGGGCAAATGGGCCTAGAGAGAATTGTCGGCGATAGGCAATCCGAGGATGTGGGAGAGGTGATATGGACGCCAGAGTTAGCTGGAACCACGGTCTATCCTTCAGCGGGACTGCAACAAGCGGATTTACACTGGCGCTGGGAGCCCATCCTTCCTCCGGTGGCGAGGCTGATGGTTTTCGCCCCCTAGAACTCATGCTGATGAGCTTGGCAGCTTGTACGGCTATGGATGTAATCTCAATCCTTCAGAAGAAGCGGCAGGATGTCGCTCACTTTGAGGTGAAGGCCCACGCTGAGCAGGCTGACGACCATCCTCGTGTGTTCACCTCCATTGAGATTAGGCACATCGTGACCGGACGGAACGTCAGTCAGGCCGCGGTCGAGCGCTCGATAGAATTGTCGAGCACTAAGTACTGCCCGGCGCAGGCCATGTTGGGCAAAGTTGTTCCTGTCCGGCATACCTACGAGATTCGCGCGGTTGAATGATTCACCCTTGTGGATACCGGGCGGCATGTTCATGGATGGGCTCATGTTCTTGGGGAGGCGCTATGGGCAGACCTCGGCGTTAGGAGATTGTGAAGTACGTGTAGTGGTACTGAATGAGTCCCTCACGCAGTCCCAAGGTATCGTTCCCATTAGCGACCGTACCTCGATCGCTGCTCGCCTTCCACGTGAAGTGGCGCGAGTTTCCGCTGCCGCTCTTCCCGGTAAGATCAAACACCGCGTTGGGGAGGAGCTCCGCAAAGAGAGTCTGATACCAGGCCTGGATTGCTTGAAGGCCCACGACGGTGCGTGCGCCAGTTACATGGGCGGCGTTTTCAAGATACAGGCCTGAGACATACTGAGCCTCGCGCCGATTGAGACGCTCAATAAGCCGCTCTGGCATGTCTGGCAGGGGGGGGTTGGCTGGCCACTCAAAATCAGCCACAGCATCCCAGAGCTCGCGGTAGGCAGGGCGGCTGGCAAAGTCCCAACTCCAGGCGTTTGCGGCGGTAAGGCCCATCTCCTTTGACTTCTGGAAGAAACGATGGATCTCATCGCTTGTTGGGCGCCATTCCGAGGTTGCGTAAGTGGGCGCGGTGGGGATGACAGGTCTGGCTGGCCGTAGGGCCATGTACTGGTCTACTGTTCGCTCAAGCTGCTGTTCCGGATTGTGTGCCTTCTCAAAATACACCTGGGGCATGGCGTAGTCGCAACCCTCGAGAAACTCCGAATAGGGAATCTCGTGGTGGATACTCGGGTAGCGGTATGTGCTCAGCGCGACTGGCAGGTCGGGTAGCGCGGAGCGCAATTCACGCATGAACCGCTTTGCCGCGCTCTTCTTCCCGCTCTCCTTAAACTCCTTTTCAGCGTCGATGACGTAACCATCAACACCGAGTTCACGAACGCGACGGATCGCGAGCCGAGCCTCGCCAATAGGATCTTCCCCCCAGATATAGTGCCAACCCCAGGCTTGGATCCCTGCCTGGCGAAGGGCCGAAATGACGGGAACCACCAAGTCAACTCTTCTCTCCTGGTCGAAGTTGTATGCCCACTCAGACCCATCTGCGATCTTAATGAGCACGTGAGAAAGGTCGGCCTCCCTGGCGCGCGCTGCGATTGCGTTCGGATTCCCGCCTTCGCATCTGGGGATCTGCCAGATGTAGAAGCCCTTGCCCAACAACGCCATCGATTCCTCCCCTGGCATTATGCTGAAACCAAGCTCGAGCATGCTGGCAGGGCGGTTATAGCAGACATTGACTTCCAACACAATCTGCACTCGCCCCTGATAGGCGGAAGGTTCTATCGCTTGGAACCGGCTGTCTTGAGCGTTGCTGCAATTCGAAGCGCTTCAGGGCCATACTTGGTGCGAATTGAATCGATCGCTTTCAAGAGACGTTCGTCCTGCTGCCAACGGTCGTCGAAAAGTGTGAGTTGCCGCATTGGGATTCCGAGGCCTGCTACCGCCACCCCCAACAGCCTTATGGGGCGCCCTGGGTACCAGATGGCCTCAAACAGGTCTTGAACAGCCGAGTAGATTTCACGATCCTGGTCGGTGGCTCGAGCGAGCTGCTTTTGACGTGTGACCGTCGTGAAGTCTGGCCAGCGCACCTTTATCTTCACCGTCGAGGCCGCCATCTTCCTCCTCCTCAACCGAGCCCCAACCCGTTCACTGAGATGGAGAAGTGTGGCCTCCAATGACTTTCGGTTTGCGACGTCCTTAGCAAAGGTTGTCTCAGCTGAAAGCGATTTCGGAGCACGACCAGTCCGGACCGGACTATCATCTTCGCCGCGCGCCTGCCTATGAAGCTGTGGCCCGCGCTTGCCAAAAACGGATCTCAAGCGTCCCTCCGAGAGGCGTCCAAGCTCCCCAATCGAGGCGACTCCCATCTCTGACAATCTGGCGCGGGTCTTAGGCCCTATGCCCCAGAGCATTCCAACCGGGAGCTCAGCAAGAAAC
>CAYGCA010000009.1:49931-53010 GCA_964348265.1 uncultured Anaerolineaceae bacterium | reverse complement strand
AAGACCTTGAAGCCTACCCTCGCGACCTCAAGCGGGATTTGAGGTTGTTGAAGGCTGAGGGTGTCGACCTGGTATGGGTGCCGGAAGCCGAAAAAGTCTACCCGGAAGGCTTCCAGACCTGGGTCACCGTTGAGGCTCTGGGGAGGCGGTTGGAAGGCGAACGCCGCCCGGATCATTTCCGCGGAGTGGCGACCGTCGTTGCCAAGCTCTTTAACGCATTTCAGCCGGACAGGGCCTATCTTGGGCAGAAAGACGCGCAGCAGGCGATCCTATTGCGGCGGATGGCTCTGGATCTGAACTTTCCGACTGAGATTGTTGTCTGCCCCACAATTCGCGAACCCGATGGCTTGGCGATGTCGAGCCGGAACACGTACCTCAATACCGAGGAACGCCAGGCCGCTGCAGTTCTCTACCGCGCCCTCGCCGCTGCGGAGAAGATGTTCAAGGACGGCCAGCGCAACGCCGACGCGTTGCGCCAGCGGATGGAGGCTGTGCTTTCGAGGGAGCCTCTGGCCAGAGTAGAGTACGTCTCCGTAGCCCATCCCGAGACGTTGGCGGAATTGGAGGGTTCTCTAGATCGAGCTTTGCTCTCGCTGGCCGTCTACATCGGCAAGGCCCGCCTCATTGATAACCTCTTGATCTGGGAAGGTAAGGTGGGGGGGTCGGGAGAGTCCAAGGACTGAGGACGAGGATGGAAAGCCGGAAATCATAGATGTACGCGGGACTCAAGAATCCGATGGTCGCTCACAGTAGGCTTCTTCCTGATCACCTATAGGATGGCGGTCTCATACAGTTGGAAGACTCTCATGCTCCTTACTATCGACATTGGGAATACGAACATAACTCTTGGCCTGTATCGGGGGGAGAGGCTGGCGGCCGTTTGGCGCCTGCGGACCGACCACGAGCGTATGCCCGATGAGTATGGCCACCAAATCCTCGGATTGATCGAGCACGCTGGGCATGCACCGGCTCATATTCATGGCGCGGCCCTGGCCTCGGTTGTTCCCCCACTGACGAGCACCTTCCGGCAGGCATGCGAAAAGTATATCGGCCAAGATCCCCTGGTGGTTGGGGCCGGGGTCAAGACCGGAGTAAGAATTCGCTACGAGGATCCGAAAGCTGTCGGAGCCGACCGGGTCGTGGATGCCGCTGCCGTGCAGTATAAGTACGGTGGCCCGGCCTGCGTCGTGGACTTCGGTACTGGAACGACCTTCGACGCCGTTTCAAAGGAAGGAGACTATCTTGGCGGCGCAATCGCGCCTGGGATCGGGATTGCCGCAGAAGCATTGTTCCAGCGCACGGCTCAATTGCCCCGGGTGGATCTGTCCAGGCCCCCGACGGCTATCGGGCGCAACACCGTTCATGCCATCCAGTCGGGTTTGTTGTTTGGCTACGTTGGTCTGGTCGAAGGTATGGTCAACCGTTTCCGTGACGAGCTAGGCCCCGACATGAAGGTCATCGGCACTGGGGGCCTGGCTGAGCGCATCGCGGCTGAAACGTCTGTCATCCAACATATAGACCCCTGGCTGACTCTTGAGGGATTGCGTCTCATCTGGGACATGAACAGTTGATCCAGTGTGGTGAGACTTGCCCTAGCCCATTTCGGTCGGGCTGGCCGAGCTGCCTCTGGAGGAGTCGACCCAGGCTGCACGTTTCGCAGAAGAGTTCGACCTCGGTGACCCGCCATTGCCGCTGTGTCTGGAAGCGGAGCTTTGGGGGACCTAGGAAGAGAACCCCACTCGATTCGGTGCTATGTCAGGGTAGTTATGATGGCCTCCTGTCATTAGGAGGAGCGATCTGACAAAGAGTCTCGTCCTTCCCGCGACTGCAATCCATTCTCTAAGACCGCGCGATCTTTCACCTGCGCTACGCTCCGGCCCAAAGAGGACAGGTCATCAACTCCACTCTGACACAGAGTTTCAGAAGACCAGGCTCTGGAATGACACTCTGTTTGGCTGCGCGTTTCACGCCTTCTGGAGGCGTTCCTCTCACAGCTTGTTAGGGTATGATTCGGTATCGGTCTTGGGGCAAGGAGAGCCGCGCAGCGGCCGTGAGTGGCTCGTGGCAGTCACAGAGGAGGAATGGATTGGGGCGACTCATAGAAGGTCTTATTGAAGGCGTCCTGGTAAGTCTTGAGCCGGGGTCGGTGCAGTCGTTACGGCGTTCCGAGGTGGGCGTAACGTGGGAGGGCTTGGAGGGGGATCACCACGCTGGCCTGACATTGCGTTCCGGGGGACGCAGCAAGCATTACCCGCGCGGAGCCGAGATTCGCAATACTCGACAGATTTCCCTCGTTTCGGTCGAGGAGCTTGAGCAGATCGCGGATGCGATGGGTTTGCCCAAGCTGCTGCCCGAGTGGTTGGGGGCCAATCTGCTCGTTAGCGGTATCCCCCATCTTTCTCGGCTGCCACCGGGAACGCGCCTATACTGCAGCCAGGAGGCGGCGTTTGTGGTCGATGCCGAGAACCTCCCTTGCAGGGGTCCCGGCGAGGTTATTCAGGCGCATTATCCTGATTTGAAGGACCTCGTCGGCGCCTTTCCCAGGGCAGCAATGGGCCTGCGGGGACTGGTCGGTTGGGTTGAGCGACCCGGCAGAATCGCTGAAGGCGACCTCATCTGGGCTGATTTGCCCGAGACGAGAGACTATCCCGTCTGACACCCAACCCACCCACAAGGATCAAAGAACCAAGTGAGCTTCAAAGATCCCGAGCTGGCCGAACAGGCCGAGGCCCAAAGCACATCGATTTCGTGGCAGGGCCTCCTTTCGCTGACAACTGTCTACCTAATATGGGGTAGTACCTATTTGGCAATTCGGGTGGCCGTCCGTGAAGGAGCTGGGTTTCCCCCGTTCACGATGAGCGCCTCCAGGGTTCTGACAGCGGGCACCCTGCTTCTACTTTGGGGCGCGGCCGGCGGACGCCGACTGCGCCTTGAACGCCGGGAATTCTTGGTGCTTGCTGCCTCTGGAGTTCTTCTTTGGACCGGTGGAAACGGTCTGGTGACCTGGGCTGAACAGCGGGCCGACTCCGGTTATGCCGCTTTGATCATAGGTGCCACTCCGATTTGGGCTGCGATGATC
>CAYGCA010000009.1:42726-49921 GCA_964348265.1 uncultured Anaerolineaceae bacterium | reverse complement strand
GGAAGCACGCGCAGCATCTGGATGCTTGGAAAAGGCACGTGGAGAAAAAATCCGTTTGCATCTATTCCCAGTTGAAGCGCTGCTCCTCGTCCGAAGTCGCTGCGATGATCGAGGGCCTCCTAGACCGCCGTGTCCCCTCGCTTCCGCTTGTCATTTCTCTGCTGATTGGTTTTGGCGGAATCAGCGTGCTCAGCTCCCCCATCTTGAGACAAAGGGAGACCTCCGACATACTCTCGATTTTGGCTTTGCTGTCGGCCGGCCTTAGCTGGGCGGCTGGATCGGTGCTGATCAGCCGGGAACGATTGGGGTTGGCTGCCCGCGTCAGCTCAGGCTACCAGCACTTGTTCGGAGTTCTGGGGCTTGGCTTGGCGGCTCTGGTGGCGCGCGAGCCGGTTCCCCAGCCGACCGCTGAGGCTCTCGGTGCATGGGGCTACCTGATCCTTTTCGGTTCAATTCTGGGCTTTACTGCCTTTGTGAATGCCCTGCGCCTTCTGCCGACCAGCGTGGCAATGACCTATGCCTACGTCAACCCGGTTATCGCCGTTGTTCTTGGATGGCTGATCCTGAGCGAACCGATCACCGTTTGGACACTGGCCGGGGCAGCGCTGGTTCTATTGGGGGTGGCGGGGGTATTCCGCGATCGGCGCAGTTCCGTCAGCGCTGAGATCCAGGCTTCACGGTGACGGCAGGGTAACGCTGCGTCGCGATCACCCCAAGCTCCAGGAGCTTCACTTTCCTATAGGTTCTTCAAGTACGGCGCGCCCGGCTTGTGGCGCCTCTTTCCATCCGTGGGTGAGGCCCTTCCGGTGTTGAGCCGAGCGGCGCCGCAATACGCTTTGGGCGTGGCGCATTCAGTGGGCGCTTAGCCGGCAAACCAGCTTTCCACGGCCGAAAAGAGCAGGGGAGCTGCATCGGGCCGACGAGCCTGGAATTCGCTCCAAAGTTGGATCCCGGCCTCAAGCATTCGGTGGAAGTGGAACCCGCCCTCCTCACGCAGCTGATCGTGCCCCGGCGTTGGGAAGGGTCACTCGGCGGAGTGAATCTTGGCTGAACAGAGATTGTGACTTGTCTGCTAGTCGGCAGCATTCCGATGGCCGGCCTTACGCTTCTTTGCCTGCCTGAGGGCGAGTTCATACGAAAGCTCGCGAAGCTCGATGGCCCGTTCAGCGTCCTCCCGGCTGCGTAGATGTACGCTGACCCAGCCGCTGTCGGGAAGAACGTGGTGGGGTTGGGCGCGACCCGCTTGAACAACCTCGTGGCGAATGCGGGTTGGGAGCGGAATATCCAGCAGCCGATCGCCGTGGATGTGCCCGATCTCACGCTTTCCCAGCCGAAATTCTGTGCCCCCAAATCGATGCCGGCGGTCGCTGACTCCCTCCCAAGTGAGCGTAGCCTGGAGGATTCTGTCGTGATTGTTCGCGCGGCTGATTCCCTAATTGACGCTGTTCGATGTCGGTTCATTCCAATATCAAATCGATGAGCCTGTTCTAGAGCGGCGAAGGGTCCTGATTGCGAGGGCTAACAGCCCGAGTGCCACCCATCCGATCGCAGCCCCGGCCAGCAGCCACTTAATCGAGGTTAACAGGCTTGTGAGTCGGGCCAAGGCTGTCAGCCTCGCCGGGAAACTAACCAGCATGATCACGATGCCGCTGTTCTCAGCGAAGTCGGCCAGCATGCCGGCGAATGGCAAGAGGTTCAGCCTCTGAAACAAGGAGCTGGAGGCGAACAGGCGCGCGGAGAAGTAGCTGATGGTGAGGCCCAACGCGAAGGCGTACAGGATCGGATAGACAAGATCAGCTGTCAGGTGGCTCCTCACGGACAGGCTCCGGCCGCCTTCACCATAAGAGGAGATGATGCGGTAGGCCGTTGCTGGCGTGTACGAGAAGAGCAGATCGATGGAGTCGGCCTCCGACGGGTCGCTGGCACTCGGCGAGCCTATGAGAGGGAAGACGACCAGCGGAAAGAGCAGGGAGATGAAAGCAAGGGGGAGGATGAACCTGCCTTTCGCCCCGCTTGCGAGCCAGCTTGAGAAGTTGCCCAGCACTACCGTCGCCTTTTCCAAGGCTCTCTGGCCTCTTTGGGGATCATTGGCTGGCAGTGTCTGTCGCAGGCTGCCACAATCGAGGCAAGTCTTCGATTCTACGCCAACCTGCACCCCTTTGGACTGGCTCGACGCTTAGATCGGTGAAGTAATCATCCAGCACGGCCCCGCGTTCCATGGCCAGCGGGGGTCGGCAATAATCCTCCTCTTCCCAGACCGCCCAGCCCTGCTCGTTGAGGCGTGCGTTTCGCAACGAGTAGTCTAGGGCCCTGCCAAAGGGTCGCATCCGGAGAATCTCTCCACTCTCGAGTCGCCTCTTCAGGTCCTCAAGCTGTGTTGTTTGCGTTCTTGCCTTTACCAGATAGAAAGCCATCTCGACCTATGTCCTTTCTCTTGCTTTAGAGGTGCTTGTGGTCGAGCCGGTCGAGGGTGTCACCAAATACCAGTTTCTTTATGCGTTGGCTGCCCAAGAAGGTATGTGGAAATCCAAGATCAATGGGGCTGGCGTCAGACAGGCGTTTCAATTGTTCGCTTGTGAGCTCGAAGTCCAAACAGCCCAGATTATCCTGCAACTGGGCTTGTGTGCGCGCGCCGAGAATGGGGATGATGAGAGCCCGCTTTTGTTGCTGTCGCACCCAACTAATCGCCACCTGGCTTGAACTTCGGCCGATTTCATCGGCCAGTTTTGCGATCACCCGACCGATGGCGACGGTTGCCTCTTTGGCCTTTTCATAGCGCCGGGGCTCGGGACCATTTTGGGTGTATTTGCCGGTCAACACCCCACCGCCCAGGATTCCCCAAGCTGTCACGGCTATGCCAAATGCTTTGGCCATGGGCAGCAGATCTCGTTCGGGATCACGCTCGGCGAGACTGTAGCGGAGCTGAAGGCCGGCAAAGCGCGACCAGCCTCGTAATTCGGCAAGAGTGTTGGCCTGTGAGACGACCCAAGCGGGGGTGTCTGAGACGCCCACGTAGAGCACCTTACCGGCGCTGACGAGATCGTCGAGGGCGCGCATGACCTCCTCGACTGGGGTTGTGAAGTCCCAAATGTGCAGCCAATACAAATCGATGTAATCGGTGCCCAGGCGCTCCAGGCTGGCCTCCACGGCCTGCATCATGTTCTTGCGGTGATTTCCGCCAGCGTTGGCGTCATCCTTCCGGGTGGACAATGTGTACTTTGTGGCCAAGACGAAGCGCTCGCGGTCGGAGCGGATGAACTCCCCGACGAAACGTTCACTGGTACCATCCGTGTAGTTGTTGGCTGTGTCGATGAAGTTGCCGCCGGCTTCTACAAAGGCATCGAAGATCTTGCGGCTCTCCTCCTTGGAGGCCCCCCAGCCCCAATCTTCTCCGAATGTCATCGCGCCCAAACCGAGTTCGGAAACACGCAGACCGCTCTTGCCAAACAATGTGTAACGCATTCAATGCTCCTCGTTTGTACAGCCTAGGTCACCGAAGCCGCCCACCATTCCGATCTGCGGTCTCGAACGCACTGGCTGAGAAAGCCGGGACAGGCCGAACAGCAGCCTGTCCGAGGCGAAACCTCACGGGCATGTCCGGCTGTAGGGCACTTCTGAGCCGATGAACTCCTCCCACTCGGATTGTGTCAGGTTGCGTCCGGCAAGGGCGCAAGCCCTTTCCTTCCAGATCTCAAGGCTGATATCCCATAGGATGAAGTCCGAACGACCCAATCCGCCTGAGGCCAGGATTGTACCCTCGGGGTTGAAGGCCAAGCTCTCAATCCAGTTCGTGTGCCCGATAAGCGGACGTCCCACGGGCTGTCCCGTGGCGACATCCCAGAGGATGACCGTCCGGTCCTGGCCGCCGGATGCCAGCCATCGACCGTCGGGGCTGAAGGCCAGGCTCCTCACAGGTGCAGTGTGACCTTGGAGCTCCTCGACCAGTTGGCCGCTCTCTCCGTCCCAGACGACTACGGCATTCCCGTTGCCAGCCGAGGCCAGAAGTAATCCGTCCGGGGACCAGGCTACGTTGAGGGCCCGTCCTTGGACCTCAAGCAGGTGGATTGGCTCGCCCGTGGCCGCGTTCCATACCCGAACGGTTCCGTCGTCGCTGCCCGAGGCCAGCCGCGTGCCATCTGGGCTGAAGGCCACACTGTTTACAACCGATTCATGACCCTCGAGCGTGAGGACTTGCTCTCCCTGGGGGATGTCCCACAGGCGAATGCTACGGTCGGTGCTGCCTGAGGCGAGGATCCGGCCGTCCGTCGGACTAAAGTCGAGACCGTACACCGGAGCCGCGTGGTCTAGAGGTTCTCCAATCTGCACAGGTCGCCGTATCGCCTGCGATTCCGGAATATCCAGCCTATAGATCAACCCATCATCACTCCCCGAAGCCAGGGTCTGGCCATCGGGACGGAAGGCCACGCTGCGGACACCCCTCTCGGTATGAAAGCGGTGGACAATCCACTGGCGCTGACTGGCAACCTCATACACGCGTACGCTTTGGTCAAGGCCTCCCGAAGCGAAGTTCTGGCCATCGGGGCTGAACGCCAGGGTAACCACAGTCTGGCCACCTTCGGTCGGCTGTAGGCGAGCGCGGATCAATACCTCCTCCTCTGAACTGACCTGCAATGCGGTAAGCAGATTGTTTCTAGCCCGGTATGTGTCGGCGGTCCGATAAGCCTCGATGCCCAGCAAGATGGCGAGGTCGGGCTGGCTGCTGAGGAGTTCGAAGGCTTTGTCCGCCAGGAAGCGAGATTTGGTTTCTGCCGCTGCGGCGGCCACGTTGTTCAGGGCGGCCTGGGTCGCGGTCATCTCGACCAGGGCAGCCTGGGCGGCGGTCGCCTCGGCTGCCACCGCGGCTCGTGTGGCGGTCATCTCGACCAGGGCTGCCTGGGTGGCGGTCGCCTCGGCTGCCACCGCGGCTCGTGTGGCGGTCATCTCGACCAGGGCAACCTGAGTGGCGTTCCTCTCAGCGGCGACTCTGGCGCTTGAACTCTCCGCGGCAAATCCCAAGGAAGAGATGACGGAGTAGGCTGCCAAGGAGAGGACCAGCCCAGCGACCGCGACGCCGGCAATCCTCTGCCGCTTCCTTCGAAGCCCCCTTCGCCACCGTTCGTTGGATTCCTCGATTGGTCCGATGAACCGGTCATGCGTCAGTTGGTACCACCTGGCCCCGGCTCGCCGCTCTCCGCGGATGAGGTGCAGCCTGTCCAAAACGCCCACGGCTGTGTTGGGGATGTCGCCGGTCTCTCGCGGACCCTGGTAGACCGTGCCGCGCGTGCCGGCCGGTGTGATCAGGTTCTTCTCAAACCACGCTCGCAGGCGCCCTTCGTTGACCCCGGTCTCATGAGCCGTGACATCGATCGATTGCTCATAGAAGTCCGAGAGCGCTTGGCTCACATCGCCAAATGCCTGGAGGTGTTCGCGTGTGATTATGGAGACATCCGACGGCAGGTCCTGCCACAGGGTGCGGCCCACAATCTGCAGTTGGACGGGTTCGACGTACTCCCCGGGGACCTCGGCGCTCTCGCCCGCGACGGTCTCAACCCGCACGTTCAGAAGGTCCTCCACGAGCTTCTCAGCCGCTCCCTCTTCGAACCTTCGATCAGTCAACTCAAGAGGGTTTGTGACTGCCGCCAGAGCGTCGTCCTGGCGTAGACGCTCGATTCGATAGCGCGTGCGCAGATTCCCGGGTAGGAGGGGCGCGTAGGGTTCGAGCTGGGCGATATACTCCTCCCGCATGACCAGAACCACCCGCAGAAGCGGGTCCGCTTCGAGAGCATCCCGAACCTGCTCGAAGAACCCTTGTCTGTCCCTCCAGCGCTCCGTATAGGAGGTGAACAATTCCTCGAACTGATCGAAGATGATCGCTCGCGGTGCAGGCTTGCCTCTGGCATCAGCGGCCCGGGGATGATCCTGCAGGAAGGCAGCCAACGAGGTTCGGACCAATTGGCGCGGATCAGCGTCGGGGTCCAGCTTCAAAAGGGCATTGAAGACAAAGAGGTTTTGGATCTCCTGCGCCTCGATACCCTCAGGAATCGCGCTCCGGACACGGGTAGCAGGTAGAACTTCGAAATCGTTCTCCTCCAGTTGTGGGATCACCCTAACATTGAAGACGGATGTCTTACCCGCCCCTGACAGCGCGTAGACCAAGACGAGGGGGTGGGCGATAACGAGGGATGCAATTTCCTGTACCTCCTCCTTTCGTCCAAAGAAGCGTGCGCGATCCTTTTCCGTCCCTTCGAACGGGCGAGGTCCAACAAAGGGGTTCAGTCCCTCCGAACCGTTAGCCATTTAGGAGGCCTCCAAGCGTTCACGCAGCTGCCTAGCGAACTCGCGAGCATTACCCCAGAATAGACGCACCTGAATCTTTTGAATCTTGTCAAAATACTTATCAAGGTACCGCTGCCTACGCTCGAGTTCTTCCTCTTCGAGGCCGTCTGGAGGAAGCTGAACGGCGATGCTGGAGTAACCGAGGCTAGCTCCCATGGAACTCATAAGCCCCCGGAAGAGGACCCGAAAGCTCCAGTCCGATAGGCTGTAGCCGATGAACAGCAGTGAGGTGCCCGCCAGCGCGGTGCGGATAGCGGGAGGCAGGATATCCTGGTCTCTGGAAAGCCGGGTTAGGAAGTCCAAATAGTCGCCCTCCGTCAGCACCATCGATTGGGGTACGTCGTAGTAACCGTGGAGGTGATAGATCAGGGGGGTGTCTGAGGAGGGCTCAAAGTCGCTTGAGAGGATGGATTCCTCTCCGGTAACCTGCGTAAACCTGTTCCAGTGGCAGAACTCTCTCTCAGGGTTCTTCTTGCGGCTCTTCAGAGCCTCTGCCATGAAGTTGTCGTAGTTGGTTGTGATGTAGATCGGAAGCCCAAGGTCGGCCAGGACGGCGTGAGGCTCGTCTTCTTCCGAGAAATCCGGCGGAGCCACGTCCTGGAACTGTCTCCTGATCGTCTCCTTCGGGAACATCTCGTACCGGGCAATGGCAAGGTATTGGGCAACGCGAGCAAGGTCGTAAGTGTCATCTAATGGATAGTCATACTCCTCAGACCACTGCTGAGCGATGCCTGATCCGGTGGGCAATGTTCCGGCTGAGGCGCCCGCCCCGATGAAGGGGGTGCATTTCCCGTCCTTGATGAGGGAGAGCAGATCCTCCCAATAAATTGGGGGCTAAATATCTGCATTATATTATGTT
>CAYGCA010000009.1:42213-42716 GCA_964348265.1 uncultured Anaerolineaceae bacterium | reverse complement strand
AGGAAGAGCAGATCCTCCCAATCAGTATCTGTCAAATTCTCTGGCATCCTGAACCTCCCGTCACCGCAGCGCTTGGGTCGGCGACGGACTTTTGTGATCTCTCATGGAATGCTTGGCCTGCTTCCGCCCTCGCCTTGCCTCCCCCGCAGTCTGCCTGGCAAGTGGGGAAACTGAACCGCCTGCCCATAGACGAATCGTTCCTACAGAGTCAGGGCCGGATGAAGCGTTTTCCAGAAACTAGAAAGAGATGAACAGGCGGCGTCCTGCAAAGCGTCCTCAGGCTTGTACTTCAAACCCTGGGCCTTGGGGACTCCTCCCCTCTATGGAACAAACGGAAAACTGCATGCTGGCTCGGGAATGAGCTGCCTTCCTTGGGATGCGTGCGCCGGTCCGATGCGCCATCTAATTATCCTACTACATCTAAATGGAGTAAACTATTGAACAGTCGTCTTTGCTGGTGTAGGAGTTGTCATTGAGAGGGGGGAGATCTCTCAGAGGGAGGT
>CAYGCA010000009.1:33672-42097 GCA_964348265.1 uncultured Anaerolineaceae bacterium | reverse complement strand
AGCCCAACTCTTCACCGGCCGAGGAAGATCGACTATTTGAGAACGGATCGAGATCAACCACTCTGCCGACCATGGGCAGATGGATTGGGGCACTGGTCGCAGGCATTCTCATTCCATTAGGACAAAGCTGACCGACCAAACAACTGCTCGAATTCTGTCCATTCACGAAACTGCCGGTTCGGATGGAGAGACAGCCGAACGACGGTTTGTTGCCTTTCGAACATCTGAAGGGTTAACGCGAACACCACCGTTCAGTCGAACCGTGGTGTACGACATCCTCCGGAGGAGCATTGATGAACACGAGTGATCTCTTGTTGCGCTGGTCGACCATGTCGCTGGACGACATTGAAACCCAACTCAGGGAGGGTGCCGACTCCGATGCCGTGGAGCGATTGCTGGGCGCCGAAGAACTGGCCGAGATTCGCGAACTGATAGAAGAGCCCCAAACCCGCGGGCTGCGTGAAGCTGTCGTGCTGCTGCCGGGGATCATGGGATCTCACCTCACGAGCATACGTGGCGTGACCACGTTGCTGTGGATCAACCCGGCTCTCTTTCTGAAGGGACAAACGTCCTACTTGAAACTCAACCAGGAAGGCACCCAAGATGCGCATCCGGAGGTTGAGACGGTCCCTGCCGGGAATGTGAGGCTGGTCTACCTGAAAATAAGCCAGGCCATGCGTCGCAAAGTCGACCTGTATGAGTTTCCCTACGACTGGCGGAGGCCGATCGAATACAACGGCGATCAGCTGCATGAGTGCATAGAGCGTTGGGCGCATGGGGATCCGAACAGGCAATTCACCCTGATCGGTCACAGTATGGGCGGGTTGGTGTCGCGCGCCTATATGGCAGGCCACCCGGAGGCGGCTGACCGCCGGGTCAAGCGCCTGATCATGCATGGTACACCCCATTATGGCGCAGCTGGTGCGGTCGAGAATCTGATCTTGGGCAACGATATGACGGCGATTGCCTCCAAGCTGAACAGTGCGAACGACCTGGTCGATCTTGTGCGAAACCTGCCCAGCATCTATCAGTTGGTGCCTGCTCCGCCAAGCTTGTTCCCACCAACCCGCCCCTATCCTGTCAATTGGGATGTTTATGATGCCAAGGCGTGGAGGGTGGACGGCATAAGACAGGACTACCTGGATGCCGCGCGTCGATTCTACGAGATGCTGGATGAGGCCGACCCACAGGTCGAGGTGATCGAGATCGCTGGGTGCAATGAGGACACGCTGGTGGAGGTTGAGCGCAGCTTCGGTCCAGATGAGCGCCCCGAGTATAAGCACATCCGTCTTCACGAGGGTCCGGACGCCGGCGATGGCACGGTTCCGCTCTGGTCGGCGCTCCTGCCCAAGGCAGCAATCTACTACATCCAGGAGGTGCACCGGAATCTTCCCAAGAACAAAGCTATGATTGAAGCTACGCTGGAACTCATTCACGGTGGAACCCCGAATTTGCCCACCGAACTGCCTCCACCGTCAGGGGTTTTCCGTCGTGAGGTCCCGATGTCGGCCGATATGCAGGCCAGGCAGTTGACCGATCGTCTGGAGCAGGGCACAGTCACCGCGGAGGATCTGGCCGTTTTCTACTCCGGCCTGTGAGGCGCCCGGAAAACCGCTTCTCTAGGCAAGCATTCGAGGGGGGATGAGATCCGATTCACAAGGAAGCGTCTAGACTCACTCAGTGAAAGGTCTGACCATGTCCAATAGAGCTTTGGTTATTGGGATCAACAACTTCGTCCAGCCCAGTTGGCGATTGCGCGGCTGTATCAACGACACGTTTGAGCTTGCGGGGCTCCTGAAGACCTACTATGGATTCGGGGACGAAGAAATCAAAATCCTCCACGACAGCGACGCCACCAGCCAAGGTATTCGCGAGAGTTTGGGATGGCTGCTGAGCGAGTACGACGGCGATGGGAGCGACGTGCGTGTTCTCCATTTCTCCAGCCATGGCACTCAGGTGGATGACCAGAGCGACGACGAACTGGAAGCGGTCGATGAGGTTATTGTGCCCTATGACCACGACTGGGGGGAACCGTTTCTCGACGATGAGCTGCGGGGGATTTTTGGGGCGATCCCTGAGAGAGTCAACTTCACGTTTATCGCCGACTGCTGTCACAGCGGCAGCATTCAGAGAGTTCCTCTTGGGCGTGACCAGGAGCTCGAGTTCGAACCGCGCTATTTGAATCCTCCGCCCGAAGTAACCAAACGCATCGCAGAGGGCCGCAACAAGCGAGGAGCTGCCTTCGACTCAGCGTCGGCAGCAGAGCTGTTAGCTCTGCTCGAGGGCGTGCCAGAAGCGCAGAGGGCAGAGAAGGTTGAAGAGTATTTCGCTCAGGCGCGAAGTCGGCTTGCTGAGAATAAGTATGGGTTCGTCTCTGTGGATCAGCATGCCTTGCTGGCTGCCTGCCAAGACCGGCAAACGGCTGCCGATGCGCGCATCGAGGGCGATTTTCGAGGCGCCTTCACTTGGGGCTTGAGTCAGGCCATCAAACAGTCCAACGGTGAGCTTACCTACGGAGATCTTATCGCACGCGCCGGTGAGAACATCAGCTCCTATGAGCAGATCCCTCAACTCGAATGCCCACCTCACATGCGCGATCTCAAAGTCTTCTCCCCGCTTGCCTGAGATTCCGCCGGGTGAAAGATCTAATCCGCCGCTGGCAGCGAAGCGGGCGTTTAGAATCCGAGGCGGAGGTAGTCGGCCTGGCACTGGTTTTCTATGGAACACTGAAGCACTCCTGATATGGGCGACCTTCTTAAGACTGAGTTCCTTTTCGGGCGGACAAAGGTCCGGATAATCGAGGGCAACATCCTTGCGCCTGGTGTGGAGGTGGAGGCCCTCGTTAGTTCGGATGACAACTATCTGACTATGGGAAGCGGGGTTTCGCGCCGGTTGGCTGAGCAGGCCGGCCTCGAGTACGTGCGCGAGGCCCAGGCCCAGACCCCAGTGAGAGTCGGCACGGTCGTGGCCACGGGTGCCCACAGCCTGCCCGAGCATGGTCTCAACGTGCGGTGTGTTCTTCACGGAGCGGTCATCGACTACGACACCTATGACCTACCCCTCGAGGAAGTCGTCTATCGGGTTACCGGCAATTGTCTACAGCAAGCCGAGGCGCTGGGGCTGAAGAGCATGCTGTTTCCGGCCTTCGCCACTGGGGCCGGCAAATTGGCTATGGAGTCCTGCGCCCAGCAAATGTGCGGCGCCATGAAGGCCTTCCTGGCCCACGAGCGCCCGCTCAATGAGATCTACATCCTGCTCTACCTTCGGCAGGACCTTGATGGTCAATCCGATCCCGCGGAAGTCTCCAGGAACGAGGAGCGCAAGAAGCGCAACGAAAGGTATATCCGGGAAGCCAACTTGGTGTTGGGGGTACCCTACAACCCGGCCACGAACGTACGCCAGACGCGAGACTTCTATGGCCGGGAACAGACGATGCAGCGCCTGCAAGCGATCCTCGCGGGAGATCGTGCCGTGGGAAGACATGCCGTTATCTTGGGCGGTTCTAGGATCGGCAAATCGGCCCTTCTCGATTGGCTCTACTACGAGGCTCGGCTGCCTGGGGGTAGTCTCGGCGAAGACCGTGCCCTGGCCCGGGTGACCTTTGGTCGGGTCCACGAGAGGACCCCAACGCCCTTCATCTACCGTAAGCTTCTCAATAGCCTGGGAGAGGGCGAAGAGAATCCGGGGGTCAGGGAGGCGATTAGGCGCGCTTACGCCGATACAGCCATGAATGGAGAGCGATTCGAGTCCTTCCTTGAGAAACACTTCCCCAAGGCAGTCTTTCTGATCGATCATCTAGAACGGCTTCTAAGAATGGGTGCCGAAGATTTCTGGCGTGATCTGGAGAGACTGGGTGGGCGGGCGAGGTTCATCTTCACGGCGACCGAGGATCATCAGTATGAGAGTCTTTCGGAGAGACTTCCTGATGGCTTCAAGTCCGGCCTAGAGGAGATTCGACTGAAATGTGTTGAAGTGGCCGAGCGCCGAACTTGGATCGAGGCGGTCTACCAGCGCTACCTGGGCCGGAATGCAAGCGAGGCCGAACTCGAGTTCGTCGAAGAGGAAGCTGGCAGACACCCGTACCTGATCAGCCTCGCCTGCCACGCCCTGATCGATGCCATCAAGAGAGATAGCCTTACGAATCCCACCCACCCGAAGGCATACGATCGCAACAGCCTGGCGCCCTTTTTCCGGTCCGCTCGCAGCGCGATTGATGGCCCCCGCCAGGATTTCTATGACTTGCTGATGGGGGCCCCTCTGCTTGAGGAAGACCGCTTGAGCCTCGAGAAGCTATGCGAAGCGGTGGCCATCGAAGAGAAGACAAGGGTCCTGGTCCCGGCTCTTCGGAGGAACGATCCAGAGGCCCTGGCTCAACTGCAGGGGCTGCAGACCAGGGCCGCCGAACTCCGCCCGACTCTAGAGGTCGAGAGTCTTCGCAGACTCGAGGCCCGGGGCTATCTGGTCGATTCCGAGGAGGCGGCCACTGCCCAATTCGTGGCCAAGTCCTTCTGGTCCTGGCTGGAGGAATGCTACGGGAAGAAGGAGGGCATGGGCGAAGTTGGGGTACCCAGGCATGTCGAACTCCACCTGGACAACCCGGAGCCGGCCACGATCCTCACCCGACTCCGCCATGATCGTGGGCCAAGAAGGCTGTCCCGTCGAAAGGAGCTTCATCCGGATCTCGTGGCAGATTTCATGACCGACCTCAGCAATTACATCAATCATCAGCTGCGCCCCATCCGGTATCCTGACCCGGGAGTGTTCCGGGAGATTGGACATGTGGGGAATTTCATCTTGGCGCAGTTCGTTACTTTCGCGATCAAGCAGTATTTCCATGACTCACCCAGGGGATCCACGATTCTGTTCGAGATTCACGACGGCCTGAAGCATCTTCCATGGGAGCTTCTTCTGGAGACAGCCTATAGTGACGAGATTCCTTTTCGAATTGGGCGAGTCATCATTACGGAGCAGGAGGCGCAGAGCCTCAATCCACCTGTGCGTGGGGATGAAAAGGTCAAGGCGCTGCTGATCGGAGATCCGACGGATGATCTTGGTCAGGCGCGACTTGAAGTGCAGGAGCTCGCTGACCGCCTGAGGCACGACGACCACTTCGAGGAACCGGATGTCCTGATTGGCTCTGATCAATGCCGGCGCACACCTCTCCTCAACCAATTCTTGGCCAGCGGCAAATATGGGCTGATCCATTATTCAGGTCACAGTCAGTTTGATGGCTATCGAAGCGCATGGGTGCTCAAGGACGGCAAGAACATCGAGACTTCGATGTTGACCAACGCACTGCAGAATGGCCCGCCAGCCCTGGTGTTCAGCTCTTCGTGCGAGAGCGGGGAAGCTGCAGAACCTCAGCCCGTTAAGTATGAGAATCAGACCTTCGACCTGCCCAGTGCCTTCCTGCAAGCGGGCGTCGAGGCCTATGTTGGAACCCTCTGGAGCGTGAAGGATACGGAGGCGCGGGCTTTGGTGAGTGAGTTCTATGATGCCCTGCTCAGCGGTGAGCATGACTTGGGCGAGTGCCTCCGGCTGGCAAAGTGGAATCGAAAACAGCAGGGCGATCGGATAAACTGGCTGGCCTTCACCCTTTATGGGGACCCGAATGCTGGCCCAGGCGATCTATTCCCCGCTTTCGCCCGTTAGAGGGAGGCTGGCAAGGCGTTGCGGCCCAAAGAGGCCCTCAGCTTGTCCCCGGCGTCCTTGGGGGAATCAGAGCCCTAGCAGATGTCGGAAGGCCCGTCGAAAGACCTAAGCTTGCAGTGGGCTTTGGGAGGAAGGGAACCGCATGCAGGTGGCTAGCGTCCTCGAGGTTGGCGCCTCATCGGCCTGCGGAGCGGCGGCTGTCTAGGGTTTCACTGATTGCCTGGAGGAAGCGATCTGAAGCTGGACCATGAAGAAAGTTGATGATTTAGCCAAAAGGATGCGAGCCAAGCGGGAGTCAGGCTCTCACCCGTATGTGCTTGTGCTTGGGGCTGGAGCTTCCCTGTCGTCTGGGACCAGCCTGAACCGCAGCGTGGTGGAGCGCATCGTGGGCGCTTTTGACCCGCAGGCCTTTGATGCGTATCTGGCTCAGTGCAGCGATGATGAGCGGTTTGCCATTCTGCGTGATCTTGTTGAGGGTGCTTCGCCTTCTATCGGGTATCGGGCCCTGGCGGAACTTATCCGAGCAGGTTACTTCGATGTTATCCTCTCCACCAATTATGACCCTCTGCTCGAAGACGCCATCGTGGGCTTGGACATGCGTCGGCGTGACTACCTCTTCCTCGTGCATGGTGTGATGGACCCCGACTTCATCGCCGACCATCTGGACAATCCTGTTCCCCGGATAAAACTGCTTAAACTGCATGGCGACCTCTTCTACCAAAGGTTCTTCTACACCGGCGACGAGATCGAACGCTTTCCTCCGCCGATCCAGCGCGCGCTCGAAATCTACCTCAATCACCGTGACTTTCTCATCGTCGGGCACAGCATGCGTGACAGTGACATCAACCGCTGCCTGACGGAGAAGGGAAGTTCCATTTGGCACGCGGGGCCGAGACCGCCTTCGGAAGAGATCGCACGGCTCATGCGGCTACGCAGATCTGAACACAACTTCATCTCCGGCGACGGCGGTCAATTCGACTCCTTCTTCAGCCATCTGCGAGACGCCCTCCTGGGCGGCACAGCAGCCGTCAACGTCGACCAGATTGCGCAATCGATCTTCAAGGTGGGCCTGGAGGGCGATGAGCCAAGTGGAAGCGGTTTCCTGCTTGGAGATAGCGGTCTCGTGGTCACAGACTCGTCCGTGCTGAGAGGCCTGGCCTACCGAGCGGGCTTGAAGGATATCCCCGATCCGGGCTTCAAAGCTTGGGTTCAGCCTTTCAATGCTGGTCCGGGACGCCAGGCGGAATTGAGGGTCACGCCCGAAAAAGCATTAGACTATGCAGTGTTCAAGCTTCAAGACCCGCTGGAGATCTCACCCCTTCGGCTGGCGGACGACCTTCCTGCCCTGGACGCACCGGTGACAGCCTGTATTTCTGTCGGGGAGGCGCACGGCTTTCATGACGGCAAGGTCACCGGCGTGAACCGCAGCGTCCCTATCACGGGGATGCCGGGGGGGTCCGAGACCGTGGGGGATCTCATTGAGACTGATATCATGACCCGGGAGGGAGCAAGCGGCGCCCCTCTGGTGGGCAAGGACGGGCTGGTAATCGGTATGATCGTGGCTGGCAGACTGGGTGAAAACCAGAGCTTTGCCCTCTCATCGCTCCGGCTGGAGGCGATGCTGGGGGGAGCGGGCCTGGGATAGCGTAGGCGGGGGAACGAGTCGCTTTGTAGCCGTGGCCGGGCGGGGCGGACTGGAGCGTCGAGGGCCCTCTCCGGCCTCAGTCCAGTCGGAGCGCCTGGAGCTTGCCGTATTAGGAACTCCTTGCCTGGTTGGCTGCCCATGGGTGTCCAGGACTCGTTTCGATGAATCACGATCTTGCGGGGTAGAGGTAGATGGAAAGCGTTCTTCGTCCAGTATACATTTCTCTCACCTTTCTCGTTGCCAATGTGCTGATTCTGCTCACCATACTGTATTTCAGCCGCCGGAAGGACCCCAACCCTGAGAAGGGTCCCTCGCTGAGAGCCCAGGGAGCGCGAGATGAGTCAACCGCCGCTGGTCGGGTTTTGTCCGCCTCAGATATCCTCGGCTGGGAGTTCGCGTACGCTCAAACGACAGCCAGCGAAGCGATGCAGGATCGGCACACGATGATCAACTACTACCTCCTAGCGGTTGGCGTGGTGATCACGGGGGTCATCAGCGTCTTGGAGATGGGCGACAGGCTACCGGAAGGCACTGCAACGATACTCCTTTGGCTCCTGTGTGGCGTCGGCTGGCTCTATTTCTTGAAGATCATTCGTCTGCGTCAGGCTTGGCACGACAGCGCAATGGCAATGAGCCAAATAAAGGATTTCTACATTCAACATTCGAAAGACTTCAAGGGTGAGGTCCTGCGCAACGCATTCCGGTGGAAGACGCGGACATTGCCCAAACCGGGAAAACTGTGGAATGTGTACTTCTATTCCGCCTTGCTTATCGCCTTTCTAAACAGCGTGATCTATGTGGCTGGAAGCATCTTGTTAAATCTGGATCTGGCGCTGTCCTACTTCACTGTATGGGCGCTTCTGATCCTTTTTGGCTTACTCTTCTTTGCTTTTCACATCTGGATGTATTCTGCCTCCTTCAGGTAGTTTCGAAAGCATGCGCACGGAGGCTGCCCAGTCCAAAGCCTGCGAGCAGGAAGAAGGAGACCTGCATGTCCGCTAACAGCGCCGATTCAAGCCAAGACGGACCCCTGGTGGAGATCCTGGATCTGGCGGAGGATTACTCCTTCGGGAAGTTATTCCGCATCCTTCGGGCGACTCTCCGGTTTCGCCGTTTCGACGGCCGGAT
>CAYGCA010000009.1:31160-33611 GCA_964348265.1 uncultured Anaerolineaceae bacterium | reverse complement strand
ACCCTTATGAACCGAAGGTCGTCCTTGTTCGGCAGTTCCGCTACCCGGTCTACGCGAGCCTCAGTCCAGAGAAGCGGGAAGGCGCTGGCGCTAGGCAAGCCTGGACATTGGAGATCGTGGCCGGGGTGCACGACCTCGGGCGCGACGTTATCGAGGTGGCCAACAAGGAATTGCTTGAAGAAGCCGGCTATGAGGTGGAGGGCGAACGGAACCATATAGCTACGATTTATCCCAGCCCTGGCGGCTCCTCCGAACGCATACATTTGTATTGGGTCGAAATCGATTACCGAAAACGGGCTGCCCTCGGGGGCGGCGTCGAAGCGGAAGGGGAGGATATCGAGATCGTTGTGCTCCCATTGGCCGAAGCCAAAGAGAAGGTAGACAGCGGCGAAATTAGCGACGCGAAGACTGTCATCGCTCTGCAACATCTGGTGGGATTCCAGGGCAAAGTCGACCCTTGAGTCCTCGTCGAATCTAGCCTTCGCTTGACCCTGCAGGCTGGATCCGGCGCTTGGCGACGCGGCCGGGTGGATAGGCTTTGGAGAGTCATTGGCATCTGTCAAACAGCTAGTTTCACGACTTCTACGCTCGGAGGGTATCTATCCAAGAGTTCCCGCGCGAGTCGCTCTCAGTTAGCTCACACGGCGCCCAGCTGATGGCAAAGGGGTTGCTTCCGGAGGCAGCCGCTAGGCGGGGGCCACCGCTCTTTCAAAAGCTGCATCACAGTCTATCAGCCGAGGGACGCCATTTCCATGCTGGAGGTGAATGATGGCAGAAAACCCCGATGAACCGATTGAAGTGCGCGATGTTCTGCGCCGGGATTTTGGCGCAGTAGCTAGCGTTATTCCCAGATGGTTGAAGAAGAAACAGAAGCCGCCTTGGATATCTCTTGGACGGTGGAAAACGTTTCCGGATGACGAGAGAGAAGACACTCATCTAGATGCCGAGATGGGCTTGGAGGCGTGGTTGGCTGAATCCCCGGATCGCGTGGAATGGAGCAAAAAAGCCATTGCTGAGACCGTTGAAATCTTCTTCTCGGGAATCTCGCAATCTGGCCAGGCCGCTGAGCATCCCATCTCCGTGCCCGATTATGGGAAGGGAGTCGCCGGAGTCTGGGAGGAATTTCGGGCCGATAATGCCAATGCGGCGCAATATCTCAATCTCAATAAGATCCTTGGCAGCGGCTTTCCCTCAGCCCACTTCAACCTCTGCGGCGAGCTTGCGGTTAGCGCCATCTTGGGCTTGGAATTATCGGAAGGCCTTCGGCTTTTCATGCAGGTTCCTCCGACCGACAAGAGCACCGAGGTTCTCAAGAAGGGTGCAACTTCATTCGGCAGTCAGCTGGCCGGGCTATTCAACCTCGGCAGTGAAGGGACTCTCAAGGCAGCCTACAGGACGGCGAACTTTGCTCCACCGCTTAAGATCAGCGAACCTACACAGATGCTGGAGATGCTGAACTCGGGCCGCAAGCTTGTGCCCTTGGTCAATATCGCCAAAGGCTCCGGTTTACTCAGGCCGCTCAGCCCAACGGAAGGTCTCAATATCGCCCATTGGGTGAGCGTGCTGGACGTCATGCAACTTCGGCAGGGAGATTATGTCGTGCGAGTTTACAATTCGTACCACAACCAGGAAGAGTTCTATACCTGGTTCACATTCCGATCGGCCTGGGAACAAACGCAAGGGAATTCTTCCCGATACGGCGTAGTGCTGGCGGAACCCGCTTGAGCATCCACGCAGCCAGGTCTGGCCTCCCAGGGGTTGGTTCAATGTGGCGCCGATTCGTGCCCCTTCTCTTGCTGTTGTGGGGGGGAGTCCTGGCCGGATGCACTCCCCCGGCCACACCCTCCATCCGCACCCCGAGTGCAACCAGGGAACAGCCTACCCCGACTAGCCTTCCGTCGACGCCGACAGCTCCTGCGTCGCCTGAGCCGTCCTCCACCCCGGCGGTGACGGCTGTATCCACGCCAGAAGGCGCCGGACTGACCGAACCCGAATTTGAGGTTTCGCTAGAGACGGCGCTCGACGGCTTAGCCCCAGGTGAGTACTTGATCGTCTGGGATCTGGCGGAGTCGGACCGGCAGGGTCAGAGCATCTACCGGTATGTCTCCTGGGACGGCGCCCAAAGAGGTCCCCTGTTGCGCATTTCCCCTGGCGCTGATGGTTCCCAAATCGCCGCAGGCATCTTCCTGGAGCCTCCTAGGTTTTACTTGGAAGTCATCGATCCTCCCGGCGCAGATGGCCTCTTGGCAGTGGATCTTCGGGATGCTCAGGTCTGGCAGTTTTCCTTTGATGCCAGGGGAGCCTGCCGCCCGCCAGGTTCGGCTTCGTATGTGGCGGGCCGTTTTTTCGCCTATCACTGCCGGGGAGAGGTTGCCGGCCTGAATTGGTACGTTGTTTCGCTCGCCGACTGGACGGTTGTGGGATCGGGCTCCCTACCGGATGGAATCTCAA
>CAYGCA010000009.1:26782-31150 GCA_964348265.1 uncultured Anaerolineaceae bacterium | reverse complement strand
GAGCTGGCTGACCGGGGAAGAAGCGGTGCTCGGGTCTACCTTTCGGGCTAGGCAGGCGTCCTTCGAGTACTGTCTCGCTGAAGGCCCGGGCTGGGAGCTGGCATGCAGAACGTTTCCATTCTGGGTTGGCGATCAAAGCCCTGATCGGAAGTGGGCCTGGGTGTGGCCTGCTCAAAGCGCGGAGTCCGACTCCTTTCCGCCTCCTGCCCCCGCAGTCGTCTCGACGAGTTGTCTTCGACGTGACGAACCAGCCTGTCAACTCAAACTTGCCGAAGCGTCTGAAGAATGGCAAGACGTCTTTGTCCCAGACCTATCGGCTGCTTCTTGGACTCCGGACAGTCGTGGACTGCTGGTCATCAACGCTGACTGCATTGGAGGTACGACGAGGGTCTGGCACTACGATCTGGAAAGCGGTTTCTCCCGACCCGTGATTGAGCTCGATGGATGCTATCGCCTCCCCGCCGCCGGAGCACTCTGGTCTAGAGATGGTCAGCAATTCGTGCTTGGGACGGATTCCCCCGAGGATCGGCCCATAATTGTGTTGCCCGGAGAGGCGACGTCAACCTACCAGCTTCCGCTGGCTGGAAGGGTCATCGGAAAGATCGAGATCCCTTAGTTTGCCTATTCACCCGACTTTTCCCCACAATGTCGGATCGTCCAGAGCCCGCAGCCATACAGTTCGGGTGTGGCTTTGGAGCCCAGAACGTATCCCTGGGGGGGCCGCAAGAGGCCTAGGGTTCGGCACCTGGGAACGTCAAGCGTTCCGGCCGGGTCCAGCCTAGGGTGTCTTGATAGGTCGTAAGCTGCCCAGGGAAGTGTGTCATGGTCGGTGGCCGGTGCGGCAAAGGCTACCACCGCGAAGACCACTGGGGCGGTCCTTGGGCGTCAACCTGGCGTGCCGTGCCGGTACCTACAGCCGGGAGCGGCCAAACCCGCCGCCTGGGAATCACTAACCGGAGGAACCACACGACTAGCCGAATCCACCATTCTTTGGGGTAGCGAACAGATTCTATGAATGCTAAAGTGCTCCTCTCAATAGAAGCTCTTGCGTCCTCTTTTGAAGAGGGGGCGAGCAGGCGCATTGCGTTGTACCAGGCCACAGATCGTGAGACTCGAATGCCGTAGTCGGTGAAGAACTCATCGTAGGACCCGGCCAGGCCGTCAAACCACAGTAGGAAGCGCTGATATCGCTTCGCCACGGCTTGCTGAATGAACTCGGTTCTGTTAGCCAGGACCTCGTTCATAAGGTGGTAGTCGGCCAAATGATCGGGATTCGCTCCGACTTCGATCAAGGCCAACGGGAGATCGTGGCTGATATGCGCCATCATGGAAAACACCAGATCTTCAAGTACGAAAGATTGCCTGCCGCGGATGGCCCGGTAGACATCCGCCCAAGGCTTGGGAACGGTCTTGAACAATGACTCCGGCGCTGGTCCTATGCTTTGTGGATCGCTGTCTTGCAGACAGCGGTCCAGGGTGTCCATGGCAGCGATGTATTTGTCGGCAAATGACTGCGCCAGGCCAGCGACCCATTCTGGATTCTCAAAGCCTTCCTCGGGGTTCTCCAACCTCTCGGCCAGATCCAGGGTGATGTTGTAATAGACGTAGGCGAATACGGCACGTGCATCCTGGGCTCCCTCATACTTCAAGTGGTAGGGGTAGATCCTCTCCGCAAGCAGCCTTACATTCTGACCCGCGGCTGCCAACAGTCGGCTGGCTTCAAGCGACACGGTCAATCCTCTCCGTTGCTTCGGCCCAAGAACAAGACAATATGGAATCGATATGACTGCGGTCCTCTCGAACCGTGTAATGACCCTCCCAGTCTGTCCCCAAGAGCGGGATGTAGCAGATGGATCGCATACCGCCATCGAGAATCTCGGCCGGATGTTGGTTTGAGCTATTGAACAGGACGGGTAACGGACCACACCGCTCCTGGGACTGTACCCATGCCTGACGGCAATCAGGGTTCAGGATGTACTTCTCTTGCAGGAGGTAGAGAGGTATGCCCAGCTTGGTGATCCTGACTCTGTTCGTTACAACTCTAAGCTCCCCCTTTTCTGGTAAGCCCATCGGGTGAGAGGTGATTCTGGAGCGGCCCAAGAACTTGCTCACAAGAGCCATGGAAAGGACAAGAAAGCGGTTCTTCAGGCCAGTCTGATCCGACCAGAACGCCTGCCAGTTGGTGACTCTGGAGCCAAGGGAACGGCTCCAGCTTCCCTGGCCAATCTCAAAATAGTAGATGTAATTGGCGTATGTCGCCTGTTCTTGGCTGGTGATGGTAATGCCTCCTGATCCGGTTCCAGCGAGCCAGGGCGCAGAAGTCAGCCCCCGGATTGCAGGCCGAGCCCCCAGAAACTCTCCAATCAGACTTCCGCCTGAAGGCCTCCGGCCTACTGGAGGAAGCAACTACGTCAGGCCCAAATACGGGCCTGGCGTCGTCGCAGCGAATGACAAGCTTGCCCCTATGAAGGAATATACTAATCCATAATCGTTATGGAGGGTCCACAGAATACCTTGGACACAACGCTCGGCCGAAACTGGCCCCAAGTTTCGGATCCAGGTTAGGCGGAGCCTAGCTCTTCCTATCAAGTTCGAGGACGCGTCGCGAGTGTCATCACACAACGCGAGCTAGTACTGTGCTGCGGGGCACATCGTCTGGTCACTCATCAAGTTGATTCCTCCCTGATTGAGAGGGGCATTACTGGGTTTAACCTTTGAACGAATTCCACCCAGATTGTCGCATTTCCGATATCGCCTGCCGTTGTGGTGGTTGGCCCGTTAGAGGATCTGCTTATCACCCGGCCCCGCCCTCCAGTGGCGCACTCAAGGACACGTGCGGAGCTGGTCGACCTGTGGACTAGGCCTGTGACTGGCATGCTGCTGCTTGCGTCTGTTTTCCTTTCCCCATCAATGCGGGCTTTCCAGGCCAATCCACCGTGCTCCTGAGATGCGACGAAGGGGCAGGGTCCTTTCGGGCCGATACTACCTTGGCTTAGGATCGCAGATGGAGTGACCCGCAGTTTGTAGGGAGGCACCTTCACATCCTTGCCGCTTAGCATGTTGTCCGAAATGGAATTGGCGCCAATCCTTCTTTTGTGGGTCTATCGCCTCACGGATTTGTGCCCCCAGGGTGGGCTGTTTGGCGGGCGATGTTCCCGGCCGATCAGTCCCGGCGGCGCCACCCACGAATGCAGGAGGTCAGCCTCACAGACATCCATAGCAACGCCAGCAATCCGGCCTGAGGCGGCAGCATCCCCATGGCATCAACCTTGCCGGACACGGAGGCCGGGGCCTCGGATGGCGGCGTTGGTACAGGGGCTGGCGTACTCGTCGGCGGGTTCCAGGTGAGCGGAGGAGAAGGGGTGTGATTAGCGGTGTCGCTTCTGGTGGGCGAAGAACCATCGCTGGTGTGGCGCGAGACAGTCGTACTAGTGGCAGTCGAAGACGTTTCCAGGGTGACCAGAACGCTCGGTGTGCCGGTCATGGGGGAGACTAGGGTCGAAGCAGGTGAGGCTGGTGCAATGGACGTCGCCGTTCTAGGGTTATTCGGAGTGGCCGAAGCCGATGAAGCTCCGGAGACGCTACTTAGGATAGGGTCGAGTGTTGGTGAAGGAGTGCTGGTCGCCGTGGGTGTGGCAGTTAGTGTCGATGTGGGGCTCGGCGGCGATTCGGTCTTGAATCGGGTTGAAACTTCTGCGCCTTGCTTCATATCACATCCGTTGCGGATCCCAGCTTTGATCCTTACCACGTACCATGTAGCGTATTCCCAGTCGACGTCTGAGGTGTCGATCGTCAAGCTGACCGAATAACTAGAAGGGTTGTAGGCGGCCGACAGAATCCCGACTTTGTCACCGGTTATCTCTTGCTGGAGCTTGTAGTGCTTTGGATCATCCGCGCTGCCAGCTCCAGCGCTATACTTCATGGCCTGATTAAAGTAGATGATGACATTGGCGGTCGAAAGCGGCACCCCGGTCGCATCGTCGTTGGGGTTGATGTCCAGCACAAAACCTTCCGGAGGTTCGCCGTCGTCAAACACTGGAAGACTGCAGCTCGCAAACGGTGTCGCTGTTGCCGTATGTGTCGCTGTGGAAGTTGGTGAGGGCGTATTGGTGGCGGATGGCGTGAGAGTCGGGGCAGGCGTGATTGTGGCGCTGGGTGTATTGGTGCTGGTGGCGGAGGGCAGGCTGGTCGGTGTGGCGCTGACCGTGGGTGAGGCGGTTGGGGCGAGCGTGTTGGTGGCGGTAGCAGCCGGAGCGGCAGTACTGGTAGCGGAGGCCGACGCCGTAGCGCTGGGGCTGGGCGAGGTTGTCAGGGTGGCGCTGGGTGTATTGGTGCTGGTGGCGGAGGGCAGGCTGGTCGGTGTGGCGC
>CAYGCA010000009.1:22221-26682 GCA_964348265.1 uncultured Anaerolineaceae bacterium | reverse complement strand
CGGAGGCCGACGCCGTAGCGCTGGGGCTGGGCGAGGTTGTCAGGGTGGCGCTGGGCGTCGGTGAACCAGTCAGAGTTAGAGTAGCTGAAAGGGTGGGAGCAGCCGACGGGGTTGAGGTGACCTCATTCGTCGGTGTTCCCGTAATGGCTGACTGGTCCGGCCTTGGGGTTACTGTTGGTATACCGCTTTGCAGCACAGCTGTCACCGCTGCGAGGCGCTCAGGGAGGTCTGAAGGATCAGTGATCTGCTCAAGAAGGATATCGCGGAGAATGTCTAGCCGCATCACCGGTACGGGAATGAAACTCGGGTCGGCGCTGTAGTCGGCTTCATTCTCAGGCTGCAACCCCACGGAAACCAGACCGTCCACGGGACCTGGAGTCAGCCATCTGGACAAAGGCAGGGAGCACAAGCAACTGACGGACAGGAGCAGTGGAAGCAGGAGCCAGAGCGGCCGGCGGCGACGTTCCTGGTGTGGCCCATCAGCCGCATTTGTCCTCATTGCGGATTCGCCTCGTCCCCCTTTAGAGTTTCGAGAAAGGCTTCTACGACCCTTGGATCGAAGTGCTTGCCGCTCTGCTCCTGTACATACCGGAGGGCCTCGTCTACCGACAGGGCTGGTCGGTAGGGGCGATGGGAGGAGAGGGCGTCCCACACATCGACGAGGGCGAAGATTCGAGCCGCCAACGGGATTTCTTCGCCCTCGAGCCCACGCGGATAGCCAGAACCATCCCACTTTTCGTGGTGACAGTAAGGGATGTCCAGAGCTGGGCGAAGGTATTCGATCGGCCACAGCATTTCATGCGAATAGATCGGGTGCTTGCGCATGATGGCCCAGTCGTCATCCGTTAGGGGACCTTCCTTGAGGAGGATTGAATCTGGAATTCCCATCTTTCCGATGTCATGAAGCAGCGCGCCGCGCCGGGTATAGACCAGCTCCTCGTCCGTCATTCCCATCTTCCGGGCCAACCGCAAGGTCATTTCGGTCACCCTCTGGCTGTGGCCTTCGGTGACTTTGTCCCGCAATTCGAGGGCCTTGGACCAGCCTTCGAGGGTTGAATCGTATGCTTCCAAGAGCTCCTTCTTCGAGAGCTGCAGACTGCCCACCATTTGGTTGAAGGATTGAGCTAGGACAGCGAGTTCGTCATTGCTGCTTGGATCCACTTTTACATCCAGATTACCTGCTGCTACCTGAGTGGAAGCCTTCACGACGCCCAGTAGCGGCCGTGTAATGCGATTGGCGACGAACGTGCCGGTGATGATCACCAGCACGAATGCGAACGAAGCGAAGCCAAATATGTTCAGCCGCGTGATCTCGCTCGTGCGGACGATGAAACTCTTCGGAAGAGCAACACCCAGGCGGCCAAGCTCTTCCTCACCGCGGGCCAGCCAGGGTGCGAGGATTTCGACGTAATCAATATTCCGGTTCCTCATGTTGCGCAAGAAACTGGTTTCGCTTGCGCTTGTCCAATCTTGCTGAATCGCTTCGGGGCTCAAGCTCTGGACTTCGGAAAACGTGGTTGAAATGGGTCGACCGCGCAGGTCATAGAGGGTCGCCTGGGCCAGAGTTTCACCCCGGATCCGGCGCACGATCTTGGGCAGGGGCGTTCCGACCAGCACGACGCCGATCCGGTTTCCTTTGGCGTCAAGGATGGGTCCTGAGACGTAGAAGAAATCCCCCCACTCGGCGCGGACGAAGCCAGCGAACTTGTTACCCCTCCGGTCGACCTTCTCGTTAAGGACACTCTGAACGAACCCCCACTGCTGAAAAGTGATCTCACCTTGAGTGAAGGTGTAATCCTCAAGGTTTCCGCCATCTATATGGCGCATGGAAAGCAGCGCAGTCCCCTGCATGTCAAGGATTTCGATGGCTTCTTCCTGTGAGTTGAGGGCCACGGGCAGAGCCAGTGTTCGCAGCCGATCGGCGTCTTCCTCAGCCACCGCCTCGGCGAGCCCCTGGGTGTTTGCGATCAACCTGAGGGTTTCTAGCAGGCGGTTCTCCTCCCGTACCATCCAGTCCCCCGCAAGCTTGCCCGTCTCAATGAGCTGATTAGTGAAGCGTTCTTCCAAGGAGTCGAAAATTACGCGTGTCACGATGAAGCCCGCGGCCAAAGCTAGGACTAACGCCAGAAAAACGTAGGGACCAGTGATCTTGGCTCGGATTGGCAAGCGAAGCCCCACTTTATGAAGTGGCGCGGCGGGCTGGTGACGAACGGTCGCATCCTCCTCCAAACTCCCATCGATTTGATCTGCACCAGCAGTTTGCCTCAATCTTCCTATTAATGAGGCGAGGAAGGTGGCCCCGAGCCTGGATGAGAGAATCAGCCCTGCGGGTCTGCCGCGCGATATTCTCGATAAAACGTCTCGAAAGTTCATGTCTTCGATGTCGTAGAGGTCATTGGCCTACCCGGACACAGCCTTCGCCCTCAGCTAATCAGAACTCTAGCTGGTGGCTGGATCCGGGTTGCCGAAGGATTCGCTTGAGCCAAGGGCGCTTTGGGGGAGGGTAGCATGCTGGAAAAGGTTCCTTGCTTACAGGTTGCTTTCATCTATTGGCTAGCGGAGGCCCCGAAGTTGGGTACCAGGGTACTGGTGTATTGTGGCAGGGAGGTTCACTTCGGCCTGCCTTGAGGGTGAAACCCGGCAGCGGACGCTGACAGAGGAGCTCGGCGAGAGACCCTCGGGATCAGGCGTTCAAACCACAACCTGAAGAGGATCTGCACTTACGCCTCACTCGCGGCAGTCTAGCTGCTTGACACAATCTGATCGAGGTACTCTTGCGGGCATCAACTCAGGGGGTGCGCGCTCAGCAGGTCAAGGCGATCGGAGGCTGTATTGATTGGCTACAGTCGGAACGTCAATCCGATTCGGATTCGTCGCAGGTCGAGATGTGCCGCATGGGCTCGCTCGGTGCGTCCTTGCCTGTGCCCAACGTCGTTTCGGACCATCTAGTGAACCTCGATGTGCCTTGATGAAGGCTCAGAAATGGCAGTGTTCTCCTTCCAGTGCAGTCAATTGGTTCCGATATCGAAGCGGGCTGGGCGCGTCGCAGGTCGGCCATGCTGCCAGCCCGCGTTGAGGTAATAACGCCTAAGGGTTCACTTTGAGCGTGGTGGTTGCCAGCACCTGATTGGACTTACCTTCTACCACGTAAAGCTCATACTCGCCCGGGTCCAGAGAAACGGATGCCTGCATCTGCATCCAACGACTTGAGCCACTGTAGAGAAGAAGCGTTCCAAGCGGCTGAATCGGGAGGGTCCGCTGGCCCTCTTCGCCGGAGACAACAAGCCTCCAGGAAACCGGCGCGTTAGCCACCGAGTAGACATAGACCTGGTTGTCAGGTATGTCCGGACGGACTTCGATCCGAATCCCATCCCTGACTGTGGCAGCTTGCATCTCCCAGAATCCGTCGAACTCGCTCGCCAATTTTGGTCGTCCATCTGGCAAAGCCAGAACCCATTCATTGGGATATCGAGCCAGCAGTTCTAGATCGCCTCCTTGGATAAATTGATCCAGTCGTGAATCGGCTGCCAAGTCGAGCGGCCGGTGGACAACGATCAATTCCACCCCCAGGGAGCGCAGAGCCATCAATCCGCTGACCGTCGGGAAATCTTGCAGAAGGGTGCGCAACTGAGAGTTCGTTGTTGGGAAGAAGCCCGAATATCCGTTGACCAAGCTCCCTGGTAGCCCCAAAGACTCGACCATCCAGAGGGTTGTACTGGCAAAGCTGGCGGTCCTTCCATCCTTCGGCCAGGGGAGATGAATCCAGACGCTTGGCCGCTCCTGACCGACGACGTCCCTCCAGGCTGGCTCGCGGCCGGGAACATGGGTCAACCTCTCGGGCAGGGGTGCCAACTCCACGAGAGCCAGAGTTGCCGCCAGCACAGCCAACCAGCGCCTTCGCTCATGGAGCCAGCTCAATCCTAGGGTTGCCAACAGTGCCAGATTGGCCTGAAGGAAGAGGGCGAATCGAAACGGGCTTCGGCTCCAAGATAAAACCGGCAATTCCTTGTGAAGCACCAGATAGGGTTGCCAGTCACCAACCTGCAGGTGAGAACCGAATGAAAGCAGGAAGGCCGCTCCCACCGACGCTGCCAGGTAGAGGCCCCAGCGGCGCTGATTGGACCTTCTTGCTGTGGCCAGACCGGCAAAGGCCATGCCGGTGAGCAATACCCCAGGGTAAAGTCCCCGGCCCCCAGTGGCTTGCTGGCCGAGAAGTAGGGATGAGATCCACAGCCGATGGGATGGTCTTAGATAATCCTCAAGTCTGGCCGAGGTCCTCTCCACCGATCGCTCACCACGCTCGAAACCCATGCGGGACAGCCTGCGCGATTGAGGGATAGCTACCGGCAGGATCATGATGAGTGCCAGGCCGCCTGCGATAGCCAGCTTCGTCCAGGTCGATCCACGAAGGAGAGAGCCCGGGCGAAAGAGGGGTGTCAGTGACAGGAAGGGGGGCAGATA
>CAYGCA010000009.1:17655-22211 GCA_964348265.1 uncultured Anaerolineaceae bacterium | reverse complement strand
CCATAAGCCAATGCGAAGTTGACCGCTCGCAGGGTTGATGGTCTCTCCAGGAGCTCCCAAAGCGCATAGATCGCCCACAAAGGGCCGAACAGGGACTGCATTTGGAGAACGCCGCGCTCATGAGTAAGGAAGGGAAGGGCTTGGACGATCACGCCCCCAATCAGCGAGATGGGAACAGGCGAGCCACGCCGCACCATGATATGGCTGGCCACCCACCCATTGAGGGCCAGGTAGCCGAGGAGGGTGAGATTATAGGCAAGCCCGGGGGCGAAGGCCCAGAATATGGTTGCCGGCAGGGCGGCGAGAGGCTGGGGATCGGTGAAGGCCATACTTCCAGGGGAAGGGTAGAAAATCGGCGCATCCCAATACTGTGCAAACCCCCGTACCATCGAGCTGGCATTCCAGCCCAATATCCACAAGTTGAAGATCGGCACTGTTGAAGAGAGTTCACTGCCCATGGGAAGCCGGGATACGAGGCTCCGCCCCAAGGGCCAAGTGAGCAGAAGTGCAGTGAAAACGAAAAGGGTCGGGTAAAGGCGTCGCACGCTGCGAGCGTACGGGGAGCCGGCAGGGCTGTCAAGACCTTCTAGGCAGCTTGAAGGAGATATCGGTTGCGCCATGTGCTCTTCGGGGACGGAAGGCTAGGCCGTCCTTCTTGCCTGGATCCCGAGTCTTGGACAGTATGCGGCCCGTCAGGAGGGAGCGTGAGTTGAGTTCTGATCGAATTTAGGCTCTCTCGTATAGTGGTTTTTCTGGATTAGAGTCTTGGCGAGCAGGGTGAAAGGCTGCCCCTTTGAGCGCAAATGGGGAGGGATCAGTCAATTGCGTCCAGGCTCCGAGGTCCCTTCTGGAGCCGAGGTCCTCGCCTGATCATCCAAGAGCTTGAACGAAGTAGCGCGAGTTCAGGGCCTCCCCGGTAGCCTCTTTGAGTTGCGTGGCCCAGTCCTGGCTGGCGCCGGATCGGAAGACGCGCTCGCCGTCGAGCCTATCCACCAGTTGCTCCATGGCAAGCATGCCCAACAAGTAGTTGTGATAATAGACCGGTGCCAGTGGGATGTGGTATTTGGCGGCCCAGTCTGGCTCATCCCGAGCGTCCGGTCGCCGCAGTTGCTGAAACTTCTCGACAAGGTCCCACCAAAGGTCATTCAGGTCGCGATCTGGATCGGCGTAGAACGCGCGCTCGAAGTGGGACATGACCATCGCCCAACGGCTAAACACCAGTTTGTGAGCGCGCTCTTTTCTCTCGGCAGACTGCGCCAATTGAGTCGCCTCAGCTTCGGGCGCATCCGCGATTTGGGTCAGCCAATCTTTGCTGTATGTCAGTGAGCCCATCAAGAGAGCGACGGCCTCGGTCGAAAGAAGATGGGGCGGTTTTCGCAGAATCCAGGGGATGGATCGGTCAATGTACTTGTCGTATACGGCGTGTCCGAGTTCGTGCAGCAGCGTCTCATTCCAGCGATGGTTGGGCTGCAAGTTATTGAGGGTGCGTACGTCACCCTCGCGGTCGAGGTCTAAGCAGAATGCGTGCTGGTTCTTGCCATCCCGTCCGTAAAGGTCGGATCGCTCCAAGATATCGCGGACCTCTAGCCCAAGGCTATCATACGTGGCGGTGGCCAGCAGGACCGGATCCTTGCTGGAGAAGAGGCCGTCAAGGTCAACCTCATCAAGATCGGGCGCCTTCTGAAAGAAGCGATCGCCGTAATGCCACGGGCGGAGATCGTCTCCATCCACGCCAAAATGAGACGATCGCCTCTGATCGATTCGCGCTTTTAGGCGCGCGTAGGGCTCGCGAGTCACCCGTTCCAGTTTGGAGAACAGAGCCATGAGCTCTCGTTCGCGGATCTCATTGAGCGTGAGTGAGCGAGCAAAGTGGTCTCGGAACCCCTGTGCCCTGGCTGCGGCGTTGCGCAGACGCGCCAATTGTCGAACTTGTCGGTCCACCCGAGCGCCGACCTGTTTACTCGCTTCCCAAGCCGCCCGTGCCTCGGCAGAGCCTTGGCATTTCGCCAGGATCTCATCGATTTCGTTGTCGTTCAGGCGCTGGCCATCGATTTCGGCCCGGAAGTTGTAGTACTCCTGACGAACTTCAGCCTCGAGCCGAGTAATTCTCTCGATCGTTTCGTCATCCTGCTGGGCTTTGGCGGCCGATAGGTAGATCACCTTGAGTAGCCTGGCAGTGAGCCGATCTTCCGCGACGCCTGATTCGTGGAGGCGTTTGGCGGTGGCATAGCGTTCCGAGTCGGCCCAGAAGCGCATGTGGGCAGCCTGGGTTTGTCTTTGGAGAAGGTTGGCTTCCCGAGTGCCAGTTGTTGCGGCCTCCCAAAGCGCCTTGGTGTAGGCTCTGTAAAGCGGTTTTTCGGCCTCGATCACGGCTTGGATGAAATCGCTATGTTCACTCACTTGTGCCTCAAAAGCTGGGAGGGTGTGGGGATCCTTAGTGCAGTGCCCGAAGTATAACATTTGCCAAGGGCGGTGGTCGGGCAATCTAGAGGCTCTTGCCCGGGGAGGACAGCACCGAGTTGACTTGCCCGTTAAGGCTGGGAACTCCGGCGGACAGCCGGGTGTCTATGCGTCTCACGCTCGAGTGACGCCTACCCGGTTCTCGACCAGACTGCAATACGGCAGGGGGGTTACTGGGTGGCCTAGTGAGCTCCAAATCGAGGGATAAGCGTCCATTCGCGACTCCAAGGGAGTAGCGAAGTTGACGCGTCCCCCTGGACCAGCCAAGCCTTACTTGCGTTTATCCAGGATTGGCTTAAGCAACTGGGGAAAGTCGGTGAAAATCCCACTGGCTCCTGCTTGGACCAGGCGGCGCATCCCTGCAACACTATTGACTGTCCAGACGAAGACCTCAAAACCTTGTTCCCGCAGCTCTCTGATCTCGTTGGGCTGGACTATCGAAACGCCAGGATTGTAGGCTTGGGCATCGAGCTGGCGCAGAAGCTCGGCCGGCTCGCGTACCGCAGAAGAGAGTAAGACTCCTGTGGCGATCGCGCTGTTAGCGCTCCGGGCGCGCCGGAGGTAGTCATGATTGAAAGAGGAAACAAGCACCCTATCCACCATCCCCAGCTCTTCGATATGGGAGATAACCTCTTCCACAACGACTCTGTCGCCAGGTGTGCGGCCTAGATCCTTGATTTCCACGTTGACTCGCCACTGGCTGTCGCGGGTGAAGCGCAAGGCCTCTCGAAGTGTGGGCGCTGGCTCGCCGAGATAGCTCTCCATGTCCTCGTCGGAAACCTCCCCGGCGGCGATTTGTCCAAATGGATCGCTGTCGTTGAACCAGGAGCCGAAGTCGAGGCGACGGATCTCTTCGATTGATAACTCGTGCACAAACCATGGTCGACGTTCTGGGAAGATCTTACTTGCGTTTGATGTGCGTTCCACGCTTTCATCATGGACGAGTATGAGCACGCCGTCAGAGGTCATGCCCACGTCAAGTTCCCACATCTCGGCACCTACCTCGAAGGCCTTACGCGCAGCGGAGAGCGTGTTCTCTGGAGCCAAGCTGCGCGCTCCGCGGTGGGCGATATTCAGCGTGTCGCACATTTCTTGTTCCTAAACCAGCCTCTGCTCCAGGGTGGTTTTCACTTCGTCGCTAGACGGCCGTGGTGCCACTTGGCCGAACGCGGGGCACGTCCAGCCGTCAGGCTGGCCCAAAGCGAAGCGAGACACCCTATTCTACACGCTGAGGCTGAAGCACAGGTGCCATTCTCCCCATGCCAGGAGGTCCACGCCCGGACAAAGTTCGCGTACCAAATCCGGATAGGGAATGGGGCCTTGCGAGCAGATCTGAACCAACACCTGTCCGCCGATCAAGCCAGGCGGACGGTGGAGCGCCATCAAGGTCCAATCAGCGTCTGTGCCGTTCCAATGTTCCAGGGACTGCTACCAGAGCGACCAAGCATTCCCTTCTCGGTCCGGTACAAGGATTCTGAGTGTTGCTTCCGGATTCTCTTGTCTGGGCGCAGGTTCGGTCGAAATCCAGGCGGTTGCGAGTAAACTTAGGATGCTCGAATTTCGTCGGAAAGGACGTCATGACGCGAAATGCCGGGCTGGCCGGCCCAAGGCGCGGGCCTTTGGCGAATGCTGCAGGTCGATTGTTGCTCTGTCGATCTATCCCTGTCGGGGCGCCGCGCGAAGTGAGGCAGGAAGCCCCAGCCTCGGGCATGACGATTATCGGTCAATTGCTCAGGACAGGGCTGACACCGATCGCAATCATGAGAATTCCCCAGTCCCAAAGGCCGGCGGAGAGGGGTCGCACGGGGGAGGGCGCAGGGCAACCTGAATGAGGTCGACAGAACTTGGAGTTCAGATGTCTGGGCCGGGGGTAGGTCTGCGTGAGATCTATGCCGCCCGACGACGGATAGCATCGATTTGTGAGGCTACCCCGCTCCTCCACTCCTTATCGCTGTCCGACCCTGCCGAATCGGCGCGCGATCGAAGTGCTCGAACGAGCCCTTCAGAAACGAGGGACCAACTTGCAGGAGTACCGGGAAAACTTCAAGGAAAGGATGACCATCCCTTGTCGGTGCTATACCAAGTACCATCTGGGT
>CAYGCA010000009.1:11656-17645 GCA_964348265.1 uncultured Anaerolineaceae bacterium | reverse complement strand
GCGTCATCACCGTCTCCACCGGTAACCATGGCCGGGCCGTCGCCTACGCGGCCGGCAGCCTAGGTATCGATGCTGTGGTCTGCGTTGCGAAAGGAGTTCAGCAGAACAAACGGGAGGCGATAGAGCGGCTGGGGGCGCAACTCATTCTGGCAGGAGACACCTACGACGAGGCCGCCAAGCGAGCGCTTGAGTTGCAGCTCGAACGCGGCTTGGTTTTTGTCCACCCCTTCGATGATCCCCAGATTGTCGCCGGACAGGGGACGATTGGCTTGGAGCTTCTGGAGGCGCTGCCTGAGATAAATACCGTCCTGGTGCCTCTCTCCGGCGGCGGCCTGATCAGTGGGGTGGCGATGGCGCTCAAAGCCGCCCATTCCCAGGTCCGGGTGGTGGGTGTGTCTGTGGAAGCGGCGCCCGTTATGTATCACAGCTTGAAGGCTGGAAGGCCTGTGACCCTCGAGGAGGAGCCAACGGTTGCCGACGCGCTTGTAGGGGGACTTGGACGCGAGAACAAACTCACTTTTCGCATCGTCCAGTCCAAGGTTGACGATGTGGTCTTAGTCTCGGAGTCGGAGATCGGGCACGCCATGACTTTCGCCTTGCAAGAGCACAAGCTGGTAGTCGAGGGTGGGGGAGCCGTGGGAATTGCAGCCATCCTGCATGGACGGGTCCCCCGCCTTGGGAGGAACGTGGCAGTTGTTGTCAGTGGCAGCAACGTCGATTTGCCGGTGCTGCTCGGGGCCGTTCAGAATCACCTGTGAAACGGTGCGCGTCTGGTTGAGGTAACTGCGCAGACAGGCCTCTGTAGGCGGTGGGAGATTACACCCAGGCTCGCGTGCAGTCTACGCAAGCTGGCTGTTTCGCAACCAACGCTCCCGCCAGTTTGGCGATAGGCCATTGGCCTGTCCTCTGTATGTCCCGTGTCAATTCCAAGTCGGCGCCACAGCCGGGCTTGGTTCGGCCTGCTGAGTTGCCTGCGGCGGCTCCACTCAGAATGGCGCGATATGATCATCCTGCGCCTCGAAGCAAGCCGGCGCGTCCGGAACTTTGAGGCAGGTTTGGCGGCCTGCGATAGCAGCCGCCTCTGATTGAGAGGGATTCTGGATGGTCCTTGCCCTGAGTAGAGAAGACCGGGCTCAACTGGATGGAAAGCGTGGTCCAGCGGCCCAAATGGCTATGGCTATTATCACCCGCATGGCCGAGGTCTATGGCGCGGAGCGGTTGATGGATATTGAAGCCGCCCATATCGACAGCACAATTTACATGGGCGAGGCCACACTGGAGTTCTCTGAGTACCTGGCAGCCAAGGGGGCGAAGGTGGTGGTACCGACCACGCTGAACGTCAGCGGCCTTGATGAGCACGGCTGGCGCGAGTGGGCTGTGCCTCGTGACTGGGCTGAAAAAGCTCACCGGCAGATGGTGGCCTATGAGAGTATGGGTTGCCTGCCAACCTGGACGTGTGCTCCCTATCAGACGGAGTACAAACCGCATTTTGGCCAGCAAGTGGCCTGGGGCGAGTCAAACGCCATCGTTTTCGCCAACTCGGTCATCGGCGCGCGGACGGAACGTTATCCCGATCTGCTTGACATATGCGCAGCCATCACAGGCCGGGTTCCTGCGGTCGGGCTGCACCTCACTGAGAACCGTGCCGGCCAAGTCCTGATTCGTCTGAGAGGCGTGTCGCCCGAGCTCCAATCGCACGACTCTTTCTTTCCAGTTCTTGGGCACTTGATAGGCAAGATCGCGGGCGACCGCATACCGGTTGTCGAAGGGCTAGAGGCGAAGCCGACCGAGGACCAGTTGAAGGCGCTCGGCGCGGCCGCGGCTTCCTCTGGGGCTGTAGCGCTGTTCCACCTCGTCGGCAGTACACCGGAGGCGCCGACGCTTGAAGCCGCTTTCCAAGGCAAGAAACCGGAAAGGGTGGTCGCGATCACGATGCGTGAGCTGCTTGAGGCCCGAAGAGAGCTGACGACCCATGCTGGCCAGAAGCTCGACATGGTGGTGCTCGGCAGCCCACATTTCTCCTTGGCTGAATTCAAGCAGTTGGCCCCGCTCGTGGAGGGCAAACTGCGCAACCCTGGTGTTGAGTTTCTCATTACCTCCAGCCGGGCTATGACCGCCCTGGCCGACAAGGCCGGCTTCGTCGAGCCGCTGAGGGCTTTTGGGGCCAGGATCACCGTCGATACATGCATCCTGGCCACACCAATGCTGCCCGAATCGATCAAGGTTCTGATGACCAATTCAGCCAAATATGCCTATTATGCGCCGGGTCTCCTCAACACCCAGGTTGTCTTCAGCAGCCTGGAAGACTGTGTTACGTCAGGAGTTACGGGTCGCGTGGTGAGGGATGATTCGCTGTGGCAAGCGTGATTAGAGGGAAAGCGCTGGTGGTCGGCCAGGCAATCGGCGAGGTCTTGGTGAGCACCGAGCCGTTGAGCTTCTGGGGTGGCTATGACCAGCGCACAGGCGAAATCATTGACCGCCGGCATCCGCTCTCCGGCGAGATCGCGGCCGGCCGGGTGTTGGCAGTACCGTTCACGCGGGGCTCAAGCACCACGACAGCCGTGATCTTGGAGGCGATTCGTGCAGGCACCGCGCCGGCCGCCTTCTTGACGATCGGCATCGACGCCTTCTTTGCGCTGGCCTCGATTGTGGCCGCAGAGATGTATGCCAAGCAGGTGCCGGTGGTTTCCCTCCTAAAGGAGGACTATGCTCGTCTGCAAGATGGACAGTGGGTGATGATTCACGAAGATGGTCGGCTCGAACTCTTCGACAGCCGGCCGGAGGCGGCTGAAGGCTGACGCACATGGTCGCTGACCGGCAGCTCTCTACCTGCGCATGGAAGGCCGCTGAGGCCCGGGGGCCGAAGGGGCTTTCTGCCAGGCTCGAGGTATCATCATGAGGGAAACGTCAGACAGGATTGGGGTCCAATTCTCGCCTGTGAGGGGACGTGAGCCCACCCCGGAGGCAGCCTAGGAGAGGCACATGACGTCCCAGCGAGTTGCTCCTAAGAGTATTCCGATCTTCAAAGGTCGGCGTATTCTGCTTGGCGTTACTGGCTCAATTGCAGCCTATAAGTCCGCTGAGCTGGCCTCAGAGCTGACCCAGCTGGGCGCGCAGGTGGATGTGATCCTGACCGAGGCGGCGCTCAAGTTTGTTTCGGCGCTGACCTTTCAGTCGCTGACAGGGCGGCGGGCCTACCGGGATGCCGATCTATGGGGCGAGGAAGGCCATGTGCTGCACGTTGGATTGGCCAAGGCGGCTGATCTTTACGTCGTTGCGCCGGCTACGGCCAACACGCTGGCCAAACTCGTTCATGGCGAGGCGGATTCACTGCTCACTCTTTCGGCCTTGGCGGCTGAGTGCCCGACGCTGATCGCCCCGGCGATGGACGCTGGGATGTACGAGCATCCGGCTGTCCGGGCGAATGTGGCTACCCTGCAGGAGCGAGGCGTCGAGGTTGTCGGACCTGGCGAAGGACGCATGGCATCCGGCCTAGTCGGATTGGGCCGCATGTCGGAACCGCAGGAGATCTTGGGCCAGATTCGCCGCGCCCTGGGACGGGAAGGCCCGCTGAAAGGGCGCGTGGTGGTTGTCAGCGCTGGCGGAACTCAAGAGCCGCTAGACCCAGTTCGGATAGTCACCAATCGATCTTCCGGAAAGCAGGGTTTCGCCCTTGCCCAGGCGGCCCTAGACCGGGGCGCCCGAGTGACGCTCGTCACGGCGCCTGTGCAGCTTCCCACGCCTGTCGGCGCCAGAAGGGTGGAAGCGCCGACCGCGGCCGAAATGGAGGCCGTCATCCTGAGGGAGGTTGAGAACGCCGACGCCTTGCTGATGGCTGCCGCTGTGGCCGACTTTCGTCCCCTCGATCCGGCCGGGGAGAAGATCAAGAAGGATGTCGGGCCTCCCGAACTAAAGATGGAAGCGACTGAAGATATCCTGATGCGGGTTGCAGAACGTCGCAAGAAGACTGGCCGGCCGAGGATCGTGGTCGGCTTCGCGGCGGAGAGCCGAGACCTGGTGGAGAATGCCCAAGCAAAGCTGCGGGCGAAAGGCCTCTCGCTCATCGTAGCTAACGATATCACTGCCTCGGATGCAGGCTTTGATGTCGATACTAACCGAGCCATCCTGATTGACGCCGACTCCAGTGCTCAGGAGTTGCCCCTTATGACTAAATTAGAAGTCGCAGAGATCGTCCTGGAGAAAGTGGAAAGGATGCTGAATTGAACGGCAAAGTCTACCTGGGTACCCAGGGTTTCTCTTTCGACGGCTGGGTGGGTCCCTTCTACCCTACAGGCACTCCAAAACGCGCCTATCTTGAGGAGTATGCTCGTCATTTCAACTCGGTTGAAATTGATGCCACTTTCTATGGCCCTCCACGTGGAACAACCGTTGAGGGCTGGCGACAGCGAACCCCGCCCGATTTCCGCTTCGCTGCCAAGTTTCCTCAGCTCATTACCCATGAAAAGAAACTCGACCGCGCCGTTGGGGACGCTGAGGCTTTCGTGCGGACGATGCAGACTCTGGGCGACAAGCTTGGGGTGCTTACGCTCCAGTTTGCCTATGATTTCACCCCGGAGTACTTTGAGCGGCTTGACGACTTCCTCGGCCTGTTGCCGGAGGGTCCGCGCTATGCGGTCGAAATACGTAACCGGAAGTGGCTCCAATCTGATTTCGGTGAGATGCTGTCGGGGCACAATGTGGCCCTCGTCTTACAGGACCTGCACTACATGCCTCGTCTAGACTGGATCACTGCCGATTTCACAGTGATCCGCTGGCTGGGCCGGCGAAAGGATATCGTGGAGTTCGACCGCATCCAAATTGACCGCACGGAATCCTTGGAAATGTGGTCCGAGCGAATCCAGGGTTTCATAGAAAATGGCATCGACATCTACGGTTACTTCAACAATCACTTCGCCGGGCACAGCCCGGCCAGTGTGCGCCAGTTCGCCGCCATGGTCGGCGTCAGGTTGCCGGAAACGGGGCACAAAGACTCTGGTGGTACGCAACTCGAGATGGGTCTGGATCATGGGTGAGGTCCCGGATCTCTTTTCCGACCCCTGGCTGGGGGCCGACCATGATGAGGTTGTTCGCCGCTTGAGCCTTGCCTTTGAGCGTTCAGTGGCGGGCTCAGATTACCAGGCTGCGATGGAGAGAGTTGTGCCCGGTACGGAGAAGATGTACGGCGTTAAGGTACCCGTCCTGAGGGCGCTGGCCCGGCAGATTGTGACTTTCTATCGGAAGGATCCGACCCTCCTTAAGGATCTCGCTGAGCGCATTTGGAGAGAAGGTAGTCGCGAGCATAAGCTCACAGCACTCTTCCTGCTGGCCAATCTAAAGCGGCTAGCGCCCGCTGAGCGCTGGGAACTTGGGGTTCGCTTCCTACCTGACGTGACGAACTGGGAGGAGTGCGACCAGCTCTGTCATGCGCTGCTTGGGCAGGCCCTAGCCGAGGATGCTCGCTACATGTCCTGCCTAGAGGAGTGGGCGGAGGATGACAACCTTTGGGTGCGGCGGGCCTCTCTGGTCTCACCCGTCCTCCTTCGACGAGCCCACTATCCGGCCAAGGTGGCGCTAGACTTGGATAGGAGGGCTTTGGCCATATGCGCGAAGTTGCTCGATGACCCCGAGAGGTACATGCGCAAGGCGGTCGATTGGTGCATTCGAGAGGTAGCTGGCCGTCATCGAGAACTGGCCCGGGATTGGATGCTTGCTCAGGCAGAGCGCGGCACAAGTCGGACTGCCCGGACAACCCTGAAGCTGGCTTCCAAGAAGCTCTCCGAGTCGGAAAGGGCTGCTCTAATCCAGCGCTTGAATGGCCGCTGATGGCCGAGCGCCCATGCCCACTCAAGAACCCTCTGAGGCTCTGCCTGTAGACACACAACTACCTTCAGCGAAACCCTTTCCAGGCTGGACGTTCATTGCGTGTGGTTGGTCGTCGAACCCTAATAAGGCACGCGGCTGGCATGGAGGTCGGCGATAGTCATATGTT
>CAYGCA010000009.1:3854-11646 GCA_964348265.1 uncultured Anaerolineaceae bacterium | reverse complement strand
GAGCTGAACTCGAACAGGTTCAAGGGGTACTTCCCTTGAGCAGTCTGGGGCCTGGGCATAGGTGAGTCCAGGGGGGTGCGGCGGGCCAAGGAGCGGACGCGGTTTGCACGCCAGTGATTGGCTAGAGTGAAACCAGGTCCCGTATGTCTGCCTGAGACCGGATAAGATGGTATGACATTCTCTTGCAGGAGATCGTAATGGTCTGTCTGGACGGATTGAGGCCTGTGCACGGGCTCGGATCGGCGCTGCTGGCTGGTTTCGTTCTGGCTGCGTGCGCCGGGATGGGCATTCACGATCGAGTACGGGTGCCAACGGAAGAGGCTGTGGAGCAACCGCCCCTTGAGGGCGTGGGCTCAGTCAGAGAGGCGGAAAGGGTGGGAGAGGCTGTCAGGTCTACTGACGAGCCTTATCGGGCGACGGTTGCGGAACCTTCAGACCTCAAACCGAGGCAGGCGTGGAATGAGGCGGCGCCGCATCCCGTTGATCCGTTGACAGGAGAAGAGGCGGCCGATCCGACCCGGCTGCAACGCAGACCATTGGCGATTAAGGTATCGAATTTCCCGGTTCAGGGCCGACCGCACTTCGGTCTCTCCTCGGCCGATGTCGTTTTTGAATATTTCATTGGCGGAGGGATGACCCGCTTTTTGGCGGTATTCTACGGGCGCGACTCGTTGAAGGTCGGGCCCATCCGCTCTGGAAGATTGGTCGACGGGCAGCTGACCCGCCTCTACGGAGGTTTCCTGGGGATGAAGGGTGCAGATCCTTATGTAGCGCAGCGGCTTTACGCCTTGCTCCCGGGGCGAGTATTCAACGCTAAGCCCTCCGCCTGCCCGGCGCTGTGCCCGGAAACCACCAGTCACACGTATGGTACGTTTGCCGATACGGCGGCGTTCAGTCGGTATGTCAAAGGGGAGGGGGCCGATAATAGCAGCCCTGAACTGGGTGGGATGGTTTTCGACGCCGAACCGCCGCCCGGCGGCCTGGAAGCCAAACACTTGTGGATGTTCTATGCCTTTCTCAATCAGGTTGCCTGGGAGTACGATGGTGCTTCGGGCAAATATCTGCGTTCTCAGGACTACGCCGACGCCGTCCTGCAACCAATGGTTGATCGACTGACAGGGAAGCGGTTGGGTTTCAGCAACGTAGTCCTTCTCATCGCCACCCACGAGTTCATCTCACCCACGATCATCGATATCCATCTGTGGCACGAAGAGGGACGTCGGGCCTTCGTCTTGCGGGATGGATGGCTTTATGAGGTAGCCTGGTCGGCGACTGCGACCGACAGCCCGCTCAAGTTTTTTGCCCCGAACGGCGCCCCGTTCCCTTTCAAGCCTGGGAACACATGGTTCCAAATCATCGGAACGGCCTCTACTGTTGAAGAACTCGAAGCCGGCAACTGGAAAGTACGCTTCCGCCCGTGATCGGTGTTGCGAAAAGGCGATCGTGGCCTCGCATTCCGGTGATCTGGCCGAGTCGCTTTGCGCTTGCCGGAACCTATCTGATGGCCGCCGCACTTCTCCGGCAGGTACCTTCGGCAGTCTCAGGAGTAACGCTCATTCGATCTCAGAACCGACACGAGTGGTTCGCGCCTGAAGATTTCACTACAATGCAACTCTCATAACGCGCTCGCCTGTTCTCCTGGATTTGTCGGTCGGTCGAATGCGGGCTACCCGTAGAGGGTGCTGGCGAACACCCTGGCAGCCATAGTCTCTCGGAGGAGCTATCATGGCACTTCATAACGCCATTACGGACGTAGCGGGAATAACGGTGGGTCACGCTGGCGACGAGGAAGCGCTTACAGGCTGCAGTGTCATCCTTTGTCCTAAAGGCGCAGTTGGAGGCGTTGACCAGCGCGGCGGAGCCCCCGGAACCCGTGAGACCGATCCATTGCGGCCAATGCATCTTGTGCAGCAGGTGCACGCAGTGGTTCTGGCCGGCGGTTCGGCCTTTGGGCTGGAGGCTGCCACTGGCGTGGTTCAATTCCTTGAGGAGAACAAGGTCGGCCTTGATGTTCGTGTGGCGCGAGTCCCAATCGTTCCGGCTGCGATCCTATTCGACCTAGCCTTGGGGCGACCCGACATCCGGCCCGATGCAGCCATGGGCTACGCTGCCTGTGAGAACGCTTCCAGCGACCGACCGCTGGAAGGCAACGCCGGCGCGGGCACCGGCGCGACCGCAGGAAAGGCCTTGGGCATGGAGGCGGCCATGAAATCCGGCATCGGCACGGCGAGCGTGGATCTTGGTCAGGGGCTGATTGTCGGCGCTCTGGTCGCGCCCAACCCGTTCGGAGATGTGGTCGATCCCAACACGGGAGGTATCATAGCTGGCGCCCGCACGATCGAGGCTGGAGAGACTCGAGGTTTCGCAGGCGCCTTGGAGGGCTTGAAACGCAAGGCGCCGGGGGACCGCATGCGCTTCGGTCCCAGAGAGAACACCGTGATTGGGGTCGTGGCAACCAATGCTCGGCTCGATAAAGAGGACGCCAACAAAATGGCCCAGATGGCGCATGATGGCATCGGGCGAACCGTTCGCCCGTCCCACACAATGCTGGACGGTGATACCCTCTTTGCTTTGGCAACGGGTGAACAGGAGGCCGACGTGAACGTGGTAGGCGCGTTTGCAGCCGAAGTCGTGGCCGAGGCGATCGTCAGGGCTGTTAGAGCCGCCGAATCGCTCGGTGGGGTGCCGGCAGTTCGAGATTTGAGGATCTTCTGATAGGTGCCCGGTGCCAGGGAGAATGATGGGACAATACTCACGAGAAGCCCAGATGCCAGCAAACCCTACCTGCGGGGGCGCTGCACCGCGCCTCCTATGCCGAGCGCAGCGGCCGCAGCCTCTGTGCCGACTTTCCCCCCGTGCCTTCAGCGCGCCTAGTTTGAGCCCTCAGGCCCTTCCGTCCGACTTCGACTTCAGGCCCGCCCGGAGGGTGAGGGGAATTTGACACGGGAATGAGCGCAGAGTATGCTCCTGCGTCCAAACAGTGGGAGGCCCAATGTTCCGTAGAAGCGAGAATCGTCCTGCAGAGACAAGGGAGACCCCGGAGCGCGTCGACTCGGTGCTCGGCGCAGGCATCGCCTGGCAGGGCGATGTCAGTGGGACCGGTGGTCTGCGCATCGATGGTGCCTTCGACGGCGACATCACGCTTCGCGGCCTGGTGGTCATTGGGGAGCAGGGGCGTGTTACCTGCCGGCAGATCACAGCCATCACTGTGATCATCGCTGGCTCCGTCAAAGGGAACATAACCGCCAACAGGGTCGAGATCGGTCGGAAAGGTCGCGTCTGGGGCGACTTAGTCACAACAACCTTTTCTACCGAGGAGGGTGCCTTCCTGCGTGGCAAGATTACTATGGAAGAGGAGATTACTCTCGAGCTGGGACCCGAGCCGGCGCCAGAGCTGGATCAGGGCGAAGTCGACGCAGAGCCGGAAGGAGAGGCGGCGATAGACAGCGGGGCCTAGGCTGGCGGCGACCAGGCTCGAGAGAGGTCGCGTTCAGGCAGATCCGGCTGGCAGGCGGAAGGCCAGCGTCGATCCATCCCTTCGCTATAGGATAGATTAGACCTACGGTTCGATGGCATATATACGTCCCGCAGCCTGTCCATTGACCTCAGGAAAGTAAAGGGCCCAGGCGCGCGTCGGAAGCACACGGTATTCCCCGGGATGGACCACTTCCACCTGGTAGGTGTACTGGTAGGTGCCGGCGGGCAGGAAATCGGCGAACAGCAAAAGCCTATCGTCGCGCAGTTCACTGCGTGAGAATCGCCACCACCCCCAGCCAGCTCGCAGTGGATCGGCGGTGGAGAAGTCCGCTGGGGGACCTTCGGAAGTCTTCAGGCTGGTGTCGATCGGTTCCATTCCCGCAGGATAAGGATCCTCGACGAGGATGTAGTACTGATCAGATGGGACGATTAAGGTGACTCGGACCAGAAGCTCCTCACCCACTTGAGCCGCCTCGGCCACCTGGCAGGGCGCTTCTACGCCGCTGCCGCACTGCCCATCGTAGTGGAAGTACTCGCGCTCGACCGAAAGGCCGCGCGCCGTGGCTGTGGCTTGTTCGACCGGCCGGTAGACGGTAAGATGCGCGGTGTAGAAAAGGGATCCTGAGCCGATGCCACGCTCTATGGCAAGCTGGTTAGGCTGATTGGCCAGAAGCGCTCCAACCGGTTTCCGCAGTTCGACGCTTGTGAAGGGCGCGTCCGGTGTAGCCTGACCGGAGGCCAGTGTCTGGCCATTCAACTTGACGCTGTAGATGTAGTCCGCTTCCAGTCCCTTCGTGTACTCAAGCCAATCTGAGAGAGCCAGCATTGCCCAAGCGCTCTCGTGGGTCGAGGTCCAGGCGCCTTGCGGAGAACGAGCAGAGAGAAGCCAGCGAATGCCATCGGGTAGAAGGGGGTTCTGAGGATCCAAGTCCAGGAGAGCACGCAGCGCGTGAGCCGTGGCGCTAACCGAACTGTTGAGATTAATGAGGTCCGGGGCCGCGCTCTCCCAGTGGGCACCGGTCGCAGAACGAACCGCGGCCGATTCCATATCCGAGATGAGCGCCGGGATTTGGGCATCGTCCGGCGCCAGCTGCGCAAGCGTCTGGGCCAGCAGTGAACGGCCCCAGATGCTTAGCGTCTCCCGCTCGGCTGCCATCTGCCTGGTCGATGGCAGATCGCCAGCTCCGACCGTGGCCAGGGCGTGGAGCACGAAGACTTGCCTATCTCGCTCGCTCTGGTTGGGGAGCAGATTGGAGGGAAGGACCCCCGCTTGCAGGTACTGCGTCGCGTTTTCGACCATGGAATCATCCACCGCAACCCCTCCCAGGCGTGCCTGGCCCAAGCCATAGAGCGTGTAGGCTGTCAGGTAGCTATCGGAAGGGCTGTTGAGCCACCACCCCCACCCCCCGTCCGCGTTCTGGCGGTGGAGCAAGGTGAGCAGGCTTTTGCCCAGTGATTCATCCAGCCGAGCTGCCAACCTCGGCTCACTGCTTTCCAGGGTGCGAAAGACTCGCAATACGGCAACGTTTGGCAGGAAGCGAGAGACGATATGCTCAGTCGAAGCGTAGGGGTTTTCTTCCAGATCGAGCAGGGCCTCATCCAAAGCAGCGCCTAGTGATAGGTTGATTTGCAGGCTGAGTTCGCCCTGGGTGGCGTCGAAGCGGCGTGGCAGATTGATGAGTTGGACATGCTGGCCGGTTGAAGCCAGCTCGCCAGCCATGGAGGCGGTGTCGGGAGCACTGAATCGAAGCACGGGCAAAGCTCCGTTCTTGGCTGTACCGACGGTCGGCTTGGAGGCATCCTGCAAACCCCCTCCAGCAGCCGAGAAGGTCAAATCCACGCTCTCGACGTCTTGAATGGCAAGCTGCCATTCAAGCCGTTGCTGGCCCTTGGCTGCCACTGAGAGGGTTTGGGTCGGCGTTGAGAGGATTCTGGCCCCGCCGGCTGACAGGCGAACTTCGACGGCCAAATCCCGGTCCAGGTTGTTGTGCACTACCGCTGCGACGGTCGCAACGTCGCCCGCGGTGAAGAAGCGCGGAGTGATCGGGCGGACGAAGAGATCTTTCGTTGCCACGACGTCGACGAGGATGTCGCCGACAAGTGTGTCGCGGGTGACGCCGCGGGCGTCCATACGCCAGGTCGTGAGGCTGTCAGGAAGCTCCAATGTAACCCGCGCCCTGCCGGTCTCATCAGTTACGACGGACGGATTCCAATAGGCCGTATCGGGGAACTCGGAGCGGACCTCGATTGGCGCAAAGCCGCCTCCTCCACCGCCGAGCCCATCGAAGGGGGGCGCCCTCAGCCCAACCTCAGCGCTGATAGCTAGCGAGGCCCCCGTCTGGATACGCAGCGGCTGGCGGCCATAAAAGCTCTCGAACGGGCTGGGGCTGTTGGGTTCGGTCAGCGAGAGCACAGCCAGATCAACCAGCGCCAATGAGAATTCACCTTGAATGGGCTGGCCATTCGAATCCGCAGCTTCCAGGCTGTAGGTTAGAGTCTGGCCGGGCTCCGCCTCTCTCGAGTCGGGTGTGAGCGTAAGTTGAAGCTGGAGGGAGTCGGCACTGACAGGCAGCTCCACAAGTCCGACCGCAATCGACGGGGGCCGCTGCCTGGAGGCTGGTTCGATCAGGATTACGGAGACAAAGACATTGGGGGCGTGAATGGCCTCAAGGGGCACTTCTACAACCGCATTTGCGCTGTTGATCTCCAAGACCTGGTGTGAGAGCACCCGGCCGCGCTCGATTGTGACCAACGCCCTCGCCGGGCCGTCGAATGGAGACGGCACCAGGATTCGGGCGGTCTCGCCCGGCTTGTAGCTGTCTTGATCGGGAACGAGCGCCATGCGGCCAACCGCTGGCTGGCGCCACAGACCCGCCTCCTGGCCGGCGACCCAGACATTCACCTCTGCGGTCGTCCGACGACCAGCGGGGTCGTTGCCGACGCTCCGAACCCGATAGGTGCCCGCTCTTTCAGGCACAAAGCTGAAGATCACTTCGCCTTGCGCGTCAGTCCTTATTTGGGCCTGATTGACCACGCTGGCGCTCGACGTCCAGCGGATTTGGCCTTCTAGATCGACGGTCTGTTCCCAGGTGACCCTTTCTACACTTACCTCGATGGACTGGTCGGGTACGGGGTCGCCGTCCCAATCGAGCGATTGGAGCCGCACGACTGCGGTTTCTCCAGCGCGGAGTGCATAGACCCCCGTGGTCAACCCTAGATAGACCGTGGCGGGGTGCAGGTTGACCTCGTTCCGGCCGGTCACGGACAGCTTGCTTTCATCTGTCACCGTAGCCTCGATGGTCACCCTGACTGGCCTGAGATCCTCCAGCGTCGTCGGCACCGTGATCTGGAGTTTTCCATTCGACCCGGTAACTCCGCTCCCTGTGGCTAAGGGCTCAAAACCGAGGATCCCCGGAAATCCCAGGGCCAGATCGAACCAGTCGATTGGCTGGGGCAGGCCAGGCGGGTGGAAGGAATCGATCCAAACCACCCATTCCACCTCCGCTCCTGATACTGGCCCCCCAAAGAAGTACTCCGCCAGCACTTCGGCTTTCAGCGGATCGCCTTGGGCTACCTGGGAGGCCGATGGCTCGACGGAAACTGTGAACTCTGGCTTGCGGAAGGCGGCCACCTCGAAGAACACGCTGCCGTGGTCCGTCTCAAGCAGGTAGGTTCCAGTTGGCGCCTCATCGCTGAGGGTGAATTCGCCGTGGAATGAGCCGAACTCCGAGAGTGGTACCGTCTGAGTGTGTATGGTATCCCCAGTCGCATCCTGCACGCTCATTTGCACACTTGACAAGTCCGGAGGTAGGTAGCGGGCTTCCTCCGTCTCACGCAGGATGCCACGGTAGTGCACCGTGTGTCCGGGCCGGTAGATCGGACGGTCAGTGTAGAGGTAGGCCTTAAGATCTGGCCCGATCAAGTCGAGGCCGATTCCAAAATTGTAGGGTTGAATTCCGTCCCCCCAAACTGTGCTCGTGAGGCCAAACCCGCGCTCGCCCGGCTCGCCTGTGAGGGCATAGATCGGAGTGAAGGGATCCAATTGGCTGGGATTGTCCAGTTCGAGCGTCCCATCATCGTCTGTTTGGCCGCTGCTGAATTCGTTCCCTGTCTCATCCAGCAAGCGAATGGGAATCCCGGATGCTGGCTGGTTATTCGAAAGGTCGACTGCCCAGATGAAGGAACTCTGGGTGTTCGACTTGATGACCAGCTCGACGTCGCGCACGACCAGGAGCCGGGCTGTGGCTGCCCGATCGTCCTCGGGGCCGTCGAGGAAGAGCATGTAGAAGCCTGAGATGAGTGGCGTTTCCTGGAG
>CAYGCA010000009.1:0-3844 GCA_964348265.1 uncultured Anaerolineaceae bacterium | reverse complement strand
TGGAGGGGTACCGGGACAAGTTGCATGGAGTTGGGGGGCTCAGACACCGGCTGCGACCACTGGCGAACCAGCGTTCCGCGCGGGCTTGGATTCCTGAAGAACAACCTCCCGTCTTGGAGCGCCTCCAGGTATTCTCCCAGGTTCAGCCTGTAGAGCCGCAGGTCGAGGCGGCTGATATTGCGCGCCCGGACTTCGATCTGGGGAGTGCGGTCACTCGACAGCGAGAGCACTTCGCCGAAGGTGGTGAAATCTAGACGGGGCGCAAAATTGCCGACGGAGAAGTTGAGGGTGAACGGCGCGCCGAGTGGGGTGCCGTAGGGGTCGGCGGCGGTCTCGCTCAAGGTTAGTTCGTAATTCGTTTGGGGGACGTAATCGCCGAAAACCGCCCATGTGTTCTCATCAGCGCGCCAGAAGGCAGAGAGGTTGTCGGGTCTTGGACTGATCGTGAGCGCTTCCAGCAGGCTGGCCTCTTCCATGGGAGCACGAAAGACAAGTTCGACTGAGGCGTTGGGTGAGCCCACACCTCCGCTGACCGGCGTGGTTGAGATAACGGCCGGCGCATCCACGGTGCGAAAGGTCACCTCCAAGGCCCCGCTTAGGTCTGCCCCACCTGCCCCGCGGGCGCGACCCACTAGGTCGACTTCGTAGGTTGTGCTGTAGGCCAGCAGATCATGAGGAGAAAAAGCAAGCTCGGTGCTCTTGTCGTTCCAGATGAATGAACCCGGAACCACAATCTCGGCTCCATCAGTCAGTCGGAAGGCAGCCTCTACGCTGCTACGATCCATCGGCTGATTGAATTTGAGCTTCACATCGGCGTCGCGCGGTACGTCCAAGACCCCGGCTGGCGGCTCCACCTCCAAGATCTTGGGAGTGCCAGTTGTGAAGGACCACACGTAGGGTGTTTGCAGCAGGCCCCCGCGGAGGTCCGTTAGCCCGGCATCGACATTGACGATGAAAGTCTCTCCCCCGGGGAGGGGATCATCCGGACGGAAAACGAAGATGCTTGTATCAAGCCACTCGCCCTTCCCGGGCACGGGCGGATCCAGAGTGAGGGGTTGGGGAGACTCCCCTTCGACCTGAAGCGGGACAACAGGACGATTGAAGACGACCGTGATGGCGGCGTCGGAGGAAACATCGGTTGCGCCGGCAGCGGGCAGCACCTCGGCCACTTCAAGGTAGCCTGCGGTCCTGATATCCATCTCGATTGGGCCGGCGAGAGAGAGGCCGGCGAGCGAGCGGGCTTCGGCGCCAAACGAGAGGCGGTAGTCGGTAGCTCGTTCCAATGGGCTCGAAGGGGTGAAGCGCAGCGTGGCGGGATCCAACCAGACGAACAGTCCCCTTATTGAGGGCTCGCTCTGGAAGGAGGCCTCGATCGAGGCTCTGTCCATTGGCTGGTCAAAATAGAAGACGATTGAGCGGTCGGGCGGGAGTTCTTCGCCGGACGGAGGGTCGGTCTCCACCAGCGTTGCCGGCAAGAGAGGCAGGGGCGTAGGGCTGGGCTCGGCGACCAGTTCCAGGGTGGCCTCCGGGGGCGGCGTCGGGGAGGGGAAGAGAGCCTCCAGACCGGGCGCACTGCATCCCAGCGCCGAAACCAGCAGCAGGCTGATAAAGGCGAGGAGTCGGGCGCGCGCGGACCCTCCCGCTTCAGCCCCGGGCTCAGTTCGACTAACGTCGCCCACTCGACGGCCAAGCAAAGTGTTCGGCCACATCGTGTCCATTATACTGACTGGTTCGAAGTGAGGATACTGGGCTTTGGGCCTAGCCGCAAGGACGCGGGCGCCGCAATCTCGGGTTGGCAGAGTGTGGCGGGCCGGTCGCTACGGTGATGGCTGGGCGAAGCGCAGAAGCCACGAACCCAAGAACAACTCACCCTCCGCGCTGACGCAGTCTTCGATGATCAAACCGGTGACAAGCTCATCCGAGTCGCGCACCTGCACCGTGTAGGTCAGGCCTTCGGTCATGGTGAAGTCTCCATAGCCAACCCCCAGCTCGGGCTTGAGGCCGGTGAAGAAGTGATCCTGACCGGTGTCCCAGACGACGAGCACCTCAACGCCCGGAATTTGCTTCCCTGCAGCATCGAGGACCTCGACCTGAATGAGTGGGGAGGCAAGATCAGGGTCACAGACTTTTCCTCTTTCGACCAGTCTGAAGGGAGCTCCTGGAGTAGCCGTAGGCGTTCGCGTCGGTGGCCGAACGGGGGTGGGCGTCGTGGTACCCGTGGGGCTCACCGTGGGAGAGGGCCGAGCGGCGGTGGGAGTGCGCCGCGGACGCGTGGCAATCGGAGTCGGTCGTTCTCCCAGGGCGGCGGCCAGCAAAGCTAGCGCCCGGGCTTCGGCCTCAGGATACCCTAACGCCAATCTTCGCTGGGCCAAAGCTCCGAGCGCCTGGGCAGTATCTGGGTTTGGGAATAAATCCAAGCGAGCCTGAGCTCGATCCAGATCGCCCGTAGCGGCGTAGGCGGAGGCGATCAGCGATAGGTAATCGGATTTGAAGTCCTCCCGAAGGGAGGCGGGAGACGCATCCACATACTCGACCGGGTTCGCCACCCAAGCGTAATACAATCCGCCGAGCATACCCGCCAGGAAGCCGATCGCCAGGGGAAGCCACTTTCGCACTGTCATGGGCCTCCGATCTCTGCTGGCGGGGGAATTGACTGGAGGTCGGTAATGAGGCGCTCCAGCCGCTCGGTATCTGCGCTGCGGAACTCCTGCTCCAGAGCGTATGCGAGGGCGTTGAGGGCGATCTCTGCCGGAGGTTGTGGCCCGAGGGCAGCCAGACGTAGCCGGGCCTCTTCAAGATTCCTTTCAGCGGTATAAGCCTCGGCAACCATCAGGATGTAATCAGCGCGGTAGTCACTGCGCAATGAGTCGGGCGTTGTATCGACGTATTCAACCGGCCGGATCAACCAGCCGTAGACCAGGCCAAGGATGGCTCCGACCACGAAGCCGATGAGGAGGCGAGACAACGGAGTGTTCATGGAGGTTCAGACGGAGAATCCAGGCCGGATTGTCCCACAGACACTGGCGGATCGCAATGCAAGCATAAGACCCCGGATCGGCCGGGGTCCTCCATATGCTATAATCGCTCAGTGCCGAAGGTGGGAGTCGAACCCACACTCCCGAAGGAACGCGATTTTGAGTCGCGCGCGTCTGCCAGTTCCGCCACTTCGGCTCGGGGCAAGTATACCAAACGCCCGCGACCGGTCAAGCTTGCACCTCCCGCTAGCCGATGGCGGGAGTTATTGTTGAGATGCGACTGGGAATAATTGGTCTGCCTGCAGCTGGCAAAACGACCGTATTCAACGCCCTTACGGGATCTGAAATACCCACGGGGGAGCTCTCAGGGATTGGACGGCCTGAGGTTCATACCGCGGTCGTGGACGTCCCCGACCTTCGGGTGGATGCTCTGAGCGATCGATTTCGACCCCGCAAGACAACCCGCGCAAGAGTGACCTACACTGATATTGGTGGGCTGGGAGCGGAAGCCGGGCGCGCTGGAGTACCAAGCTCGCTTCTCAACCAGCTTCAGCAAGTGGACGCTTTCCTGCTGGTGGTGCGCGCCTTCTCCGATCCCAGCGTACCTCACCCGTCTGGCAGTGTCGATCCGGCGCGAGACCTTACTGCGATGATGGCGGAGCTGCTCCTCAACGACATGCTGGTCATCGAGCCGACGCGCTCAAATGTGGGCTCAGAGGGGTTCGATACGGCCGGCCTGGTCCGCCGCCTCCACGAGCGGGGCAAGCTGGTGCTCGCCTACGTCGACATCGGCGAGGCGGAAGACTATCGCACATACTGGCAGGACGACTGGCAGGCGCCGCCGGCCGGAGCGCCCGGCGACCCCGATT
>CAYGCA010000008.1:46592-54379 GCA_964348265.1 uncultured Anaerolineaceae bacterium | reverse complement strand
CGCTCCGGGCTCAACAATATAGTGCAGATCGGGGCATGGCGACCGCGATCTTTCTCTCGCTGAGACTTGAGAGGCCTCTCTTTCTTGAGGGCGAGGCCGGTGTTGGCAAAACGGAGGTTGCCAAAGTAGTTGCCGGTTTCTCCGGGACGAAGCTGATTCGGCTCCAGTGTTATGAAGGGCTTGATGTGCATCACGCTGTCTATGAATGGAACTACACCCGCCAGATGCTGCACATCCGGCTGCTTGAGGCTCGCGGTGAACGTCCCATCGAAGCCGAGCTTTTCGGCCCCGAGTTTCTGCTCCGTCGGCCGCTTCTCCAGGCGATCGAGAGCGGCCAGGATGAGCCGCCGGTTCTGCTCATTGATGAAGTCGATCGCAGCGACGAGGAATTCGAGGCCTACCTCTTGGAGGTCCTGTCGGACTTCCAAATCACAATCCCTGAGATTGGCACCATCAGAGCGGAGAGACCGCCGGTCGTCGTGATAACCTCTAACCGCACGCGCGAGGTCCACGATGCCCTCAAGCGCCGCTGCATCTATTTCTGGATCGATTACCCCTCCTTCGAAAAGGAATACGCCATCGTACAACTGAAGGCGCCAGGCGCATCCGAGGTGCTGGCCCGGCAGGTGGTTGCCTTCGTCCAGGAGCTCCGGCAAGTCGATCTGTACAAAGTCCCCGGCGTGGCGGAGACCATTGATTGGACGACGGCACTGGTGGCCCTCGACCAGCAGGCCCTGGATCCTGTCATTGTGGATGAAACGTTGGGGGTCTTGCTCAAGTATCAGGATGACGTTTCCCAGGTCCAGGGGGAGGCCGCGCGGCAGATGGTCGAGCGGGTCGGCGTAGGAGCCTAGATCCCGGACAGGTTCCACCGCCTGAACCTGAACCTCTTCGGATGGCACCTGCAAGGGACATTGCCGGAAGTGCGCCCTGGGCGCATCCTGGGTACGGCGCAGGTGGGAAATCGCCTCAACCTCGGCCGGATAGGGGACTTCTAGCAAGCTGTCCGCAGCTTTTGCATGCGGCGCTGCCTGGTTATGCGGCTCTTCGAGGAGGCCAGTGAGATGTTCCCGCGAATTCCTTTGAGCCTCCCAGCCGATCATCCGGAGAAGCCTGTTCCCCTGCGGAATGAGGGCCGACTGTTGACCAGGCTGGCACGTCGGCTTGAGCCCCTCTTGAAGGGCCAAGACGCTCACAGCGTTGACAAGCTGCCTGAGAACCTCCGGGCGCCGCAAGCCGGCAGCGGGGGTCCGAGATACAGGCTGCTCACGCGTGGGCTCCGCGCGGCACTGAACTGCCTGGATGATCTTTTTCCGGCCCATAATCTGGCCGGTATGGAGGATTTGGCTGTTCACCTGGCACCCCCGGGGGATCGGCCTCCGATCCGACGCCGGCAGGGCCCTCCGAGCGTCGAGAGATTGAGGATTGCCTCCACATGAAAGACATCCTGGGCGAGATCGATCGATGGCGTCAGAAGGCTGAACAGGTTGCTCTTGCGACGGTGGTGGAAACCTGGGGCTCCGCACCGCGTCGTGAGGGTGCCACCATGGCGCTGACCGGCAGTGGCCTGATCGCCGGTTCGGTCAGCGGCGGGTGTGTGGAAGGGGCGGTGCTGACCTCGGGTCTCGAGGTGCTGGAGAGCGGAAAGCCTGAGCTGCTGATGTTCGGCGTGGCAGATGAGATCGCCTGGGGAGTCGGGTTAGCATGTGGCGGCAGTCTCGAGGTGTTTGTTGAGCCGCTTGACACTGCCCATTACGAATACCTACGGGCCCTAATCCTCGACGAACGGCCGGCGGCGTCTGTGACGGTCATCCGTGGCCCGCAGATGCTGTTGGGCAGAAAGCTAAGCTTTGGCATGGATCCTGCTGAAGAGCCGCTCGGGAGTCTTTCACCCGGGCTCGATGAAGCGGCAGTAGGTGCGGCTCGCCGGGCTTTGGCCGACGGAGTCTCAAGGCGTGTTCTGCTAGACGCTGATCCGGCAGATCGTCAGAGGCTCGAGAGCTTTGTTCAGGTCTTTCAGCCCTCGCCACAGCTGATCATCGTCGGGGGGGTTCACATTGCAATTGCGATGGTAGCCTTTGCGAAGACGCTTGGCTATCGGACGATCGTGGTCGACCCTCGGCGCGCTTTTGGCAGTCAAGCCCGTTTTCCCGATATCGATCAACTTATCCAGGCTTGGCCCGAAGAGGCTTTCGCGCGGCTCGAACTGAACGCTTCCACTGCAGTGGTGATGCTTACGCACGACCCCAAGATCGACGACCCGGCTTTGCGGCTTGCGCTTCCGAGCCGAGCGTTCTACGTCGGTGCGCTTGGTAGCCGAAGCACTCAGGCAAAACGTCGGGAGCGGCTGCGCCAAGCCGGGTTGAAGGAGGCCGTGATCGATCGCCTCCACGGCCCGATTGGCCTCGACCTTGGGGGGCAGTCTCCGGAGGAGATCGCCCTTGCGGTGATGGCTCAGGTCGTCGCCGCTCGAAGCGGTCAAGCGGCGGGGGAGGCTCGCCCGGTTCCATCCCGTGCCGAGGACTAGCTTCCCGGGAACGCTCTCCCAGGCGCCACCCATCAGTAGCGGACGCTAATTGCCCTCTCTTGGGTTCGAAGCCAGAGACATCCTTTCAGCTCTCGTTCCAGTATCTCGATCCCGAGCCGACTTTCGACAGCGACGGGAGTCGGTTTCTCACCCGGATAATACGGGTGCCATTCCCCGTCGCATTTGATTGCCCGTTATTCGACGCCCGTCTGCACGCCAGTCATCGAACTGCATTTCAAGCGCACGCCATAACTTGAGAGAACCCCTGCGAGGCTATTTCAAACGCTTCGTTCAGACATGTGGCTTGTCCGTCAAATTTTGCTGTTCTAGACGCTGATCGTATGCCGATCGTGCTAAAGACGAGCCCCAATATCCACAGAATCGGACCAAGGATATCCGTACTATGAGCGGGAATGAGGAGCATAGCGATGAAACCGACATCCGTGAATAGGTTGAGCCAACAGCCCGCTCGACTGTTTCGCCAGTTGAAAACGATAGCGATGGCGATGGATAACAGAGCCAGAAAAGCCATGTGTCAGGCCCCCTGATAGAGCCTACCCTACACAAGACTAGGTTCCTGCTCGACCCCCAATTGATAACCTCTCCACGCAGCAATAAGGTGCAGCAGTCCCCAGAGCACATAAAAGCTGGCGCCCAGCCTATAAGTCCAGGTTTTTCCCGTTTGAATGGTCATTTCATTACCATCCTGGATACTGGACCTTCGATTGTCTTGGCTATGTGAACAGATCAGACCAGAGAGGCCATCAGTGCCTATGGCAAAACAGACAAGAAGATTGCCGATGCTCCCGGAGTCCTCAAAGACATGTGGATCCAACTTACAGCCAATTGTGCAGACCAAAGGAAAGAGCCGCGCTGATCTAGCCCCTCATAATGTATCAGCCTCACAGAAAGTGTAGCCGTGCCCTGGGCGACATGGTCACTGCCGCAATGTGCGACCCAAGTCAGCAGCTAGCCCGACACATCAAGTCAAAATAGCGGTCATGAAGCACAATCTGGCATGAGGTCCGCCATCTGCTAAAGCTGTCTGCAGCCAACTGGGGGACGTCCGGTCAAGACCACAAGCACCCTATGATACGCGAAGAGCCCTCTGAAACAGGGAGCTCTTCATGTCCTCATAGGTTTTACTATAGGCGGGAGCGAGGGGAATGAAAGCCGTAATGCGTGGTTCGCCCCCTTGAACCAGGTCGGGTTGAGGTCGGCATGTTGGCTCATCCCTCGTGAGTCCTGCCGACTGCACTTCCCTCAGCTGTCGCCTGACGGCTTCCCCATTCATGGTTACAACCTGCCCATGCAGTCGGGCTGACCGCGTGGAGCGAAGTTGTGGTATGGCTGGACCTATGCCAAAGTCGTTGCCTGTGCAGGCAAGCTCATGCCAGCAAAGCCCGATTGATGGGACGCTGTTCCGGTTATGTATGAAGGCAGATGTTGTGATGGCGTGAGGAGAGGTAGGCAGAAACTTCAAGGATGCCATGTCAGGGACTCTGGCAGGGGCAGAGGATGCAGCTGAGGACCTGATTGACGTCGTCCGAGGGACGTTCGCGGATGCGCTTCGCTTTGGCAGGCTGGTGGACGAAGAAATCTTGGCCCTTACACTCCCTAGGGGTTTTCGCCCGAGATCTAGGCCTTGGCGCGTGACCGGACAAACCGGACAATGAGATAGAGGCAGGTAATCGAAACGGCACCCAATAGAAAACCGCCGGCAAAGAAGTAGGCCAGGTGCCTCCTGCCCGCCGGACTGGGAAGGAATTCCTTCAGCCTGTCGATCACTACCTGTGCGAATCCTGCGGGCGCGTTTGGTTCCTGCTCTTCGGCGGCCGCTGGAGAGGCCTCATCTCTAGCCCCGGAGGCTTGGCCCAACAGATAGTCCGCAATAATCAGGGCCTGGCCTTCGGTCAGGCCCAAGTTCGGCATCTGAGAGCCAGGGTCATCGAAGCGCGGCTCTTGGAGGAAATACGTAAGCCAGCTCCGCACTTTCTGCTGGCCGCCTGCTCCGAGTACCTGTTGCCTGGCGCCTTTGAACGTTGTGAAGGGCTCGCGATCGAGTTGGTCGACTTCTCTGACCGCCTGCTGGTAATCTTCGGAGTTGAGCCTCGTTTCCAGTCTGGGGATCAAGATCTGGCCGTCAAGGACAGGACCGTCTGACCCACCCTCAATACTGCCCATCGAGTGGCAGCCGAAGCAGCCGCGTTCCCGCATGAGATCGACGGGATCTGGCTCGTCTCCCCCGAGGATGAAAGGATGCTGACGGGAAGGGTCATAGGTGACCCTGAAGACCGAGCTTTGACCGTCTGAATTGGGGAAAAGGGGAGCGAAGTAGAAGCCCTCCTGCCCAACTCCCAGACCCGCGATCGCCTGCACGTCGTTTCCCCGATATTCGATGAACAGGCTTGGGACACTGGTCAGCCTGCTCTCTTCCAAACTGTAGTCGATCCTCAACACTCGGGGTGGTTGGCGAAGATCTCTGGGCAGCTCCATGTTGCCGCTGACTGCAAGATAGAAACTTCCCTGGAAATCCTCTGGAAAATCAGATGAGCCCGGCGGCAGGTAGTCGAGCTGGGCGGCGCCGCCTCCGTCAGTAAGCAGCACGTCAGCATAGGAACCGATACTCAAATCGGTCCCATCCCACAGGTAGTCTTCTCCCTCATGAGCCTCGAGGAACCTATCGACCTTGCGCCCATTGTCGGCGATGAAAACCCGATCTTCAACAACCTTCAGGCCAAAGGGGTTTCGTAGGCCGGAGACCCACACAAAGTTGGCTCCGTTCTTGACGTTGTCGTCGCGATAGAAGGGATTTTCTGGAGTGGGCGCTCCGTCGAGCGTCATGCGCAGAACCTTACCCAATACAGAGTCGCGTCGGGTACTCTGCTGCGCCTGTTTGGCATCCCCAACGGAAACGTACAGGAGATCCTCATGAACCTGACATGGGCCGATCTGATGCGACTCGCGGCCCTCATAGTCGGAGAAGATCTCAGTAAAGGCCACCTGGGAGCCGGCCTGCGTGGAGAAAGTCATAGGAGTTGACTCGAAACGCACAACGTTGTTTCGCAGGATTCCTTCGGAATCAAGATACGAGAACGTTGTAAACACGTAGCCGTTCTTGGCATCCAGACAAATACCGGCCATTCCAACCTCGCCCGCGTTGTCTGGGAGTTCCTCCACGGGCTGTCGAGTGAAGGAGGGCTCTGCGAAGGTGAAGACAGTCCGGTCATTGGTAACAACCTTGATCTTTCCCTTGATCTCGGTGACGAAGTACAGCGGATCTTTCGGGCCTCCGGCCGGCTCGGGAACAAAGGCCATTGCGGTTGGAAATTCGTAGCCCGAGGTGTCCAGTTCGATGGAAAAACCCCTGCGGACGGACCAGTCCTCCCGCCACGCCTCACTGGAATCCTGCGCTGGCACTGGGGAGGCCGGTCCGGCCGCCAAGAGAGCGCCTGCAACAACGATAAGAACAACGAACCCAGGATTCCAGATTGACTTGATCACTTGGATGATCCTTTCTAGCTACTGGTTTCGAGATCTTCTGAGTGATTCGCTCGGATGGCCCTCGCTAGTTCACACAGCATGCGAATCACGTGGACGGGATCACTGGATGACCAGCTAAGTGGCGATCAGCACCATGGCTGCAAGCGCAAGAAACATGCCTGTGCCTTGTTTGAGCGTGATGGGTTCATGGAGTACCACCAAAGCCAGCAGGATGCTCAGGATCGGGTACAGGGCAGTCAGACTGACGACCAGTGACACCTGACCCCTGGAGACCGCCAATAAGTAGGCGAGTGCCCCCAGAAAACCGAGCAGCCCGGTGATTAACCCTAGGGTAATGCCGATTGGATGGGTTTCAGGCTGGAAGCCCAAGAGGTAGAGCACAACGACGGCGACCACAATGCCAGCCGCAGCCTCATAGACAATGGCACTCCTCGGACTGATGTATCTCGTCGTAAGCTTGGGGATGAAGCTCCACAGTCCCCAGAAGATGAAGGTTGCGAACGCGGGCAGAAACCACTCTTTCAAGCCGACCTCCGGTTCTTTGGCGCTCTCGAATGCTCAGGAAAGCAGCATTACTCCCAAAGCCGAGTCGACGCCTAGCGAACTGGAAGAACGAGGCAGAATGTCCCGACTGGCCATCGCAAGCTGCCCGTTTGGCGCGGCTGTCAGAGGTGAGCAATCCTGAATAAACAGGCACATATCACACAGCGTTCAGCGGATGAGTATACCCTGTCGCCGGAGGATTTTCCATGCGCCACATACGTGGTGTGTGGTACTCCAGCCACAGGAGGCCACAAGAGCGTGGAGGGTCGCGCGGAGGGCTAAGGGGTGATCTTCCCCAGGGTCCTCTTCTGTACCTTTCAGTCCCTCCACAAGCCTACCCGATGGCTGGCAGGCGGGCATGTGCCGGCCGTATCAGGGACTCCCGATGAGGGAATCTGAAGGCTGCAACGGCACTACGATCTACGACTGAGGAGCGCGGCTTCTCACGCCTCAGTTGGCCAGATGAGCTTTAACTTGCCTTGTGATGTCCTGCACGGGCACGTACATTACCCCACCGTTCTGGGGCGCGCCATAGTCGCGAATCCAGCCAACAGTTCCATCCTTGTTCACCAGGACAAAGGTGTGCCCGGGCTCGCCGGTCGCCACCGCCCACTGCAGGACGTCATAAACCTCAGATACCAGGTGATCCGTGTCCGTCAGCAGGGGGACCGTGATGCCATATTCCTGTGCGCCCAGTGCCAGTTCTTCCGGGGAATCGAAGGCGATACTGATCAAGGCTACATCGAGTGCCTGGAAAGCCGGGTCGTTTTGCAGATCCACGATCTGCTGCATGCAGGGCGGTCAACCCATTGCCATGTGGAAGTAGAGCAAGACGGGTTGGACACCCTGATAGCTAGCCAGCGATGCCGTACTGCCCTGTGATGTGGGAAGCGTGAAATCGGGCGCGCTGTCTCCGATGGATAGCCCGGCTCCAGCGGAGCCGCCGCAGGCACCGAGAAGAAGGCTGAAGCCGAGCAGGAGGGCAAGGGCGGTCCCTGGGCTTCGCCTGGTCGCTAGGAGTGGGGCAGGATTCATTGGTTGAGTCTCCTCTCACAATGGGTCTGGGATGGGTTCCCCGGCCACTACCGTTTGAGCCTGTTTGCGAAATGAGCGAAGCAACCCATGCCAATCGGCCTGACGGTTAGCTGCCTTGCAGAGCGGACAGGGCGAGCGCGAAAAGCCCGATCCCCAGCAGGAGGAAGCCTGTCTGGGG
>CAYGCA010000008.1:40876-46582 GCA_964348265.1 uncultured Anaerolineaceae bacterium | reverse complement strand
GGTGAGAGCGTCCGCAGGACACTCAACACGACCGTTGAGACTGCCATCCCGAGAGCAACTGCTTTCAAGACAAGCTGAGAGAGGGGTTGGGCTCCCATCATTCATCACCCTTTCGGCCATTCCTGATGAGTGTGGCGGTCAGGCCAGGATCAAGCTCCAATACGATGATCTTATTCTGCGTGTACGTCCAGCTCGAAGTGACAAAGCACATCAAGGGCTGGGATGAATTACCTGTGTTGGAGGTCGGTTGGAGGTTGCGAGCGCACATCGGGTTGGGTCTCGCGGGTGACTCTCGCGATCCGGCCACCTGTGTGCGCCTCTGGTTCTCGCGGAGCGATGGCCGTCAGGCAGCGGATGAAACCTGCCAGCGCGTCTGCGCCGGAGGTGTGGCCCAGTGAAACGAGCCGGCGCGCCGCAACCTCAAAACCGTTATCCCCGACTGCCCCGATCCCGTCGAGCAACGCATGCCATGGCCAACCGGCCTCTCCCCTTGCGGCCGCGTGGAGCCAGGCTCCTGATACCGGTGTTGTCTTCCTGGCTGCCTCGTCGGCGATTGCCTTCGAAATCAGCAAGGCCCGATCACGTGGCTGGGTCAACCACACTGCGTGCACGCACCCCACGAGGAAGTCGTCTCCCGATGGCGTCAGCCCTGCGCCCAGCCCGGCTAGCCCGCTCGCGGCTCGGCGGCAATCCTGAAGGTCGCCCTTGACCAGCGCCCCGGACAGGAGTTGCGCGAAATCCTGTGCGGCGCCATGCACTCCTTGCATCACTCCCTCCGGAAGGATGTTTGGGAAAAGCCTTGGCTTGGGGCTCGCAAGGTGGGCGAAACTGACAGGTGGAGCGTGCGCATTCAGCAGCCGTAGCAGTCTCGGCAATTCACCCAGCAGCGAAGGCAGCCTCAAGCGATGCTCATGCCAGGCGGGGGTAGCGTCCCAGAGGGTTGCGGCTGCCGTCTCAACTTGGCTTCCCCCGAGGTGGAGGGCCTTATCACGGACTCGTACACTCGCAGCGAGGCTCAGCCAGCGCTGAAAGCCCGGCCATGCCTCGGTCTCTTGTACGTCCACTAGGATGGAGAAGGGTCCCACCGAGATCTGGGTCGTCACGAGGCTGACCACGTTGTCCTTGTCGTCGATTAGGTTGCAGGCGCGCTCAAAGATGTGGAGCACTCGGCGTGAGGATTCATCCTCTAACCACTTGACGGCGGCAGGCGTGATGGAGGTTGCTTTGAGGGCGACACTTGCGTTTGGCATCGGTTCCTGCGGTTCAGGCTCCTGGCATGAGGTGCTTCCGCTCGGACCACAAGGCCAAGCGACCCATGTTGCGACTTGGCCGGGAGGGAGAGGCGGGCCGGAAGATTCTACCCAACCGGTCCTTTGCTATTGGGTCAATCTCAAAGGGAGCCACCTCGCTCGCCCAGCTCTCTAGGGATGACAGTTGGAGGTGCGAGTCTTCAGCTTTATCGATCCCCTCGGCTTCGTACGATTCTCTCCACAAAGGCTTCGAAGCTGGTCGGCGACCGACCGAGCAGCCAGCCTAGAACGTTCGGGTTACCCTGCAGGCCATGGGCCGCATAGTAGCGGAACATGGCCGCCAAAGCCGCCAACTGATAGCTTCCGAAGCTTGCCGCCGGTCCCTGTTCCCATTGCTCGAGGGAAGCGGCCTCAGCTCGAACTGAATGGCCCAATTGACGGCTTAGGATTTCAGCCACCTCGGTCTGGGCCAGCGGCTCGGGGCCGGCCAGTTCATATGTGGCTCCCGCGTGGCCGGTCTCTGTCAGCACCAGGCAGGCGGCTTCAGCGATGTCCTCTAGGTCTACTAGGCTGAGGCGGGTCTCCACAGGGTAGGGCACGCGAAAGATGCCCAGCCGGCTGATCGCCTCCCAGCTGGCCAGCACGTTTTGCATGTAGGCGGAAGGCTGCAGGATCGTCACTGGCAGGCCCGACTCGAAGAGCATCTCTTCCACTCTCAGTTTGTGCCAGTGGTGGGGCATGGCCTCGGCCTGAGGGTGGAGCACGGAATGGTAGACGAAGTGCTCGACACCCGCCGCCTGAGCGGCGCGGATAGCCTTGCGGCCGATCTCGACCTCGTGGGGGCTGACATTGGGGGGGATGTGATAGATCGCCCGGACATCTTGGGCCGCTCGCTGCAACGCCCCCTCGTCGCGCATGTCGGCGGTTACCACCTCCTTCGCGCCGTTCGCCTGCAGCGTCTGGCGTCGCTCAGGATGATGATCAAGAGCCCGCACGGCCTGTCCGAGGCCTGCCAGGGCTCGAATCACCGCCTGCCCAGTTTTGCCCGCCGCGCCGGTTACCAGGATCATGCCCAGGGTGGCCTTTCAGGCATCTGCCGCCATGGCTCGCATGGCGTCGGCGTCAACCAGTTTCCCATGGCTGATAACAAATGCCGGAGGGCGATGGTGTCGCAACGCCTCCAACACGCTCCGTACATCTAGGACAACCAGGTGGGCAGGCGCCTCGACCTCCAGACTGAACTCGTCCAGCCCGATGGCCTGAGCGGCGTGGAGCGTGATCATGTCATACAGGCGCTCCATCTCGGCTCTAGTCGTCATCCAAAGCAGGTGTGAAGCCAGGAAGGCCACTTCGAGCATGTTGTTGCGGCCGAAGGGATAGTAAGCATCTGAGATGTCATCCTGGCCCAGGCAAACAAGCACGCCCTCTTGCAGGAGTTCCTTCACTCTGGCGTGGAGGGGGCCGGTGTGCGGATCGGTCACCACGGCCATCTCGGCCCTCTTGAGCAGCGCGGCAAGCCTTTGAAGATAGGGCTTGGGGTAGAGCGCCATGGCCCGGGCGTGGTGGGCCAGGACCCGCCCCTGCCAGCCCCTCTCGATCGTCTGAACGGCAATCATTTCCAATGTGCGCAGGCCCGGATCGCCGGCGTCGTCCACCAGCATCGAAACCGGCTTGGAGTAGTCGGCTGCGATCTCAAACATTAGGCGGATATGTTCAGCTGCATGGGCGTCGGTGTGTTCGATCCAAGGGATGCCTCCGACTGCGTCGGCGCCCCGCTCGACCGCCTGACGTACTAAGTCCGCGGTGCCCGGTTCACGGACAACACCGTCCTGGGGGAAGGCGACAACCTGCAGATCGACAACACCTTTGAACTCCTCCTTGGCCCGGAGCAGCGCCTTGACGCCCTCCAGTTCGGCTTTCGTGTCTACGTCGGCGAAAGCCCGAATGTGCGTGTTGCCGAACTGGGCGGCTGAGGCAACTGCACGCCGCACGTGCTCAATAATCCAGTCTTCGTTGTAGCGCTCCTTGACGCGCGCCGCCAGCTCTATGGCGGACATGGCCTTGCCCATGCGCTCGCCGTGGTAGGCACGCATCGCCGATTCATCCAGCATCCCCAGCGTGTAGACATTGTCCAGGTGCAGATGAGGGTTGACGAAGGATTCGCTGACAAGATTCCCCTGGGCGTCGATTTCCAATTCCGCCGGGCCCTGAATGTGCGCCTCAATGGCCTCAATCCGACCGCCGCGGATGGCGATGTCAACGGTTCGGTGCTTGTGACCCCGGAGTTGGGCGTTCCTAACCAAGATGTCCATGACGTCACCTGGGCCCTCATTCCCACTTCTTGACCGGCCAGTTCTAACCTGTGGGAGACATCTCCCCGGCGCCGATTTACTTGTCGGCTTGCACAGATTTCCGCGTTGGCAGAGTGCTGCTGGCCTCGGTCCTGTCCAAAATCGGGGCTCTGGAACTATCGCGGCGCTGAAGTGAGGTCATCATCGTCAGCTTCTGCGTTTGGGGCGGCGTCTGCACCGTCGCCCGTTTTGGAATCTACCGTAGATCATTGGCGATCCCCGGGTCTGAGGCGCGCCGCTGCCGGGCGAAGTCCTGCGAGCGATGCAGGCCAGGGGTATAGTGACAGAGGTCCCTAACACTATCGTAGGCACCTTCATCTGCACCGTGACCGAGGCAGCAGCTGCGTGGATTCCGCTCCGGGCCGATCTTCACCACCCTTGGTCCCGCCAATTTCATCTGGGAGGCGGCGATCCTCCGCTTCCCGTTTTTCTTGAGGCCGGCGGTCAGCATGGTCGCCACTCGTAACTATTCTGGGACGGCGACTCTGGCGGCAGATGTGATCTCCATCCTGCTCTGATTTGCCGGAAGGCCCGAGAGGCTGGGGGCCACGATGCCACGGGCGGTGACAGCCCGCTTGTCTCTTCAGCTCTTTGGAGTGATCGGCAGGCAGGGCGCGGCAATGAATGCGATCTTCCTGATGCTCAAGCCCCCAGAGGAAGGCCGTGTGCCGGCCGCGACCGCCGGCTGAGGTCACCGGCATAGTACGCACATACAGTCTAGGCCGCAGATGCGGAAGAGTGGTAAGTCAGGAAACAACCTCGACATTCAGCCCGAGCTCGCAGGGCGGGTCTGGGGCGGCTCTACAAGCAAAACTAGGTGAACCCTGCCCTTAGGCCCCCAACCCTGTCCCGGAAGGATCGCGCCTGGCATACCTCCAAACTGTCACTTGCGCGGGTTACAAATCCCCTATCTCAGCCACTTGGGGGGAGGGCCGGTCCACCATGCCCACCTGAAAGCCCGGGCGTGCTCCTACTGCCCCTCCTTTGTGCCGCGCGGACAAGCTCCCAGAGTCGGCTGGGACTCAGGGGCATCTCCAGGATTTCGAGGCCCTCGATCTTGAGCGCATCTTCTACCGCCTGCGCGAACAGAGCCCCGACCGGGATGGCGCCCGCCTCGCCAGCGCCTTTAATCCCTAGCGGGTTCAAGGGCGAAGGCGTCTCGACATGGCCGATCTCGACCGGAGGCACGTCGAGCGAGGTGGGAAGCAGATAATCCATAAAGGAGGCGTTGAGCAGCTGCCCGTGATCGTCGTAGACGAGCTGCTCGTAGAAGGCGTTGCCGATGCCCTGCGCCACACCCCCTTGAATCTGGCCGTCAAGGATAAGCGGGTTGATCACCGATCCGCAGTCGTGGACGACGACGTACTTCTGGATTTCGACCTGCATAGTTTCTGGGTCGATCACCAGGATCATAGCATGCACACCGCTCGAAGTGGCTCCCATATCGGGGCCAAAGTAGTTGGTTGATTCCAGGCCGGGCTCGGTCCCCGGTTTGACCGCGCCGCGCAGAGGATTGGCCCGCTTGGCCAACTCGCCGAGGGGAATGGCGTGCTGGGGGACGCCCTTCACTTGGACTTGTCCCTTCGCGATCTCGATATCTTCCTCGGCCGCCTCGAACACCTCGCTGGCCAGCTTGAGTATCTTGTGACGGACGTCCTTGGCCGCTTCGTAGATGGCGGTTCCCGCCACCGTAGCGCCCCGACTGGCGAAGGTGCCGGTGCCCCAATGGAACTGGTCGGTGTCGCCGGTGACGATGTCGACGTCGGTGACATCCACGCCCAACTGATCCGCCACAATCTGGGCGAAGCTGGTGAAATGGCCCTGGCCTTGAGTTCCTACACCGGTGGCAACCGAGACCTTGCCGCTGGCCTGCACCTGGACGCGGGCGCCTTCGTAGGGCCCGATGCCGCTACCCTCGACGTAGGCCACAATGCCAAGCCCCACCCGTCGGCCCGCTTGGCGCAGCTTTGGCTGGGTTTGCTGGATGAATTCCTGATAGCCGATCATTTCCAGCGTCTTGTCCAGAACGGCTTCGTAATTGCCGCTGTCGTAGGTCAACTCGGTGAAGTCCTGGAAGGTGATCTGGTTTGCGTAGGGGAAGGCCT
>CAYGCA010000008.1:28974-40799 GCA_964348265.1 uncultured Anaerolineaceae bacterium | reverse complement strand
GGGATGAAGTTTCTGCGGCTGATCTCTGTGCGGTCGATCCCGAGCTCCTTGGCCGCGATGTCGAGCAGGCGCTCGATGACGAAAACGCCGTGCTGCCTTCCTGCGCCGCGATAGGGCGTGACGATGGGTTTGTTGGTGAAAAGGGCTCTGAATTCGCTGTAGTAATTGGGGATGTCATAAGGCCCCAACAAGGTGCACTGGCTGTTGATGGGAACCGTAAGTCCGTAGGGGTCGTAGGCGCCGCCATCGTGCAGGAAATCGTCTCGAACACCGAGGATTCGTCCTTCCTTCGTGAGGGCGATTTCGGCGTTGTGAATCTGGCAGCGTTCCTGAGTCGTGGCGTAGAAATTCTCAGACCGGTCCTCGATCCACTTGACGGGTCGCTTCAGCTGTATGGCCAGCCAGGGGATGAGCATCTCCTCCGGGTAGAACATCATGATCTTGGGTCCAAAGCCGCCGCCGATGAAAGGCGCGACCACGCGCACCTGATGTTCCGACAGGTTGAGCATGGTTGCCAGGCCATTGCGAATAGGGATGGGAGCCTGGGTGGTGTCCCATACCGTCAGCCGCTGGCTGCGTTCGTCCCAGTCGGCGACAATGCCCCGATTCTCCATCGCGGCCGCCGTGCCCCGATCGTAGACCAGGCGGCGTCTGAAGACCAGATCGGCCTCCGGTTTGGCGGCTTCGTAATCGCCCTTGGTCTGGATCACATGAGCGGAAAGGTTGGAGCCCAGATCCTCGTGGATGAGCGGCGCATCCGGTTCGAGCGCTTTCTCCAGATCGACCACCGTCGGCAGCATCTCATAGTCCACCAGGATGTCGACGAGCGCATCTTCAGCCTGGTAGCGGCTCTCAGCCACCACAGCCGCTACCGGTTCACCCACGTGGCGTACTTTGTCCATGGCCAAAATCGGCTGGGTTCGTTCATTGAAGACGGTGCCTTCGACCGGCGGTGGAGAGACAAGCAGTGGCCCGTTGCACCAGTAATCTCCCAGATCCTTGGCGGCGTAGACGGCCAGCACACCTTCCCGTTGCCGAGCACGCGCCACATCGATGCTCCTGATGCGGGCGTGTGCGTAGGGGCTGCGAAGGAAGGCTGCGTGCGCCATCTCGGGTAGATGGACATCGTCGACGAACAGAGCTCGACCCGTCAGCAGACGGCGGTCTTCATTGCGTTTGATGCGTTCCCCAAAGTACCGAGTTTCCATGCGAAACCTCCAATGCCACACTTTCAACTAGGGTCGTTGACAGCTTCAAGATCCCGTGGTCCGTCGAAGGTCCTGACCGGCAAGGTCAGGCAATGGAAGCCAGAGTTGACGCAGAGGTCGTTCTCTCCCCAGAAATCTCCCGACGGGAGGAGGGCGGCGTACAGCTCGACATTCAGATTCCCCAGCAGAGACTTCCCGCTCAGAAGCATAACTCCTTCAACCAGCCCCACACAGGGTTGGGTCACAAACGCGCGAGTCAGTGCTATCAGCTCGAGTTAGATTCTCGATCGCGCTCCGGTGACCCGCCCGGCACTCAATACGCCGGCCAGAACTGAGCCCGCGATCGAAAAGAGGCACAGGGACCTGACGATTCAGCCGCCTGCGCTGCGAAGCTCGCTTCGATTGCTCACCGCCCAGCGGTCAGGGCCAGGGCGGTCAATCCTCCTCGACGAAGGCGACTGCGCGGCAGAAAGCGGCCTCGCCTCCCTTGAATTTCCATGGAAACACTCCAAGCGTTAATCGCTTGTTCTGAAGTTCGGGCGCGCCAAGGTCGCCTCCCAGATTCTCCACGTGCATACAGTTGCGCGGGAAAAGCGCGTTGTGGGTTAGCTGGTAGGCCGATTCAGGGAATAGCTCGTCCATTCTGTCTGCGCCAAACACTTCTTCGCACTGCCTGGTTACGCGCTGCCAGTGTTCGAGCCCACCCTTTCCCAAGAATCGACCAATTGGCAGGTTCATGGGGTGATCGGTGGAGATCATATCCACACCCCAGATGTGAATCTTCTTGTCTAGGAGCCAGTCCACGATGCTGAAATGGGGGCCGGGATGCCGGTGGATGTATCTCTCTTCGTCTGGTTCGGCGCCGAATTGAGCGTACTTGTGCCAGCCGGTGTGCAGGAAAAGTATATCGCCTTCACGCACCTCGGCTCGTTCCTCGATCATCTCAGGCGTGAAGAGAGCTAGTTCGCCCAAGGCGTCGCTCAAGTCTACGATCACACCTGGACCATAAAGCCATTCGATTGGAACTTCGTCGATCGTCATGCCGCCAGTAACAAAGTGCCGGGGCGCGTCCAGATGGGTGCCCATGTGGTTGGAGGTCTGGATGTATTGGGCGTTCACGCCATGCTCGGCCTTGCGCTTGATATATTTGACCTCAAAGGGCGGGTAGAAAGGCCAGAACGAGACATCTTGGTTGAGGGGTTGAGATAGGTCATAGACTTTCATGTTTCTCTCCTAAGGGCGACGCTTCACAGAAGCTAGGCTGGGATTATGGACAAGGATATGGAGACTTGAGTCCGGAGACTGGGCAAAGCCTCTTCACCTCGCATGGGTCCGCCCACAGGATGCCTCCTGCCGGAAAATGGTCTATCAGATTCCCAGCCGACCTGCTCCCTCTCCGAGGTCACCCATAACTGGCCACGCAGGCTCTTCGTGAACGTATCGATCTGACGGGCGACTTTGTCGAGGCGCACTAGGCAAACTTCCTTGGATTTGGGAGGCATCATCCTCCTTGAGCGTGCCCGGTCAACCCAGTATTCTGATCCGAACAGACTCCCAGGCGCTCAGTAGAGAAAGTGGGTCTTCTCGGCGTGAGGCATTCGACTATAGGCCTTGGCGATGTTGGGAGCCATGGTGTCGACGGCCCGGGTCAGTTGCCTCCGCACAGTTTCTCGAGGAAGACCCTCCCATCGGTCTGCATGATGCCCGAGACTGTCGGCCACTTTCTCGACGGCTTTCAGCACCCCCATACCTTAGCGCTCCGTCGTCATCCCCGGACTCCTTCCAGCTGGCGGCCTTTGAGTCCACAATCTCCGGTCTCCTGTCCGTAATCTCCATCCTTTCTCAGATCTGATATCTCTCCGCGTAGGCCACCAGGGCCTGCTCGAAAATGGCCATCGGCGGACGGACCAGACCTGCACCCACCTGACCGACTCCCGGCTCCTTGTGGGCGATGCCTGTGTTAACGCGCGGGGTTATGCCCAGCTCGACCACCTTGCGGATGTCGATCCCGAGAGGCGAGCCTCGGAAGTCGAGAGCAGGGATGGTGAAATGTTCATGCTCGGCGAACGTGATTTCGTACATTTCCAAGGTGGCGTTGAGTGCGTCCTGCGGGGTACCGCTAACGAAGGTCACGATGGCTGGCGCGGCTGCCATGGCGAAGGCGCCAATACCGACGGTCTCGGTGATGGTGCTGTCGCCAATATCGGGGTTGGCGTCTTCGCTGCTGAAGCCCGGGAAGTAAAGGCCGTCGGGGACCTCCGCTTCGGCCTTGAACCAGTCGTCGCCCAGCCCGCTGACACGGATGCCGAAGTCCGTGCCGTTGCGGGCCATGGTTGTGACGATTGTGCTGCCCTCGACGCCGTGCGCTGCATCGGCCATCGCCTTACAGGCCGCCATCACCGGGTTGAGGACACTCAGGGCGTTTTCGCCGATGAACTTCAGGACCTCTGCCTCTTGGGCGCTGTCCTTGGCTACTCTGGCCACCAGGGGCGCCAGCTGCTTCAAGAAGAGCAGGGAGCCGGCTTTGTTGCGATTGTGGCCCTCGTCCCCCATGTGGAGCGCCTCGGCCAGGAGGGCCCGGAGGTCGATGCCCTGGCCTCTGTCGATGCCCTCAGCCAGGACGGGCGCCATCACGTCGTTCATCCAGCGCAGACGGTCGATCACCTCCTGGCTATAGGCGCCGTAACGCAGCACCTTGCCATAGCCTTCGTTCAGGTTTGAGAAGGCGCGGTTCTCATGCGCGGCATTCTCCACCACGTACACGGCCATCGAAGCCGTGGTCACGCCGGCCATGGGGCCGACCGCGCTGTGGTGGTGGCAGGGTTCAAAGTCCACTTCGCCGCCTTCTGCCATGTCGGCGGCCTGCTTCGCATCTTTGGCTAGTCCCTCAAACAGCAGTCCGCCGATCACTGCACCCCGCAAGGGACCCGACATGCGTTCCCATTCGATGGGCGGCCCGGCGTGCAGGATCAGCCCTTCACGCATGCCCGGGATCACATCCTTTGCCATGGCGATTCCGGTGAGAATCGGGCGAGCTTCGATCATGCGCTCTACGGCGGTCCGATTTGCCTTTTCAATATCCATGCTTCTCACTCACTAAGGTTTCTTTCTTGTTCACGGTTCTTGCCCGAAACTCGCAGGCGGCCAGCCCATCCTACCTTGCCTGAGCAGCTTGGTCCGGTGAATAACGGCCGCTTTTCTGAGATTTTCTCGCCCGCAACCTCAAACTCACTCCGGGGAGACCTTGGGTGACGACTCGAGTGTCGCTCACCTGATGCCCGCTGGGACGCTCCGCAGAGGGACGAGGCGCCTCTCTTGGAGGCCGCTAAGGGTGGTCCCGGATCGCAGGGAATGCCTCGCTCGCACCGCTCAGTTCGCACAGCGTTCCACCGGCACCAGACTTACTGACCAGGGGCAGGCTCGCGTCATTCCATACGAATACGCCTGGGGGTCAGCTTGCGGCCAGGGAAACCAAATCATCATCGGCCAGACGACCCTTTGCTTTTCATCCTCTCGAGAATCGATAAGAGCCTTTCATCGCCACCAGCCGGCGGACGCCAATCCACGTGAACCACGGCCGCGCCCTGATCTTCAAGGCTCTTGAAGAAGGATTCCAGACCGGCATTGATGGCCGCCAGTGGAGCCTCCAGGGCGTCGAGATCCACGGCAACGTCGAGGGCTGGCCCAGGTCGGCTCAGGAGACGACCAATAAACTCGACTGCCTCGGACGTAGTTCGAAAGACGCGGGCGCCCGCCTCCGTTAGCTGCCGGATCTGAGCCGAGAGGCCCTGCGGGTCCTCTGCGGTGCCGACCAGGATGGCAACCACTTGTATCTCGCCATCCGCCGTTAGCTCGCGAATTGCGGGTCCTAGCTCGGAGGCGGGGTCGGGATGGGCGCCCTCGCCCAGAACGACATCGAGCAGGAGGAGGGCCACTTCCGGATCCTCCGCCTCTTGCCGCAGGCGATGGAGCCTCAGTTCGTTGTCCATCATCGGGTGGAGGCGGCCGACCGTGAAGACATCCTCCCCCAGGTCGAGAATGCTATGCGCCTGGCTGCGCAGGGGATCGGGCAACCTCTGGGCCTCGTGGATTGGAACATTGGAATACAAGGGAACCAACATCGTCTGCAATCCCTGCAGGGCCGCGTAGGCTAGGCTGCCGCCGGAGAACAGGCCTCGCAGATAGCGGCGGCTCTGAGGCGGAGTGAAGGACTCGACGGAGGTCGGCGTTCCGAGTGGCGGCGACTGGAGCAGCTCCACGGCGAGCTCTGCTGCCTCGCTCAGGTCTAGGGCAAAGTGCAGGTTGCCGAGGCGCGCCCCGGGTACTGGGTAGCCAATGAAACTGACCACAACTGGTTTGCCTGTCGCCTGAGCGGCCGCCAGTAGGTCGGCCGCAACTTCAGGGGCGGGTGGTTTGGAGACGAGCACGATCACCTGCGTATTCTCGTCGCGGCGGAGCAAATCCAGGCCTTGTCGGCCGGTAATGGCACCGACCTCGGCCTTCAGATCCCTTCCGCCAGTGCCGATGGCGTGAGAGATACCGGCTCCGAGGTTATGGATCTGGCTGCTAATGGCTTGCAGGCCGGTGCCGGAAGCGCCTATTAGCCCGACGCCGCCCCGCCGGACCCGGTTGGCAAAGCCAAAGCCGACGCCATTGATGATCGCTGTTCCGCAGTCCGGCCCCATCAGCAGAAGCCCTTTCTGCAGGCCGATTCGTTTGAGATCTATCTCATCTTCCAGGGCCACATTGTCGCTGTAGAGGAACACGTGGAGACCCTGCTCGAGCGCATCCCGAGCTACGGCTGCAGCGTAGCGCCCTGGTACGGAGATGAGAACCCACTTCGCCCCGGGTAGCGCTTTTCGGGCAGTCTCAAGGCTGCGGTGGCGGAACTGCCGTTCGACCGTTGAATGACGGCGTTTGAGCAACTCATCTACCTGCCCGAGCGCCTCGGTGGCGGCCGAACCATCCTTGGCTTGGACGACGATGAGCAAATCATCTGGGCCGGCTTCCGCATAACCTTCAGCCACCAGCCGACGCTCTTCGAGCAGCCTCACATTGGCCGGCGTGGCCATGACAACCCCGGCGTCAAGCACGCCTGGCAGGCTAGCCAAGGATTGCTGGAGCTGCATGAGGACGATCGAGTCGTAGTAGGCGCCGGGCCTGATTTCACTGCGTGAGACGGTCATTGCGTGTCCATCCGCTCCTCATTGGATCCCCGCTCAACGGGCGTCGCGTCGCTGTGGAAGGGAGCCGCTAGCTACCAAGAGCTGCGCTGGCTTGCGAACTTGGCTTGGCTGCCGGTTCGAGTTGTGCCGCCCAGGCCAGCAGCGTCTCGTCGCTTTGCCAGCGACCGGCCACCTGAAGGCCCATAGGGAGGCCGGAGCGCGATGATCCGGCCGGCAGGTTCAGCGTGGGAAGTCCGCTATGCGTCCACGGCAGATTCATGACTGGATCGCCTGTACTTTCGAGCCCTTCAGGGGCGGGGCCGGGGGCCGCCGGCGAGATCCACAGGTCTATGCCGTGCTTGTCCATGAGCTGGGTGAGCTCCTCCCTAAGCTTGCGTCGACCCTCGAGAGCCACTTGGAGGGCGCTTTCGGAGATACCCCGGCCGCGCTCGACAAGTTCGGTGGTTTTGGGATGGTAGAGGCTCTCGTATTCAGAATACCATTTGGCATGGACTCGGGCCGCCTCACCGGCCACGATGACATTGTGGCGCGACCGTATCTCATCGAAGTCGGGCATGGCTTCGATGAATTTGATTTCGAAGTCTTTGCCCACCAGACGCTGGCAGGTGTTGCCGAAATGGTGCCGCGCATAGTCGGAGGCGGATTCCAGATAGGGGCCCTGAGGGACGCCTAAAACTGGCAGTCGGGAGCCGATCAGCGCGGCGCGCGTGGGCTGCCAGTCGGCGCAGAGCAGTCCGGCGGCCAGGGAGCTAAGGCTCACGTCGGGCGCAAAGAGCCCGATGTGATCGACAGAGGGGGCAAGTGGGATGACGCCTTCTCGGGAGATGCGATCGTAGGTCGGCTTGTAGCCGACGACGCCGCAGAAGGCGGCCGGCCGAATGATCGAACCGATCGTCTGTGTCCCGAGTGAAAGGAGGCACAGGCCCGCAGCCACGGCTGCAGCCGAGCCGCTACTGGAACCGCCCGGCGTGTGCTCCGGATTGTGTGGATTTCGGGTCGGGCCAGGTGCGAAGTAGGCGAACTCAGTGGTGACCGTCTTGCCATAGATCAACGCGCCGGCCTGCCTGAGCAGAGTGACAACCACAGCCTCCGGACCTTGGAGTCGTTCGGGCGGCAGCTGGCTGCCGGCCCGGGTGGGAAAGCTCTCGACGTGGAAGATGTCTTTCACGCCGATCGGAACCCCGAACAGGGGCGGTCGATTCCCTGGCTCGGGATACCTCTCAAGAAGCTCCTGCGCTTGGCGACGCAGCCGTGGGAATCGGGTCGGCTCCGGCAGGCAGGACAGCACGCGAGGTTCATGCTCGTTGTGGCGGGTTTCCAGTTCATCCAGGTAGCCCAGCACGTCGCGCTCGCCGCTCTGGAGCGCAGCTACTAGGCCGAGGGTAGGTCCCGTGGGTTCGTAGGGCATGGCTTCAAATCGCAAATCTGGATCGGGTGAGGCTCGTCGCGGGTCCATAGGTCGGGGGCGCCTGCCCCCTGAGTTTCGTCGAAGTACATGCCGTCTGAGGAAGTTCTTCAGTCTCCCCGACTTTCGAGAACTCTCAAGCCGACCTCGTCACTAGGTCCTTCTGAGTTCTCTGGCTGCCATCTTCACGGCCTCCACGATGTGCTGGTATCCCGTGCAGCGACACAAGTTACCGGAAAGGGCCTCTCGAATTGCGTTCTCGGATGGATTGGGATTCTCTTCCAGAAATGGCACCAGCGTCATTAAGATGCCCGAGGTACAGAAACCGCACTGCAGGCCGTGCGCTTCCCAGAACGCTTGCTGCAGCGGGTGCAAATCCTGCACACTGGGAGACAGTCCCTCGACTGTCTGTAGGCTGTGACCATTGGCCTGGACAGCCAGCGCGAGGCAGGAACGAATCGGCTCGCCCTCGAAGAGAATGGTGCAGGCCCCACACACCCCGTGCTCACAGCCCACGTGGGTCCCGGTCAGGTCGAGGTCATGGCGAAGGAAATCACTCAACAAAGTTCGAGCCTGAACTTGGCGAGTGTACCTCTCTCCGTTGACAGTCAGGCTAATGGTGTGTAGTTGTTCTCCCATCAATCACGTCTCTCATCGAAATGAACACAAGCCTGTCGAAACGCCGACCCCATAGGCGGGGATTGAACCGCGCCACTGCACGCGGTAGTCCTCTACGAACCGTTGTTCGTTGAAGAAATTGCGCGCTTGAAGGCGGTTTCAAGAGCACGCCGCGTCAGCACCCGGGCAAGATGCTTCTGGTATTCTGGCGAGGTATGAACGTTGCCCAGTGGGTCGATTTCGGATTCCGCGGCCATCGCAGCCGCAGCCTGCATGGCTTCCTCGGAATGGGTTTGGCCGACCAGGCTCAGCGCAGCCTGTGTGGCCTCGACCGGGCCATCTCCAGCGTTGAGGTAGACCAACCGCGCTGCTTGACAGCGCTCATTCTCATCGACCGTAACCAGGGCCGCCAAGCCCAGCAGGGCGTAGTCGCCCCGGCGGCGGGCGAATTCAGTGAACGCCCAGCCGGTGCGGGGCGGCATGCGCGGAATTGCGACCTCGACCATGATTTCGTCCGGCGCCAGATCGGTCGTGAACATGCCCCGGAAGAAGGACTTGGCTGCGATCCATCGCTCACCGGACTTGCTCTGCACCCGAAAACGTGCCTCAAGGGTCAGCGCCACTACCGGCAACTCCGCGGCCGGGTCGGCGTGAACCAGGCTCCCGCCGAGCGTTCCCCGATTGCGAATTTGAGGATGAGCCACATTGGGCATGGCCTCGTGGAGCAGAGGCGCCAGTTCTGCAATTAACAGATGCTGCTCCAGGAGTCGCTGGCGGGTCATGGCCCCAATGCGGAGTTCCCCATTGTGCTGGGCTACACCTTCCAGTTGACTGAGGCCGTTCAAATCAATGAGCAAAGTCGGCTGGACCAGCCGGAAGTTCATAGCCGGTATCAGGCTCTGGCCGCCCGCCAGGAGTTTGGCTTCGCCACCGTGCTGCGCAAGCTGGGCCAGGGCTTCCTCAAGGGAATCAGGGGCGGTATATTCGAAAGCTGGGGGTTTCATGCTGGCTTCTTCGTGCTCCCTGCTTCTTGATTTGGCTTCTACCGGCTCGTCGGTGAGCGATCTGAATGATCTAGCTCCCCCTTGCCGCAGCCTGACAAACCCAAGTGAGCAGGGGGGTTGATACAGAATAGTATAAACCCATTCACGGAGGCAGGATGGGTACAAAGTGAAGCTGTTCATACTTTGTATAATGTCGTCGGCTGAAATGCAAGTCCGCCGCATGAAGGAGCCTGGGTCTCGGCCGGATAAGAGCTGGCTGCGTCCAGGTAGGCGCTACGTTGCCGTCAACTGGGAGGCCAGCAGTCATGAATGAAAATGCTTTGCTCAAAGGGGTTCGAGTGATCGATCTGACTCGCATCCTGGCCGGACCGTACTGCAGCATGATGCTTGGAGACCTGGGCGCAGACGTGATTAAGATCGAGACGCCTGAGGGTGGCGACGATACACGCCAGTGGGGACCACCGTTCGCCGAGGGGGGCGAATCTGCCTATTTCTTGAGCGTCAATCGCAACAAGCGCAGTCTGACTCTAAACCTGAAATCCAGCCCCGCCCTTGAAATCCTGAAAGAGCTGATTCGCAAGTGCGACGTTGTGGTCGAGAATTTTCGCGCCGGCACCCTCCAGCGATGGGGGCTGGAATACGACCGCTTGCAAGAGCTACGCCCAGGACTGATCTACTGCACGATCACAGGGTATGGTTATACCGGACCGTACCGCGACCGCCCCGGGTATGACTTCATGGTGCAGGCGCTGGGCGGATTCATGAGCGTCACCGGCCCGACGGAGGGCAAGCCGTATCGGGCTGGTGTGGCGATTGCTGACATCACAGCCGGGATCTTCGCTTCCAGCGCGATCCTGGCAGCGCTGTTTGCACGGGAACGGACCGGAGCCGGGCAGAGAATCGACATTTCGCTCCTCGACGCTCAGGTCGCGCTGATGAGCTACGTAGCGAGCAACTACCTGGTGTCGGGGGAGCGCCCCAGGCGCTACGGCAATGGTCATCCAAACATCGTTCCCTATCAGGAATTCAAGGCACGCGATATGCATTTTGCATTCGCTGCTGGTAATGATCGGCAATGGGCCACGTTCTGCCAGGCAGTCGAGCACCCTGAGTGGGCCGAGGACAAGCGCTTCGCAACCAATCGAGCCCGGGTAGAGAACCGTGAAGCACTTACGGCTCTCCTAGAGGAGGTCTTTGCCACTCGAGACGCCTCGGTCTGGATGGAACTGTGCGAGGACATCGGTCTGTCAGCAGCGCCGATCAACACCCTCGATCGGGTCTTCATTGATCCTCAAGTCGTAGCGCGTGGTCTTAGAGTGGAAGCAGCCCACCCGACGGCGGGCACCGTTCCGTTGGTGGCCTCGCCGCTGAATGTGACCACGGCCCCTCCAGAGATCCATCTCCCGCCGCCCACTCTGGGCCAGCACACGGATGAAATCCTGAGCGAGGAACTCGGCTACGAACAGGCGCAGATCGATGAATTGCGGAGGGAGGGGGTCCTGTAGGTGGTTGATCTCCGCTAGTCAGTCGGCGCTGCGGTGTTCTCCGATTCGCAACCAGGCCTGGTGTTGGGGACAACCCTAAAGTCGAAATTATCCGTCCAGTCGGAGAAGTAACTTACATCTGGCAGGAGGCCAAGCTTGGCGCCAAGGTAGGCATCGAGAATAAGGCGGAAGGAATTCACAGGAGTGATGCTGGGGTAGAGCTGTGCCGCGCCCCGGTCCGGCAAGTAGTAGGCATTGAGGATATGCATCCTACGGCTATCCGATTGGGTTTCTGACCCGCCGTGGTCTCCCTGAAGGATGATAATGGGCGGTGAGGTGGAATTGGCAAGGATTGAATCGACAGCGGAGAGCACCCTTGCGTTGACATAGATGACGGCATCTCGATAGCCGGGAATGTAGTCGTCTTGGTCCGGAACGAATTGACCCTCCTGACTGAAGATGTAGGGTTCGTGGGGCGATCCAATATGGGCGAAGATGAATTTTGGTCCGCGCAGGAAGGCCGCATCACTCAGGTTGTCAAGGATGAAATTGATGATCTGGTAGCGGTCAAACTTGGGTGATTCGTCCACCACCACCTGGAGTTCTCTCCCCAACAGGACGTTTGCATCCAGCAGCACTAGCCCAGCGGTCGTTCTGAAAAGCATGGCCTCAAAGTTGCTCAGCCCCTCGGTCGAGCGTGGATACTTCGAGCTGTGTGTCTCAAGCGACAAATACGTATCGGCGTTCTTCCATCGAACACGTGGGTATTGGGTGTCGAAAGCGACGATGGTGTAGCCGACTTCCTCCAGCAACCTGCGCACCTCACTTTCTCGGACTAGCTCCGGCAATCCTGCCGTATCGTTGCGGTGATATATGTCCTGCAGGTAGGCCATGTTGAGTGAAGAAGCAAGGGAGAGGAG
>CAYGCA010000008.1:24029-28856 GCA_964348265.1 uncultured Anaerolineaceae bacterium | reverse complement strand
TCTGGCGACATCCAGAATCTGGGCATTGGCGCTCCCTCTAACCCGGTCGGATTGGGCTTGCATAACCCGCATTTGAAAGGATGCAATCTGATAGAGGGGCAAGACCATGAGCGAGACACCCACCACGTTCAAAACCACATCGAGCGAAGTTGCGTCTCGGGTTCTTCTGATCCACCACCAGCCGGCTACCAAGATCGCGACCCCGATGAGAATCTGGAATCGATGACGAGCCAGCCGGAGTCCGAAAAGAGGTGTCTGCCTCAATAGGCTGTAAACGTGACCGTAGCCGAAGAACAGGATCGCGGTGACGGAGGCGAGGAAGGCGGCTTTCTGCCAGCTGCCCAGTATCACTCGCAGAATCACGAGCAGGACCGCCACGCCAATGACCGACACCAGTAGAGCTCTGGTTGGAGCGGACCAGGTAATTTCCTCGATGTTATGGGCGAACAGGCTCACGGTGGGATAGAGCCCGATCAGGAAGGGGTGGAGGGGCAGTCGGGGCAAGTTCTTGATCTTCAAGCTCATTCCTCGGTTATCGGTGCTGGCTCCCTGTGGCGCCTGTGTAGACGGGAACGAAGGCCATTATCCCATGTTTGTGGTGGTATTGGGGTTGCGTTCGGCGAGTTCGCTTCAGGAGAAAATGCTAGATAGGTCCAGCCCTATCCCCTGTCTTATGCCCGGGGGCTGCCAGGAGCGCAGGCTGGTGTGCATGGGCGATCAGCTTTCCTCTGCTCAGCTATGGGAGGGACGCTACTTTGAGGAGTGCAGTCTGCCTTCAAGGCAGGAGACAATCGGGGCCTATCCGACTACAGGCCGGCACTCTCGGCACAAGCTTCCCAGTAACCGGACGGTCCATCAGGGTTTCGGCCGAGGGCTTTGAGCACCTTTTGTCCGCCGAGGTCTTTGGCGGGCGTCGTCCCCGACGGCGTCGACCAAGAGTTGTACAAGGTGGCAGATGACCGGCAGCCGAAGGAACCAAGCCCCAAGTGCCCAGCCGAAATGTAGGTGCTCAAGGCCGCGAGCCAAGGCAGCCAGGCCCTCTTCAACCGGGGACCCGTCACAGGGGTCGTAGGTGAGGCGGTTCAGATCCCTGCTTGGATGAGCTTCTGCCGCCAGTAATGCCAGACCCACCGGTCGGCGGCACTGGAACCAGTGGGCCAATTGAGAGCAAGGCAGGCAGCTCTCGGCCAGGTACAGCCGGGCGGTCTGCTTAGGGGCAACCCATGGTCGCCAGCGTGGGATCCAGGGTCGAACCCCCCGGGCGTAATCCATCCAGTCCTCCCCGAAACGCTGAGCCATATCGCCGCGTTCACTCCAGGCTGCAAAGCCGGCGCTGTAGAGCGCGCCGACGAGTCCCGCGGCTGAAACCCACCAGCTCTCAAGGAGGAAGCCCCAGCCCACAAAGATCAGCAACAAGGACGTCTGCATCGGATTGGAAAGGTAGGCGTAGACCCCGCTTGTCACCAGTTTTCGGGGCGGATCGTACGGGACGGGTGTGCCTGTTCCCCGCTGTACAAACTCCTGAACAGCGCTCAGACCGAGGATGGCGGGGACTGCCAGGATCTGGAGTGCTATTCCATTCAGCCAAAGCGAGCGTTGGGTCAACGCTTGCCAGGCCCCGCCTGTCAGCTGGAGGATTATGGTCGGCAGAACGCCCAACGTCAGCCCGCTGAAGGCGATCACCTGCAGCGTTGCTCGAGCGGGCAGGTGGCTTTGGTCCGAGGTCCAGCGGGCCAGGGACTGAGCTGGAAGCAAACACACAAGCAGGCCCAGGAATTCGCCTACCAGCCAGCGCTCTCCCAGTTGAACGACGGGTTCGGGGGTCGGCATCCAGACCAAATCGAGGATGAGCAGAAAGGAAAGGGTTAGGCCAAGATCCAGGGAGGGCATGGCAAAGGCTGGGATGGCTCCCCAAAGCAGGATCCAGCCCAGATACAGATCAACCGGAAGGCCCAAAAGCAGACCACCCTGGGCCTCGAACCGCCACCAGCCGAACCGGAAGGCGAGCACGTTCAGGAGGAGGAGCGCAGGAAAGTTCCAGGCGCAGGCGAGCAGTGCACCGGCGGCTCGTCTTTGCCCCGGCTGTCGCCACAGCCAAAGTAGCCATGTGATTGTGGCGGGGAGGAACAGTCCAACGGTGCGGATCAGAGCTGGCTTGTCCAAGACTTCTCCATCTTGTGGCTGGTCGCAGTACCGTGCCGCTGACGACCGTACCATCCACCGCCGGTTTGCGTTCTTGCATGGACACAACGCGCAGGGGCATTGGTGGAGTGCCCACCGTGGGTCTCTCGGCGATTGTGCGCTTTGGAGGTTTGAGCAGGAGCGAGCGTCATCAGTCTCTCCTCGCCGCTCACCGGGGCGCGGCCAGCGTGTCGATCAGGTAGCCGGCCGCCAAGCCGACGGCATAGCGCTCGAGCGGGCCAAAGTACCAGGCTGGATCAAGCTGACGCTCGTAGGAGAGGTTCCACCGGATTCGGGTGTGTGCGCTGGACTCTTCTGTCCAGCGGACCTCGGCCTCGTGCCAAGACAGCCACTCAGCGATAACCGTTCCGTCCGAGACCATTCGGAAGCGGACCCAATTGGGGCCGCGCGCCACGACTTCGAGGACGAGCTCGCTCACAGGCGCCTCTCCGCTCGCAAACTGAATGGCGCGACGGTTGCCGACTTCGAGCCCGGTCCCCTCAGCGTGGACGGGACGCGGGAAGCCCAGAAGCAGGAAGGCGGGCAGGGATCGATCGAAGCGTGGAGTCTGGGCCAGGGAGGCTTGCACCCGATCAGGGCTGCTGGCCAGAAGGCGTTCGACCGTCACGGACTCATACCCGGGCAATGTCGTGGTCGGGAAGACGCCTTCCAAACTGAAGAGAAGCAAGGGCAGCAGCACTAGGCCCAGTGAGCGCCCGCTCGGCCGACCATCCGCTCTGCGTCGAAGGGTCTGGACGGTGAGCCCCACGGCCAGAGCGACGGCGTAGAATAGCGGGGCAGCCATCAAGATACAGATGAAGCCTTCCTCAAGCAAGATCCCCGACATGAGCATGGCGATGGTCATGCCTTTGAGGACCATGCCAGTGGCTGTTTTGGCCCTTGGTGTGAGAGCAAGGATGAGGGCCACCAAAGCAGGCAGACCGATGAAAAGCGCCGCGGTCTGACGCAGTTGACTCCTGACCAACAGGCTGTAAGTGAGCTTGCCGGCTGCCAGAGCCAGGATAAGGAGGGCAAGTGCCCACTGCGCGGCCCGGATCTTCTCAGTTTTGCCCATCGTCATCTCCCTCGTCGACCTGCTCACCACCGCCACCTACGATACTGTGGAGCGGAGGAAGCCCCGATCGGGGCTCCCCGGATGCGAGGCAGACCAACGCACGCCCAATCTATCGCCAGCCCTGAGGCTGGTGTGCAGAGCAATCTAGGTCTAGGTCCTTTGGCCACTCTGAAAGCGAGTCTCCCTTTCAAGGCGTCTTTCAGTCGAAGACATTCCTACCGCTGCCTCATCCGGGGTGCCGCCCAAAGGGGAGCGAGTATTACCAGAATTGGCAGAATCAAGAGTATCCAACCGAAGGAGCTGGCTGCCAGGTTGTTTGCGGCCGCACTCCAGCTGCCGCCTGAGGCCGGTTTGCCTGCTGTCCATGCCGGGAGCCCCCAAAAGAGCGTGGCAGCAATCCCAAGCACAAGCGCTGTTTGAATTAAGGTTCGCGGGAGTCCGGGACTGCGCCGGGCGAGGCAGATGAGTCCCAGCAAATGAGGCAGGATGCCCAAACATAGAAAGGCTTCAAACTGCAGAGCTGTACTCCCTAGGCGTCTAGTGGACCTGTGGCCGGGGTCGGCAGACAAATCTGACCATTGATGTCCCCGGGGCATCTATCCATCCTCAGGGACTGTCCTCCTCGGGCTCTCTCAGAGACTGGCTTGGTCCGGCTGGGCCGCTAAGCAGGACAGCCATTGCCAGAAACAGGAGCCATCCGGTCAGGCCAATGAGCGCCCAGGTAAGCTGGGCGCTCAGGTTGAAGAAGCCGCCTTGAAACTGCATTGCGTAGCTCATAGCACACAGGAGCGGGATTAAGGCCAGCGTAGTGACCCAGAAAGCGGTCCAGAAGTGGGCTCGTTTCTGTGTACTGACCTCCTGCAGTGCTTGGGCCAGATGAGACCTGAGGTAGGTGACCACAGCCAAGGAGACCGTGAGGCTGAGAGCCAGTCCGATGAGGAAGGCGCCAGGCCCGAACATCCTCAATTCCCTTTCTTGCGGTAATTTCGGATTATACCGAATATACTGAAAAAAATGGAAGTTGTCAAGCCCCATTTTAGGCACGGACCGAATCCAGGCTTTGCCCTCTTGTCCGGCCTCAGTTCGTCTGGGAAGTCTGTTGTACAATGAACGCCATGGCCGAAGCCCCTGTCCATTTGCTGATCACCACGCGTTTTCCGGAGCGCCAATTGGAGCGCATCCAGGCGGTCTCCCCGCGTTTGAAGCTCCATTTCCACCCTGTTCGCTCGGAGGCGGAGTTGCCGGAGGACGTGCTCTCGGAAGCTGAAGTGCTCTATACCTCGAGCTTACTGCCCTATCCCGAGAAGGTCCCAGAGTTGCGCTGGATTCAGTTCCATTTCGCCGGCGTCGACCATGTTGAGGACCATCCTCTGCTTGCTTCCGAAGCGGTTACCGTGACCTCTCTGAGCGGCGTCTCCGCTTCGCAGATGGCTGAGTTTGTCCTGATGTGCATCCTGGCCCTGGGGCACCATTTACCACTGGTTATGGAGGATCAGCGCAGCAGGTCGTGGGCAGAGGACCGATTCAGGAGATTCCGACCCATCGATTTGCGTGGCAGCACCGTCGGGATT
>CAYGCA010000008.1:14502-24019 GCA_964348265.1 uncultured Anaerolineaceae bacterium | reverse complement strand
CCTTGGGCCGGAATCTCCTCAAAATGATGGACGACAAGCGGCTGAAGCGCTGGGCAGAGGACCGATTTAGTCGTTTTCAGCCCACCGAACTGCGCGGCAGCACGGTGGGCATCATCGGCTATGGCAGCGTTGGCCGTGAGGTTGCCCGCGTGTGCCGCTCGTTGGGCGCCCAAGTGCTGGCCAGCAAGCGCGACCTGATGACTCTGGAGGATGAGGGGTACCTAATTGAAGGTCTGGGCGATCCCAGGGCCGATCTGGTCGAACGCCTTTATCCCCCACAGGCGATTGGATCGATGGTTGCGCTTTGTGATTTTGTCGTGGTGTCTGCTCCCTTGACGGCCGAGACGCGCGGCCTCGTTGGGGAGAGCGTTCTTGAGAAGATGAAATCGTCCGCCTTTTTGATCGACGTGTCGCGCGGAGGCCTTGTTGACCACGGGGCGCTGGTTGGAGCCCTGCAGGAGGGCCGAATTGCTGGGGCCGCCCTGGATGTTTTTCCAGTTGAGCCGGTGCCTGAGAGCAGCCCGCTCTGGGGGATGCCGAATGTCATCCTTTCCCCGCATGTCGCCGGGGCCTCGGCTCATTACTTTGAAAGGGCCACGGAATTGTTCGTGGCCAACCTGAACCGCTATCTTGCCGGCAGGCCGCTCCTCAATCGGTATTGGCCCGACCGGGGCTATTGAGTTCGGGGGAAAGGTTGTGATCCAGGGCGTCCTATTCGATTTGGGATATACCCTGCTCTACTTTGACGGCTCCAAGGAGACGGTCTTTGAGGAGAGCACCCTGGCGCTGATTGAGGCCCTGCAGCGCCAAGGCTTGGCGTTGGATCCAATGGCCTTTGCTCCAGTATTCAGGCACGCCATGGATGACTATGCTCACCAGCGGGAGATCGACTTCAGGGAGCTCACCACGGCCCACGTACTGCGGAACGTCCTGAAGCTCCATGACCATGCGGACGCCCCAGAGGATGTCATCCAGCGTGCACTCGAGAGCATGTACGCGGTCAGTGAGTGGCATTGGCGTCCCATGCCAAATGCGCACGCGGTGCTTGATGAACTTTGCGATGCAGGCTACCGCCTCGGAGTCCTTTCCAATGCCGGTGATGAAGACAACGTTTTGCGCCTATTGGCGAAGGCGGAGTTGGAGGCCTACTTCGAGCCAATTCTGATTTCGGCTGCCCTCGGCATCCGGAAGCCCGATCCAAAGCCCTTTGAACTGGTTCTCCAAGCCTGGAATCTGCCGCCAGGCGAGGTCGTGATGATCGGGGATACGCTCGTAGCGGACATCCTGGGTGCCCAGCGCGTTGGGATGCGGCAAATCTGGATGAGGACCCAGGTCGAAAGACCAGACAATCTGGCGAATATCGGTCACATCTTTCCCGACGCCGCAGCCCGGGATTTGGCGGAGCTGCCAATCCTCATCGAGCGGCTCTAAGGCGGTAACCCGAGAATACGTCTGCACATCCCCTGTGGACGCCCTCAGGAGACATGGCGCAAGCCGCCGCGTTGCTGCGCTGCTTGGAGAGTGCGTTGACTTTGGTCTGGAATTCGAGCATAATGGCAGCACACGACAAATCAGACAAAGCGGCTGTGAAGGAGAAGAGTAGGCGGGTGGAACCTGCCAGGGAGGTCGAGGCGTGACTGGAACCTCGACTCGGGAGAGGCTCGCTGAAGTTCGCTCTTGAGCTGCTCGGGGGAACGCTCCAAAAAGGGGCTATTAGTTCGAGCCGGAACCCTACCGTTAGCATAAGGGGCCCGATCGTCTTGGGGGCGGCTGTCGGGGCTGAGTGGATCCACACGGATCAAGAAGGGTGGCACCGCGGGAAGAGCTTCCCGTCCCTTAGTGGGGCGGGAGCTTCGTCTTAACGTAGCCTGGGGGAGAAACTCCTGCGGGAGGAATGATGCTTGAAAGATTGAATGAGATTGAGGCGCAGGCTCTGAAGGAATTGGATCAGGTTTCCAGCTCTGAGGAGCTTCAAACTTGGAAGACGAAGTACTTGGGCCGATCCGCCGAGTTGGGAGTGATCTCAAAGCGATTGCGCGAATTACCGAAGGGGGAAAGGCCGGCCGTCGGTCGGCGCGTCAATGAAGTCAAGAGTGCCCTGGATACGGCGCATGACGAGCGAAGCGGAGCTCTGCGCGCAACTGCCCTTGAACACACCCTTAGAGCGGAACGCATTGACGTAACCTTGCCCGGACGACCGGTGGCTCGCGGCCGTCTGCATCCCTCAACTCTGGGGTTGCGGGGAATTCTCGAAATCTGGCGGGAGATGGGCTTCCAGGTCTACCATTCGCGGGAAGTGGAGACCGACGATTACAACTTCGGCTTGCTCAATATGCCTCCGCATCATCCTGCGCGAGATCTCTGGGACACCTTCTACACAACTGAAACGGGCGTGCTCCTGCGAACGCACACCTCGCCGGGGCAGATCCATGTGATGCGTGAGCGGGCGCCGGAACCGATCCGCGTCGTTCTGCCGGGGATGTGCTATCGCTACGAGCAGATCACGGCCCGATCCGAAATCCAATTCAATCAGATCGAGGGCTTGGCGATCGGGAGCAATATTACGTTCGCCGATTTGAAGGGCACCCTAAACGCCTTCGCCCGCCGTATGTTCGGTCAGAATGTACGGACGCGTTTCCGGGCTTCCCACTTCCCTTTCACCGAACCATCCGCCGAGATGGACATCGAGTGTTTCGTCTGCGGGGGTCAGGGATGCTCCGTGTGTAAGAGCACGGGCTGGCTTGAGATCCTTGGTTCTGGCATGGTCCATCCGACCGTGCTGGAGAACGGGGGCTATGATCCGAGAGAGTACTCGGGGTTTGCCTTCGGTATGGGTCCCGAGCGCATCGTAATGCTCAAGCACCGGATCGAGGACATCCGCTATTTCTGGGGAAACGACTTGAGGTTCTTGGAGCAATTCTAGCCGGGAGGCATAGCTAATTTGCCCCTTCTGGAGGCGAGCGTTTTCCCAGCACGCCGAGCCACGCAAAGGGTGCACCGCGATCATCGAAGGATTTGCTTCGAATCGCAGTCTCTCAGCTTGAGATTTGAGGGGACTGCTCGGCGCTGACCACCCTGGAGCGAGATCCCGGGGACTTCAGTCCCCTGCGCGCGCGCCGGGTAGTTCTGATGTAAGAAGCAGGCAGTTGAGGTTGGAGAATGAGAATACCACTTTCATGGTTGAAGGACTTCGTTGAGATCTCGATCTCAATTGAAGAGCTGGCCCGAAGGCTAACGCTTGCGGGCTTGGAGGTGGAGCAGATCCACTATGTAGGGCTGCCTCTGCCTGAAGGTCGAGTCGAGGGTCGCTCCGGCGCCCTTTCACATCCCGAGACAAAAGTCTCTGGGCTGGCCTGGGATCGCGAAAAGATCGTGGTCGGTGAGCTCCGCCAGGTGATGCCGCATCCGAACGCCGACCGGCTGGTCCTCTGCCGTCTCTACGACGGCGGGCAGGAGCACACCGTTTTGACTGGCGCCCCAAACCTGTTCCCGTACACAGATCAGGGACCGCTTGAGACCCCACTTAAGGTGGCCTACGCCCGAGAGGGAGCCAAGATCTATGACGGGCACAAGCCAGGCTTCGAGGTGACCACCCTGAAGAGGGCCAAGATTCGGGGGGTTGAATCCTATTCGATGGTGTGCTCGGAGAAAGAGCTCGGTATCTCGGAGGAACATGAGGGTGTCATCATCCTGGATGAAGATGCCTTGCCCGGGACACCGCTCGTCGAGTTCATGGGCGATGCCGTGCTCGACATCGCCATCACGCCCAACATGGCTCGCAACGCAAATGTGCTAGGCGTAGCCCGAGAGGTGGCTGCACTCACCGGGGCCTCTCTTCAGAAACCCTCCTTCGAGGTACCGTGGACTGGTCAATCGATTGAGGATCGGGTTCAAATAGAGATTCGCGAGCCAGAGCTGAATCCACGTTTTGTCCTTGGACTCATCGAAGAGGTCAAGATTCGTCCCAGCCCCTACTGGGTGCAGCTCCGTTTACGGCTGGCGGGCATGCGTCCGATCAACAACATCGTGGACGCGACCAACTACGTAATGATCGAGATCGGTGAGCCGCTACATGCCTTCGACTACGACGTGCTTGTCGAGCGAGCCCGCGGCCAGTCGCCGACGATCATCACACGCCGCGCCGAATTGGGAGAAAGGCTGGTCACGCTGGATGAGGTCGAACGTTCGCTGGACGATTTCACGGTATTGGTCACCGACACTGCCGGTGCGTTGTCGATCGCCGGCGTCATGGGTGGGGCTGAGTCCGAGGTCAGCGAGCGGACGACCAGTGTATTGCTTGAAGGAGCTGCCTGGAATCTGATCAACGTTCGGCGCACGCTTGCCGCCCAGCGCATTTCTTCGGAGGCAGCCTACCGGTTCTCACGCGGGGTACACCCGGGAATTGCCGAGCTAGGAGTACGGCGGGGGCTTGCGCTTATGCAGCGTTTGGCCGGTGGGACGATTTCTCAGGGTCTGGTCGACGCTTACCCATTGCCGCCGGAGCCCACGACGGTCGAGATTACTTCCTCGGACGCACAGCGCTGGTTGGGCATCGACCTCACTTCCGATGAGATGGCTGATGTTCTTCGCCGGCTTGAATTCGGTGTTGAGGTTGATGGGGACCGCCTGAAAGCGCGGGTGCCCGATCATCGGCTTGATATCGGCGAAGAAGTTGTCGGCGTGGCCGACCTCATGGAGGAAATCGCCCGCTTCTACGGCTATGATCGGATCCCTGAAACCCTGATCGCCGATGAACTCCCGCCTCAATACAACAACCGTCTGGCGGACCTTGAGGAAAGGACTCGAGACCTGCTTGTCGAGCTTGGCTTCCAGGAGGTGGTCACTTACCGACTCACTTCGCCGGAGCTGGAAAGTCGCCGGTTGGCGCCAGACGCTCTCCCCGACGACAGGCGTTTCGTTCGCATTCAGAACCCAAGTTCCAAGGAGCGCTCCGTCATGCGGCACAGCCTGCTCGCGAGTGTGCTCGAGATCGTCCAGGCAAACATCCATGTGCGGGAGCGGAGAGCGCTGTTTGAGATCGGTCCTGTCTATTTCGCCTCGGAAGACGGCTCGCTTCCGGATGAAGTGCTACGCTTGGTATTGGTGCTGACGGGGCCGCGCGAACTGCCAGGCTGGAACGAAGCGGAGAGCGTGCCGATGGATTTCTTTGACCTCAAGGGATCGGTGGCAGCGCTCCTGGATGGTCTTAAACTGGAGGGGGTCCGCTACGAGGCAGCCGAGCATCCAAGCTTCCATCCCGGCAAGTGCGCCCGGGTCTCTGTCGGTGGCCGCCAACTGGGAATCCTGGGCGAAGTTCATCCGCTGGTGTGCGATAAGTACGAACTGAACGATTCGCCGGTCGTCGCAGCGACCTTTGGCATGCAGCAACTCTTGGCGGAGGTTCCGCAGACCGTTGAACTGAAACCTGTGCCGGCCTACCCCCCGGTGTACGAGGATCTGGCGATTGTGGTGCGCGAAGCTGTTTCCGCCGAACAGGTTGAAGCTGCAATTCGCCACGCCGGCGGCAACCTCGTGGCCGACGTGCGACTTTTTGATCTCTACCGAGGCGAACAGGTCGGTCCGGGCAGGAAGAGTCTGGCCTACTCCCTCCAGTATCAGGCCCCAGATCGAACCCTCACAGATGGAGAGGTGGCCGAAGTTCGCAATCGAATTATCAGGGGCCTGAAGAGCGACTTGGACGCGCAGTTGAGGCAGTAATCCCAAAGAAGGCTCAGGCTTTGGTCGCCTCCTGAAAGGATTCAGCGCGCGTGATGGCTACCGAGGCCAATTGGGCGAGCAGCAGCAGGAGATCCTGGTCCTCGTCTGAGAAATCTCGGTCGGAGACCTTATTGACAGCCTCGATCACACCCAGCACCCGCTCCTCGTCCAGCAGCGGCACGCAAGCCAGAGAACGGGTGACGAAGCCGAAGGTCTCATCGATTTGGGCGTAGAAGCGCGGATCGGAGCGCACATCACGCACGATCAGCGGCTTTTTGCGGGCGGCGACCCATCCCGCAATCCCCCTTCCGGGAGGCAGCCTGTAGCCGGTCAGTCGATCACGCGCTTCGCCGTGCACCACAACGAAGACCAGTTCCCCGCTGTCTTCATCGAGCAGGAGGAGTGAGCCGTCGCTGGCACGCAGGACTGCCAGCGCGGAGCCAAGCACATCGTCCAGATACGGAATAATATCCGTTTCAGGGGTCAACCTTTGGATGATGTCCTGGAGCGTGTTCAAGGCACGCACGGAAGAACGAAGGAGTGCAAGCTCCTCCTTAAGCTCGCGGTTTTCATCCCGCAGTCGGCCCACCTCAAGCTGCAGGAACCGGACAGGGTCGTTGGTTTCCATATCTCTAAATGATCATAGCATGCATTTGTGAATTGGGAAAATTGGCTGAATAAGGAGCCACACCTGGCTAGGAATGAGACGGCGGTCCGCAAGGCCCCCTGCTGGCAGGTTCTTCCCTGGCCCTAAGCGGTCGCGACGCAAAAACACCCGGGGCGGGTTTTAGCGTTGTGAGCCTGTGTCCAGCGATGAATGCGTGTTATCATGCCGGCAGAAGCCTCTTCATGGAATGGACCAAATTGCATAGTTCAATCGACGGGCAGCCGCCAGTGTAGCTGTCATTCATCAAATGTGGGACGCCTTGAATGAGGGGTACATAGACCCATGAACCTCTATTTCTCATGCTCACTAACAGGCGGACGAAGGGATGAGGCGATCTACGCCGTCATCGTCGACCATCTGCTTGGCGGCGGGCACATGGTTCCCACGGCCCACCTGGCTCGACCAGAGGTCATGTCGTTGGAGTGGACTGTTGATCCGAAAGATGTCTACCGCCGCGATACTGGGTGGATCCAAGAGTGCGACGCGATTATCGCCGAGGTGAGCACCCCCTCCCACGGGGTCGGCTACGAGATCGCCTATGGATTGGCTTTGGGAAAGCCGGTTCTTTGCTTGCACCACCAGGAGGTCGCGGTCTCGAAGATGTTGACTGGAAACGACTCGGAGGGATTTGTGATCAGCCACTACAGGGACGCGAGGGATGCTCTGGAAACAATCGATGGCTTCTTGTCGGGTGTCCGAACGTCATTCGGGCCGCTCGTCTCTTGAATGCCGGGAGCGCTGGGCTGAGTCCAAGATCCGGATTAGCGAAGATGATGACTGCCCTTGACGCGTCCCGGGAATCAAGTATACTTAGTTCACAGGTGGACATCTGGGTGCCCCCCTCACCTGGATGCCTGCCTGTACTTTTAACGAGATAGTGCCTCCCCCCAGCCTATATCACCTATCGATACTTGACAAGTCTCGTCCGTCTCGCCATCTTCTGAAGTATTGCACTAGGGGCGAGTTAGCGATTCGCTAACTTTTCCAAGGCCCGTCCCAGGCGGTCTATCTCCTCCTGTGTGTTGTAGTGCACCAGTCCGATGCGTACCAGACCTCCATCTGCCTCAAGGTGCAGGCGTTCGGTAACAGCAAGGGCGTAGAAATTTCCGTCCCAGACGTGAATCCCCTCTTTGGCCAATTCTCGGGCCACCTTTCGTGGGTGCCAACGGTCGATGCGGAAGGCCACTGTTGGGACGCGACGGTCGAGGGCGCGCGAGTGGCTGATGCCGTAGATCCTGAGCCCACGGATGTTGGCTAGGGTGTTGATGAGAGCTCGCGACAGCTCCATTTCGTAGGCGCGTATGGCGGACATGGCCAGCTTGAGGTGTAGCCCACGGCCGGTGAAGGTTCCGTCAAATCGCTCGCTCTGGTCCTGGCCGTAGGTTCGACCGAGTTCATCCAGGTACTCCAGCGCGCCCAGAGCCCCGGCGATCCCTTCATGGTTTTGGGTGCCGGTCTCAAATTTGTACGGCGGGACATTTGGCGCAGGCCTGACCTGGAAGGCGGGCAATCTTTCCAGGTGTTCGTGTTTGCCGTATAGAACTCCGAGATGTGGACCGAAGAACTTGTAGACGGAGACTGCGAGAAAATCGCAGTCCAGCTTCTGGACATCAATCGGTCCATGGGGCGCGTACTGGACGGCGTCGACGAAACATATGGCGCCGGCCTCGTGAGCCAGTTGAACGATCTGAGAAACTGGGTTGATAGTGCCAACCGCATTGGAGGCATAGCCGATGGCGACGAGCCGCGGACGTCTAGTCAAGGCAGCCTCCAGTTGGTCGAGCCTGAGCGTGCAATCCTCCACGTCGAAGTCGATCCACTCAACCGTGCAACCGCGCTCCTCGGCGATGAGCAACCAGGGGGAGATGTTGGCGTCGTGATCCAGCCGGGTGACGATAATGTGATCGCCCGAGTTCAATCCACTGGCCAGCGAGCGGCTCAGGGCCATCGTGAGGCTGGTCATGTTTGGCCCGAAGATGATCTCTTCCGGCCTGGTGCTGTTGAGGAAGGCTGCCAGCGCCCGGCGAGTCTCTTCAATGAGCACATCGGAAGCCCGGCTCGTTGGAAAGGCGCCGCCGCGGTTGGCATTGTTCTCTGTCAGATAGCCCACCATCCGGTCAATAGCTTGCTGCGGGACTTGAGTGCCGCCCGGGTTGTCGAAGAAGACACTGGAAGATCTCAGTGCCGGGAATTGGGCCCGGAGGTGAGTCGGATCGAGCGACATAGGTGCCTCCTCTGTCCTGTCTGGTCCGGATTGCGAGGCTTGAACGGCTTGCGAGTCCCCCACCCAATACCCAAATGTAAGCATGCCATGCTTGGAAGTGCAACTGAGAGATGAGTGTTATAATTCGACACACCTACGCGGTCGTAAAAGCCTAGTTTCGCCATGGTTGACTATGGCTGGACTCCCAGGGGCGCGAAGCCGCCCTCTCTTGCCAGCAAGGGGTCGTAGCACGGACACGTAGTTTCAACGGTTGAAGGGATCGTAGCGGGGACTACTCGATTGCCATGGAAGCGGATGGACGTGCTGTCAAGCTGCTGCTGATATACGACCCCGTCGTTGAGCGCCGCGAGGACTACTTCCATTTCGCCCTAGGAGAGTTTGTGCCAGCCATGGAGCATCTGGGCCTGACCATTTGCGAAGTCTGGCATACGGCCTACGGAGATTATCCACTGCGTCTCGTTGGCTTCTTGGCACCTGATCGCGACACCCTGGATCAGGTGCTTTCTTCTGATGACTTCCAAAGACTCGAGAGCAAGTTGCTGAAACACGTTGACAACTACCAGCGCCGGATTGTGCCCCTGCGTAATCGCTTTCAGTTCTAGCCCCCTCCAGTGCAGCAGCCGTTTGCCTGACCCCTGTTGAGACGGGACAATGCCCCGGCGAAAACGGAAGCAGGGCGTTCGTCCGAGTACCACGCCAAGCTATTCTGAAGTCTGCTGCTTTCCATCTGGCCTCTTGATCTGCCGGGAGGGGCGGAGTGCGACCCCCGGGCGGGACGGTCTTCAAACTGTCCGTGACGCTTTTCACAAAATGAGGTATAATCGTCTGGCCCTGACCGATCGAACACTGCCGTTTCATCGCCGATCGCCTTTCAACGCCGCAACAAGGTCAGGGCTTTCTTGTAGCAA
>CAYGCA010000008.1:14204-14426 GCA_964348265.1 uncultured Anaerolineaceae bacterium | reverse complement strand
GGGATACTCAAGTGAGGTGGAGAATGGAGCGCATCGCTTGGAAGCCGATTAGGCGAGTCTACTGTGAGAGGGTCGGTGAAGAGGTGATGCTGGAGGCCAAAGTAGTCTATCCAGCAGAGATGCTCCCGGACCAACCACCTCGCATCCTCGGTCACAGGTGCGTACGCGGGATAGAGTGCAATCTGGTTGAAAAGCCAGCCTGTGTATGGGCGGGAACCCTGC
>CAYGCA010000008.1:10219-14194 GCA_964348265.1 uncultured Anaerolineaceae bacterium | reverse complement strand
CTACGACCCATTCACCGCTTAAGACCTCGCACTCCTGGAGCTGAGAAGGCCCCTGATCAAGCGCCCAGCCTCTGGGGGGTGTATGGACTCCGCTGGCACCCAGCTTCCCTCTCGGTTTGGCTTAGATAACGCTGAGTTCTCGGCCGACTTCAGCAAAGGCTGAAACCCCCTTGTCCAAATCTTCTTGGGAGTGGGCTGCGGAAATCATGACCCGCAGCCGAGCTGTGCCGCGAGGAACGGTCGGAAAACCGATCGCCATGGCAAACACGCCCTTCGCAAACAGCCGCCGGCTGAATTCTTGGGCCAGGGGAGCCTCGCCCAGCATCACCGGGGTGATCGGCGTGGTGCTCACACCGGTATCGAAGCCGAGGGCCGCCATTTCGCGCTTGAACACCTCGGTGTTGCCCCATAGTCGATCGACCAGTTCGGTGGATTCCTCCAGCAAATCCAGTGCAGCCAAACAGGCGGCTACGTCGGGGACAGTCATCGCCGAGGAGAACAGGAACGGACGGCCGCGCTGGCGAAGCCAGTCGACGATCGTCTGGCTGCCGGCGACGACGCCGCCGACGACGCCGAAAGCCTTTGAGAGGGTACCAATTTCAATATCGACCTTGCCGTGCAGATCGTAGTGGTCGACGATGCCCCGGCCGCCTCTGCCGAGGACCCCTTCGCCGTGGGCGTCATCGACCATGAGCAGGCAGTTGTGGGCCTGGGCGATCGCACAGATCCTATCGAGGGGAGCAACGTCTCCGTCCATGCTGAACACCCCGTCGGTGATGATCAGAGAACGTCGATAGCCTGAGTCCCGGTTCTCCGTGATCCGGCGCTCCAGGTCGGCGACATCACAATGCGCATAACGGACAATTCTCGCCCTCGACAGACGGCTGCCGTCGATGATGCTGGCGTGGTTGAGTTCGTCCGAGAGGATCATGTCCTCCTTGCCTGCCAGGGATGGGATGGCGCCCAAATTGGCGTTGAAGCCCGACTGGAAGGTAACTGCAGCCTCAACCCCCTTGAAGGCCGCCAGTCGCCGCTCCAACTCAACGTGTAAATCCATTGTGCCGGCAATCGTCCTTACGGCCGCGGGACCCACGCCATACTTGTCGACGGCTTCCTTGGCAGCCTCCACCAGATGAGGATGGTTGGCCAGCCCAAGATAATTGTTGGAGCAGAAATTGAGCACCTTCTGCCCATCGACGGTCAGCCAGGCGCCTTGTGGGGAGCTCAGGGTGCGGATGTGCGTGAATAGGCCGGACTGACGTAGCTCATCCATTTGCTCTTCGATCCAGCGGGTCTTATCTGCCTCGACCATCGGAGCGTCCTTCATCTCCTGCTGAGTCTTTTGACCTCGGCAGCGTGTGCTCGGATGAGCGCCTGTTTGCGCTCACGTGAGAGAGTCTTCAGGGCTTTCTCGCGGCGCATCGCGGTGCTGCGGTCCGGCAGCCTTTCGAGATAAACCAGTCGCAGCGGACGACGAGCGCGGGTGTAGCGAGCCCCAGAACCGGCGTTATGCTGGCGTAGCCTTCGTTCGGGATCAGTCGTCCAGCCAGTATAGTAAGTGTCGTCAACGCACTCAAGCATGTAACAGAAATGTTCGGGCACGGGAAGGATTATACGCGGCAAGGACGGTGGCTCCAACCCCGACATTCCCCAGGAGAAGGGCGTCTGGACGCAATGCCCGTCTCAGGCGGAGTTAACGTCCCCGCCAGCTCACGTCTGGGTGAAGTCAATCCAGTCCGATTAGATCCCCGATTCCAGTGAGGTCCTCCTCGGGCCAGGCAGTGCGCCAGGTGTGTTTCACCCAGTGGTCCAGTTCGGGCGGCAACGGGTGAACGCCAGCCGGATAGGCATGCGGTTGACCCAGGAACGCCTCGAGAGCTAGTAGGTGGGCCGCGAGAACCGGGTCGACGTACCGGTTGCGTGTAGGCTGAGGCAGATGGAAATTGAGCGGAATGGAACGCCCGCCGAGAATCTCATCTTCCCCAAAGGCGGGCCCGAATTCATCTTCAGCGCCGAGGTTTACGAGCACAGGTCGGTTGGCGCGGATCCAACCGGGGAGAATCCCCTGGCCAAGGACCCCTGGAATCCCTGTTACAGCGATCACCACCTCTGCTTGGGCTAAGGCCCGCTTCAACGCCGTCCTGGCTGCGGTCTTAACTGCCGGAAAACCCTCAGCTTCCGCCTGGGCGCAGGCGGCCGCCTCGAGATCCACAACCGTGACCTGCATCCCAGCCTTCTGTGTCTGGTGAGCTATACCGCGCCCAATCTTACCGTAACCAAACTGAACCACCCACTTTCCTTCAAGGGGATCGTCGGGCCGCACCTTCTGCCAAGCGCGGACGAATCCGTCGCCGGTGCCGAAGAATCCCTCTATGTACTTGCTTTGACAATCATCTGCGCTTACTACAGGACAGTCGATTTTCTCGTAGTGAAGTATGCCAGTGCGTGTGACTTCGGCCGCGGCGCGGGGAGTCCGTCTTCGTCCGAGCACGGATCCGACGTCGAGGTAGAGATCACCGGCCTGGACGGCCTTATCGATCGCCAGGATGGGTACCCTGTGCCTTGCCGCCGCCGCTCGCACCGCAGTATCTGCAGGGCTGGGATGAGCGTCGCAGAGAATCACTTCGGCGCCGCCGCGCCTGAGGGCCTCCACCATCACTAGCGCGTTTCGGACCAGAATGTGCCCGAAGATGACGGTTTGGGAGGCAAACGGGGTTTCCACCGAGTAGCGCTCGATCAGCTTCCCTAGAACGGGCAGCGCCTCCCTTTCCTTCCGCTGCTCCGGCATAAGCAAGAGGTCGTCTAGGCTCACTGGGCGTTGGTTTGGAATCGGAGGGATCGATGCATGGAGTCCATTTGAGGGGCAAGCTGGCGAGCCGAGACTCTATCGCTTATCTTCAGGGCCTCTCAGATTGAGCAGGAAATCCAGAATGCCTCGCCTGGAGAACTTGGTGCTGGGCACAGCCTGCTCTTGCCAGTCCCCTCGCTGGCGGGCGTCCAACCAGGCCTGGCGAGCCGCCACGGCGCCTCCCAGATTCCTCGACAGCGCTTCCGAGTCCCCTTCTTCCAGGTGAGCGCGAACCTGTCGCAGTTTCTCAAGGAGTGAGTTCAGCCGGAGAAGCACATAGTCTTGATTCAGGATGAGTTCGGAGGCAAGCACCTCGGGCTGTGCCTCCGCAGCGGTGAGCGTTGCCAGGGCAAAGGATCGGTCGGCGACCTTTTGAATGTCTCGCCAGTTTGGCTCTTCCGAGGCCAACGTCATCAGCGCTAGGCCCAAGAGCTTTGGTAGGTCTACGACGGCTGCGGCCATCGAATCCATTTCGGCGCCGTCGAGGAAGAACGGTGAGGCGCCGAGCGCCTCACCGAAGGCGATAGCTACGTTAACCGCATCCATGGGTGCTCTGGGGGAGGCTACCAGCGCCAGCAGGCCACCCTGAAACAAGTCCGCTCGGGGGGTTTCATCACCGCTCCAGGTATCGAAGTCGAGAGAATTTGGACATCCAATGGGTGTAGCCCCCATGTAGTGCACCTCTACCCCGAGAAGCTCATGGGCCCAGGCTATAGTCCGCCTCTTGGGACAGGCTGTATCGAGAATAACTGTGCCGGGCTCGAGCTGTCGCGCAAGGTCCCGGAGGTAATCCGTCGCCAGGGGCGGCATTACATTCAGGACGATCAAGGGCGCAGATCGGGCTGCACGCGCTAAATTGGACGCTCGCTGGTCGATGGCATGAATCTGGCGTGCAGCAAGCGCCAGGGATTTGTTTTCATCGTAGCCTGTCCTTGTGACCTCGAGTTCGGCCTGGCCGAGCGCTAGGCCGATAGAAGCGCCGACGCGATCTAGGCCGATGATCAGAATCTCCATGGAGTTAAGCTCACCTCAGTTCTTGCTATCCGCCGCCTGCAGCGCGGATAGCAGCCGAGCCAGACCCTGCCCGGCGCCCTGCTGGCTCTCGTCGGCGGGACACTGGCAGACCG
>CAYGCA010000008.1:8392-10209 GCA_964348265.1 uncultured Anaerolineaceae bacterium | reverse complement strand
CTCGGGTACGCCTTGCTGGTGGCACTGAATCAATCGCTGTAGGACGTCGGAGCCGCCGGCTTCGCGGACCATCTCGGCACCCCATTCTGGATGCCAGTTTGCCACGATAAGGGGACGCTGCCAGCCCTTTGCCTTGCCTGGATCTCTGGGCCACTTCGTCGACCGAACCAGGGGGCCTGACAAGGTCACCCACACACGCTCCCAGAGGCGAAGCCGCGCCCGGCTCTTGCCGACGTCATGAAGGAGGGCGGCTGCCAGCAGGTCGGGATGGTTTTCGCCTTCCTTAAGCAGGGTTCGGAGGACACGCAGACCGTGGGCCTGTTCAGCTCTGCTCATGTCTTTGAAGAGGCGAAACAATGTCGGAGTGAGATAGACCTGGGCCAACTCAAGGTCGCTGGAGGTAGGACTGTCGATCAACGCTAGCACGAATTGGGATACCCGATACGAGGCTCCCATCTAGATCAGAAGTCCATGGAGTGTGTCGGCTGGCAGGAATACCAGCCAATGAAGGAGTGGAAGGCCCAGGTAGGGTCCCAAGAACACTAAAGCCAGGAGGATCATCGGGCCGTAGGGTCGCATGCGATAGAGCGTCTCCTGACCGGAGGGTGGCAGGAAATACTCGAGCACTTTTTCGCCGTCAAGCGGGAAGATCGGTATGAGGTTGAACAGAAGAAGGATCAAATTGATAAAAATGAACTGGCTTAAGAAGGTCGATGCAGAAGGCAGGATGCGTCCGCTTGCCAGCGATGGCGAGAGGAGACCCATTTGGAATGGAATGGATGCCAGGATCGCCAGCAGAAGGTTTGAGATAGGTCCAGCGGCCGCCACCAGCATCGTCCCTGCCGGAGTTCGTCGCGTCAGAGCGTAGGGATTGATCGGCACTGGCCTGGCCCATCCGAAGCCGGCGATGATGAGGGCCAATGAACCAACTAGGTCCAGGTGAACCAACGGGTTCAGGCTCAGTCGCCCATTAATGCGCGGCGTATCATCACCAAGTTGGTCCGCGCTCCAGGCATGGGCAAACTCATGGATGGTGAACGCGATCACCAGAGTGACCACTCTTGAAATCAGAAGAGGCAAGGACATTCCCAACATCGTGCGGGGATTATACCATTGGGTGGGGGGGAGATCCTCGAATGGTATAATCCGCCGTTGTAAGCGGTTTGGGAGGAGAGGCCTCGATGCTGCCCGAGCTCAGAATGGAAAGCATCGTTCGTTTGCGGAAACCCCATCCCTGCGGAAACACAGACTGGAGGGTCATCCGTCTTGGCGCCGATATTCGGCTGAAATGTTTGGGGTGCGGCCGGGTGATCTTGCTCTCAAGACGTGATCTAGCCCGAAGGATGAAGGGATACGTCCAGGCGGACGAAACTCCATCTTCTAATGCCTAAGCAGGTGCGGCTCCTGTTGCTCTTTTCCGATACGGGCGGCGGTCACCGCAGCGCGGCGGAAGCGATCCTTGAGGCCGTCGCGGCGCGCTACGCCGACCGCTGTGAGTTTATGCTCGTCGACGTCCTCAAGAGCTATTCCCCGCTTCCCATCCGGCTTGCGCCTCAAATGTACCCGGGGATAGTTCGCCTGCCGGGGGTGTGGGGACTCGGGTATCGCCTCTTGGATAGCCGTCGGAGAGCGCAGGCGATTTCGCTCGCTTCATGGCCCTATGTGCGCAGGCACATCCGCCGGATGGTAAGCGAACAACCGGCGGACGTCGTGGTCTCGGTCCATCCGCTGGCTATCTCGCCCGGAGAGAGGCGCGACCGAATCCCACGACTGGTCGACGCTCGCGCAACTTTTGGCGACGTGGATGCCCACGGGCG
>CAYGCA010000008.1:832-8382 GCA_964348265.1 uncultured Anaerolineaceae bacterium | reverse complement strand
CATCCGCTGGCTATCTCGCCGGTGATCCGAGGCTTAGGGCCTAAGACGCCGCCGTTCCTGACCGTGGTTACAGACCTTGTAAGCACCCACGCGTTCTGGTATGACCGACGCGTCGACTTATGCATAGTGCCGACGGAGAAGGCCCGGGATCGGGCCCTGGAATGCGGTCTCAGCCGTGAGCAGGTGCGGGTGGTCGGTTTTCCTGTGGGGAGGAAGTTCTGCAGGCCGACGGGTGATCCTGAACAGCTTCGGGCCGAGTTGGGCTGGCCGCTCGATATGCCTGTCGTGTTGCTGGTGGGCGGCGGCGAAGGCATGGGGCCGATCTACGAAACGGCGCGAGCCATCAATCATAGGGCTGAAGGATATTGCCTGGTGGTCGTTACGGGTCGCAATCAACGTCTGCGCAAGCGGCTGGAGGCCGCTCAATGGCGGGTGCCTACGTTTGTGTACGGATTTGAGACGCGTATGGCGGAAATGATGGAGGCGGCTACGCTGTTGGTGACAAAAGCGGGTTCTGGCACTATCAGCGAAGCTCTCCTCAGCGGGTTGCCAATGGTTCTGTATAGCCGTTTGTCTGGGCAGGAAGAGGGAAACGTCGACTACCTGGTTGAGGAGGGTGTCGGTGTGTGGGCCCCAGGCCCGGAGCGAGCTGCGGCGGCTGTCCAAGACTGGCTTAGGCACCCCGACGAGCTGAAAGCGGCCACTGAATGGTGCCGTCGAATCTCACGCCCGACCGCTGCGCTGGAGATCGCCGAAATCATCGGCAGCTACCTGCCGCTTGGACCGTCTCGACCTAATGCCACGCTTGAATCCTCCTTCGTGGGGTGAGGTCTTCGGCGGGATTCGTGTGGCGCACCTAGAAGTTGGCGATGATGTTGCTAAACATGTTCCCGACGCCGGTGCCAAAGAGGGCCATGATCACAATCACCGCAAGCCCGACGAGGACCATGATCAGAGCATACTCCACCAAGCCCTGGCCGCGGTAGGGAAAATAAGGCATGAATGCTCCCGAATAGAATGAATGCAGGCTCTTCCAGATGAAATCACACCCTCAGTATAGGATTGGGCCTTTGAGATTCAATAGGTCGATGGGGTCAAAACGCCCTACAAACACCTTACAAACCCCGCCCCAACACGAACTCATTGAACCACTGGGAGTTGACCATGCATAAACTCATGGTGCTCTTCGGCCGTCCCTCTAACCTAGGGGACTTCGAGGACTACTGGAGTGGGAGATTCGTTCCCCTTGCGGAAAGGATGCCCGGATTGCGCCGCGTGGCGGTGAGCCGGGTTCATGGGAGCCAAGGCGGGAAAGTTGATCTTCACCTGATGCACGAGTTCTACTTCGATAACGAAGACGCTTTGCGACGGGCTCTAGCCTCGCCCGAAGGCCAGGCGGCTGGAGACGCCCTTATGTCCTTTGCAGGGGGATATGCAGCGCTCTGCTTCGCCGAACATCTGGAAGAGGAAAGAGTCTAATCCAGCCGCCGTTGGGAAACCTAAGCTGATCCTACGGTCATGATTCTGAGTCCTCGATTCTCGAAGCATACTCCCAGGGGCTGGGAATTGAAGACTTCAGAGTGAAGTCCTGGATGGGGCTCAATGCTTGATTCCTCCGATCTGGCGCGATTCATCCAGCGCAATCAAATCCTGGCTGAAGTAGTCTCTTTGCCGGTAGAGACCCCGACCGTCGAGGCGGCCGCGCGCGCCGTCGGTGCGAGGCCCGGGCAAATTGTCAAGTCGCTGCTCTTCCTGATCCAGAAAGAACCTGTGGTAGCAATTGCCTGCGGTCCCGATCCGGTCGATCGAAGGCCGTTGGCGGTGCACTTCAACGTCGGGCGGAAGCGGGTAAAGTTGGCCGACGCCGAGGCGGTGCTCAAGATCACCGGTTATCCGGTGGGTGCTGTTCCCCCGTTTGGCCATTTGGGTAGCCTGCCCACGATCGTCGATCGCCGTGTGCTGGCATGGGATGAGGTTTTCGCTGGCGGAGGAGCGATCGATGCCCTTCTGCGCCTCGCTCCCAGTGAGATCTTGCGAGTGACTCAGGCCATCCAGCTTGATCTGCGGGCTCCAGGGGGCGAGGCGCGTGAATGAGGCTTGAACGCCGTGGCTCGACCGTGAGGAAGCTAGGGCGGCCCATTGGGTTGGCGGCTTCGATTCTTTTTGTCGTCAGCTTGGTGGGCGGCTTTCTGCTCTACCGCCGGACAAGCCCTGCGATGGATCGACTTGGGCGTCTTCGCCGGTACTGGTCTGATCCAGAGCGATTCAAACACTGGACGGTCCGTGTTGGCCAACGTTGCGGCCAGGCGCCCTTCCTGGTCCCGACCGATGGCTACATTGGCTTTTTTGGGGGCGACTCGTTTGGACCTGGTCGTGCCCACCAGGGGCTTGATATCTTCAGCCCCCAGGGACCAGATCGATTGGGCGTGACGCCGGTTGTCGCGGCCTATGACGGCTACCTTACGCGGGCAGCGGACTGGCGGTCGGCGGTCATAATCCGCCATCCAATCGACCCGCTCCAGCCGGATCGCCAAATCTGGACTTATTACACACACTTGGCGGATGCAGACGGGAACTCGTTTATCGACCCCGACTTCCCTCCAGGCACAAGCGAGGAATTCGTCCCCGCTGGCACGTTGCTGGGCTACCAAGGCAATTATTCGGGTGACCCGAACAATCCAACCGGGATTCACCTCCACTTCTCTATCGTACTAGACGACGGACAGGGTAACTTCGAGAACGAGTTGGACATTGGGAACACGCTGGATCCCACTAACTATCTCGGCATCGAGGTCAATGCCCTCCGAGTCGGAGGCGAAGCCGCAGTCTGCCAAACGGGGTGAAGATGAGGGATTTCGAAGACAAAGTCGTTGTGGTCACCGGCGCCGCTCGTGGAATCGGTGAGGCTGTAGCTAAAGCCTTCGCTGATCGGGGCGCGCGGATCGCCGCCAATGATCTTTCACGGGATAACCTGGCGCAAACGATTGAGGCGATAACGGCAGCCGGGGGCGTGGCCAGGGCTTTCGCCGGCGATGTGGCAGACCGGATGTCTGTTTCCAGGATCGCTGACCAGGTGTTGGGGGTCTTCGGTCGTATCGATGTGTTGGTCAACAACGCCGGAGTCGAACCACACGCCAGTCTGCTCCAATTGACCGAAGCGGATTGGGACCGCACCTTGGGGGTGAACCTGAAAGGACCTTTTCTGCTTATGCAGTCCGTTGGACGCCTGATGGTTGAACAAGGCCAGGGGGGTGCAATCGTCAACATCGCCTCGATCGCAGGGAGGGCTCACGGCTTGAAAGACCGCTCAGCCTACGTCGCCAGCAAGATGGGCCTCATTGGGCTGACGCGGGAAGCTGCTCGCGAACTGGCGGAATATCACATCCGTGTCAATGCCGTCTGCCCGGGTGTCATTGAGACTGAAATGACTGCCACCCTGCGCCGGAACGAAGCTGTGCTCACCCGGTGGCTGGCTGATATTCCCCAGGGTCGACTGGGTCTTCCCGAAGACGTTACCAGCCTGGTGCTCTTCCTGTGTACCGATGGCGCTGCCTACATCACCGGCCAGGCGATTAATGTTGACGGAGGAAAGGTCATGTCCTGAGATGACCCACCTCGTGTGTGTCGAGGAATTGGAAGCCCGCTGGATCGCTCATGTCTCCGATTTGCCAGTCTGCTTTGCGTCGAACTCAGACCAGAAAGCGGCCATCGAAGCTGTTCCAGGCGCGGTGAATAGGTACCTGGCCTGGTGTGAGCTTCATGATCTCCCCTCGCCAGATACCTCACAAGGGACAGCTGTGAATGAGATCATACGTGCCTGGAGCTACGAGCCCAAATATGAGGTCAATGCTTTCTTTGCGACTGATCGCCATCCACTCCGCCAGGAGGAGCTGCCCAGATTTGAGCAGCTGCTGGCGGCCAGCCGCGCCGACCTTTTGGCTATTGCCGGGGATCTCTCGACGAGTGTTATGCAGGCCGAACTACCTGGCGAGCGGTGGCCGATTGCCGGCATCTTGAAGCATGTGGCCAACGCTGAATGGTGGTACCTGGACCGCATGGACTTGGCTCTCTCCTGGGAGGCGCCTCCCGAAGATCCTTTCGACCGCTTGAGGAGAAAGCGCGAGCACTTACTTAGGAATCTTCGAGGGCTGGCTAGAAAGACCGGGATCGCCATGCGTTCAGGCGAGATATGGTCGGCACGCAAGGTCCTGCGTCGAGCTCTGTGGCACGAGCGGGATCACACCGAGCACATCGAGAAACTTCGAAACCGCTTGGAGGCAGCTTGAGCACCGATTAGGGACATCTGGTCAGTTGCGGGCTATGAGACGGGTCTCCTTGGCAATCGCTCAGTGGGTCGGTCAGTGGGCGTGGGCGCGAGAATGGAGGAACTTCTGCTGTATTGGCAGGGCCTCGTCCTCCAATGCGAACCCCAGCCGCGAACGATGCGGCCTGGCATTCGAGGTTTCGATCACGACTGGTTGGAGGCACCTTTAGAACCTGGAGGGGGTCCCCCTACAAGGTCCTAGCTTACGTCCGGCCTGCGGTGAGAGACGCCTTTGTTCCCCGGATCAGGCTGATCTCAACCCTGGGCAGGCCTGTGCTGGGTAACCGGGATGAGGTCGCGTGGATGGAAGCAGAATACGATCCTTCGCAGCCCCTCCGATCGATGCTGGGGCGCTTGGAATCTCTCGGTCAGGAAAGTTTGCCAGTGATCCACAAAGCCACTTCTGGTAGCTGGAGTCGAGTCGGTCTACATCCTGCAGGGGGTGTACATATGCCGGAGTGCTGGGCGGAGCACGCCGTTGCTCACACCGCCGACCATTTAAACCCGTTGAAAGGCGGGCGAGCCCCGGCCTGAATGGCTCAGAACTTGTACAAGATACAGAGCTTTGTGTTGTGGAGGCACCTATGACCTATGCGATCATCAAGACAGAAGTACACGAACGATCGGGCCTGATCCGGCTCAATCGTCCAGAGGCCTTAAACGCGCTCAATAATGCCCTTATGCGAGAGATGGTGGATGCGATGGAGGCCTTCGACGCCGATCCCGAAATCGGGGCCATCGTGGTGACGGGCGATGACCGCGCCTTTGCCGCTGGTGCCGACATCAAGGAGATGGCCGAGGCTTCCGCCGTCGATATGTTGCTCCTCGACCGCATCTCCTATTGGGATCGGTTTCGCAAGGTCAAGATCCCAATCATTGCTGCCGTTTCAGGATGGTGTTTGGGCGGCGGCAACGAACTGGCGATGGCCTGTGATATGATCATAGCCTCCGAAAGCGCCCGCTTCGGACAGCCAGAGATAAATATCGGCGTGATCCCTGGCGCTGGCGGCACCCAGCGCCTGACTCGAGCGGTGGGCAAGTCGATCGCCATGGAGATGGTGCTCAACAATCGCCATCTCACGGCGGAAGAGGCTTGGCAGTTCGGCCTTGTCAGTTCAGTCAAACCGATTGAACTTTACCTTGAGGCTGCTTTAGAACTCGCGAACGAGATCGCGGTCCGTGCACCTTTGGGGGTTCGGATGGGGAAAGAAATGGTGAATCATTCTTTCGAGACTTACCTCTCAGACGGCATAGCTGACGAGCGGCGTACTTTCTATTTCTTGTTCGGCTCGGAGGATCAGAAAGAGGGGATGCGAGCTTTCATAGAGAAACGTCCGCCGGTGTGGAAGGGGATGTAGCCAGCACCTGAAGGCAGATGTCCCCTTCCGAGGGGGGCGAGAGGCGCCTGACCGCGGCCCCGCGTATGGTCACCTATCGTGACTTCGTGACAATCTTTCGAACGCTCGACCTTGGTCCACGCAGTCGAGTGATCGTTCATGCCTCACTCTCGGCGTTCGGGCCGGTGGCTGGGGGAGCGGACACGATAGTCGGGGCCCTGCTTTCGAGCTTCGAGACAGTCATACTTCCCACCTTCACCTACCGCACGATGATCATTCCGCCCGTGGGGCCGCCAAATAATGGGCTCGACTACGGATTGAGCGGGGACCAGAGTTCTCGGGCCGAGTTCTGGCACCCCGACATGGCGGCTGACAAGTTGATGGGAATAGTCGCCGAAACCTTGCGTCGCCAACCTGAATCGACGCGTTCGCTACATCCGATCCTCTCATTCGCAGGTGTGAACGCCGAGGAGGGACTGAGCGCACAGAGCCTCGAGGAGCCTCTCAGTCCAATAGGCTGGCTGGGTGAGAGGGATGGCGACGTCCTGTTGCTCGGTGTCGATCACACCAAGAACACGAGTCTGCATTTTGCCGAAAGAATGGCAGGACGGAAACAGTTCGTCCGTTGGGCGCTCACTCCGCAAGGCATTGTGGAGTGTCCGGGTTGGCCCGGCTGCTCAGACGGCTTCCAGATGATAGGCCCCAGGTTGAAGGGTCTGGCCAAACGTGCTCGACTGGGTCAGGCTATAGTTGAGACGGTTCCGGTACGTGACTTAGTGCATCTTGCGGTTGGTTGGATCCGTGAAGATCCGCGGGCTCTGCTCTGTACGAAGATTCACTGTGAACGCTGCAGCGATGTAAGGGCGTCGCTGCATGTCTCGTCTTGAGAATTCCTTCGCCCACCGGTCGCGCGCCAGCCTGGTCGTTGAAATGAGGCTCTTCTGGCTACCTTCGATGGATCAGAACGAACTTGATGCTCGAGCAAGATTTGCTTCTGGAGAAGACGATACCGGGTCGTCTGGGGGAGAGTTCATCATATTCAGCCGGCCGTACCGGGAGAGTATGGTCTCCACGACTGCGATGGAATCTGCTCCGCAGCGCGGCACAGACCGGGACTGCCACAAAGCGAACCGCGGCACGAAAGACCTAACGTAGGCCGGGGATCGCTTCTGGAGCGAGTGGCAAAATGGCCGACTATATTGCTCCTGGTGAGTCAGACCAGGTGCCTTCGAGCGGGCATGTGAAATGGAGTGAAATGAGGTCTTAATGCGTGCGATCTCTGTTGATAAGGTCATACCCCGGATGCTAGCTGTGAAGGGCTTGAAGCGTGTCTGGCCGGGCGTGGTTTGGAGCCCGCTGTCCCACGTGCAGTTGCTTGATGAGCCGGATCCGGAGCTCCCGGGGCCCCGCTGGCTGCGTGTTCGCAACAGGCAGTGCGGGGTGTGCGCTACGGATCTTCTGATGCTATTCCTCGATGTGGATGTATCGATCGCTCCGCTGGCCCTGCCGGGCGTGTCGCGTTTCTATCTGGGCCATGAGGTCGTAAGTGATGTCGTCGAGGTGGGCTCGGAGGTCAGCCGATTCAAGGTTGGTGATCGCGTCGTGATGGAATCCCGCTTCCAAGGAACAAACTGCGACGTCCAGGAGATTGACCCGCCATGCAGTTTCTGCGCAAACGGACAGCAGCGCCTCTGTGAGAACGCGTCTCTCGGGCTGGGTCCGATGGGTGTCGGTGGCGGATGGGGCGACGGCTACACAGCTCACCAAACGGAAGTCTGGCCGGTGCCGGCCGACCTGAACGATGACCAGCATCTCGACATCGTATTCGCGAACCGCGGCGTCGACTATCACATGGTCGTCGACAGATTCCAGGAATCATTCATCTACTG
>CAYGCA010000008.1:0-822 GCA_964348265.1 uncultured Anaerolineaceae bacterium | reverse complement strand
CTGAACGATGACCAGGCCTCGCTGATTGAGCCATCTGCGGTTGCGCTCCATGCGGTTTTGCGCCGCCCTCCGCAGGCCAACGAGCACGTTCTGGTACTTGGGGCCGGCATCATTGGCCTGCTCACGACGCAGATGGTCAAGATCGTTGAGCCGGACTGTCACCTGACGGTCATTGCTCGCCACCCACACCAGGTGCAGGCCGCTCAGGACCTAGGGGCCGACGAGGTGATCACGGGCGGCAACCTCTATGAAGAAGTTGCACGCATAAATGACTCCAAGTACTACCGGGCGCCGCTGAACCGCGGCTGGTTCTTGGGCGGATTTGAAGTCAGCTATATTTGCGCCGGTAGCCGCGATGCGATCTATGATGCTCTGCGTTGGGCGAGAGCAAGCGGGGCGGTGGTGATCGTTGGCCTCACCGTCGAGGAGAATGCCCTGGACGTCAGCCCGATCTGGTATCAGGAGGTCGATCTGATCGGATCAACTACTTTTGGGGTCGAAAACTGGCGCGGTCGAAGGGTTCATACATTTGATCTCGTGATCGAGATGATGCAGGAGGGGATCCTGTCCCATGCAGGGCTGATCACTCACCGGTTCCCCTTTGAGGACTATAGCCGGGCCATCGCTACTGCCAAAGACAAGACTACAGGCTCGATCCGGGTGGCGTTCACCTATACCTAGAGGTAGCCACCAGCCCCTAACGATCGTCTGTTCGGGAAACAAGGACCTGCGCCCGTCCCGTTGCGAATCGATACGGCCGGGATGGACGCTTGCCCCGCAGTCCTTTTCTTTCTGATTATATGAAACGCTGCACCTCCAGCT
>CAYGCA010000007.1:59459-59695 GCA_964348265.1 uncultured Anaerolineaceae bacterium | reverse complement strand
CGTGACCCGGCAGGCCGACGATCGACTCTCCGTCAAAGCGGATGTCGCCGCTGTCAATCCTGTTGACGCCTGTCAACAAGTTGAGCACCGTGGTCTTGCCGGCTCCGTTCGGCCCGATAACACTGAGAATCTCGCCAGCTTCGATTTCGAAGGTGAGCTTGTTTACGACCTGAAGGCCGCCAAAGTGTTTGCTGATGCGGTCGACTTCCAGTAGCGGCATGGTCCCTACACAATCG
>CAYGCA010000007.1:58092-59449 GCA_964348265.1 uncultured Anaerolineaceae bacterium | reverse complement strand
GGGTAACAGAGGCTTCCGTGGCGAGTCTCGTCTCCCAGGCAAAGGCAAGGGTGTAGATCACAAGACCGAGCAGGAGGGAGCGCCAAGGATCACCAACGTAGAAAGCCAAGAACAGCAACCCAAGGCCAAGGATGATAGCCACGTTCCCAACGATCGAGTAGCTTTCCGGAATGACAAGCCACTCCTGGACCAGTTGATTGAAGGCAGATCCTTGAAGTGCAGGGAGCCCGGCATCCAACCCGGGTAGGAATGCATTTGCCGCCAGATTCACCAGCCATCCCCCCAAGATCGTTCCGCCAAGAATTAGTGGCAGGCGCCGCCAGGGCCGAAGTCCCAGCGCAAGCCCCAGCAGGCCTCCGCCGTAGAAAAGGAAGCCAGCCCAAATGGGGTTGCGCAGCACTTCAGGGAGGGCGGTGAACACAAAGGCGCCAAAGAGAGCGCCCGGCAAGCTGCCCAGACCACCGAGCACGATCATCGCGTACAGGTTAATTAGCAAGGGCACGTCGTATCGATTTGGAACCACGTTCCCCTGCCAGGCGGCAAACACGGTTCCGGGGATGGCGGCGATTCCGGCGCCGATGGCGAAGGCCATCAGTTTCAGACGACGAGTAGGCATCCCCATGACCTCCGCCCCCAGTTCGTCCTCGCGCATCGCGCGCCAGGCGCGCCCCAGTCGAGAATTTCGCAGGCGATGGACTAGGACATAGACTACGAGCAGCAGGGTCAGAAACAGGTAGTAGTACTGCTCGGTTGATTCAAAGGTGAATCCAAACAGGGATATGTCGTCCAGGAGATTGATTCCGTTCGGCCCGCGGGTCAAGTCGACCGACCGATCCAGCCAGGGCAGATTCACCCGGGTGAGGGTTAGCGCAAGTCGTACGAGCAGAAGGCCGAATCCCAGGGTTACGATGGCCAGGTAGTCGCCCTTCAAGCGCAGAGAGGCCGACCCCAAAAGCCAGCCGACGAGGGCTGTGAGGGCGATGATCAGGGGGATGCTTATGAGGGAGGGAACGTGAACTCCGTCCCGAATGAAGTCTGATGAAACGTAGGCGTAGGCATAGCCGGCAATGCCGAAAAAGGCGCTGTAGCCAAGGTCCAGCAGCCCCGCGTACCCGACAACTACGGTCAGACCTATGGCCAGGATGGCGAAGGCGAGGAATGTGGTCCCCGGCCGCATGATCACGGGATTGAAGTCGGACAGCAAGGGGACCAAAACCATCATGATCCACAAGAGGACCAATCGGCCGTAAAGCGGGATGGCCTCCCAGCGGCCCAGGAGCTCTCCTGAGGGGTCGCCGCGGCCGTGCCGAGGAGATTGAGGGGCAAGCGGGTGGCCTCGAGCTCTTCGATCTCCTCC
>CAYGCA010000007.1:56283-58082 GCA_964348265.1 uncultured Anaerolineaceae bacterium | reverse complement strand
GACAGACCGGACGGTTTTCTGCGCCTCTCATCGACCTGGATGACCCATTCGTCGGTGCCGATCTTGGCCCCGTTGCGCTCTCCCGAATTCTCGATTGTAGCGTCTGGAGATCTCTCAGCCGGCATTCGTCAAACCTTCTGCTCTACGGCGCGTCCCAACAAGCCACTCGGCCTAATAAGCAGCGCCAGCACCAAGATAACGAAAGCGACAGCATCTTTGAAGGTGACTGAGATGTACACGCTGGCGAAGGCCTCCGCCATACCAATGAGCAGGCCGCCGAACACCGCGCCAGGGATGTTGCCGATCCCACCTACAACAGACGCCGTGAAACCCTTCAGGCCGGCGATGAAACCCATCGTATGGCGAATGGTGAAAAACACGATTCCCACGAGAACGCCGGCTGCCCCGGCCAGCGCTGAGCCGATCAGGAATGTGACAAGGACCACTCGGTTGACGTCGACCCCCATCATTGCCGCCGCATCAGTATCGATGGCCACGGCCCGCATGGCCCGGCCCAGCTTGGTGCGTCGCACAAAATAGGTGAGCGCCATCATAAGGATGAGCGTGGTGGCGATGACCAGAACGCGTGAAGAGTGAATGCGCACCGCGCCCAGGACGAGATTGGACTCGACCGCAATGAGCGTGCCGCTGCCATAGCTCAGGGGCCTGGGGCTGATCACCAATTGGACCAGGTTCTGAAGGAAAAACGACACGCCCAGGGCGCTGATGAGGGGCGCCAGTCGAGGGGCGTTTCGCAGGGGACGATAGGCGAATCTCTCAATCGCCGCGCCCAGCACGGCCGAACCGGACATCGCCATCAGGATCATGACCAGGATAATGAGCCAAACGGGGAGTGGCCCGCCCGCCAGGGGCAGGAGCAGGACGAGACCGGCGTAGCCGATGTAGGAGCCAACCATATAGACGTCGCCGTGGGCAAAATTGAGCAGCTTGAGGATCCCGTAGACCATCGAGTAGCCCAGCGCGATCAGGGCGTAGACGCTGCCAAGGGTCAGTCCGTTGATAACTGTCTGTATGAATTGGGATAAGGCCGGATCCATCGCGTTTCTTCAGGGAGGGGTGGGAGGGAGGAATCCCTCCCACCCGGTAGGACTTCAGACAGCATCCGGGTCGGCCTAGGGCCCGACCAGACCGAACGCGCCGCTCTGGACCTGGAAGATCCGAAACTCGCCCCCTTCAAGCTGTCCGGTCGGGCCGAAGGCGACCGGGACTTCAAGGATGCTGCTGGCCATGTTGGTCGCGGCGACTTCATCGCGCACGCAGGCACGCGTCAGGTTGTCGGCGTCGAGGCATCGCTTGACTGCCTCCAAAGCAATCCGGGCGGCCAGGGCGGAAGGCCCCCCGAAAGCCCCGAACTCCTCGCCGAAGTTTCTCTCGTATAGAGCATTATAGTCTGCCATCGAGGGGACATCATGCGGGTCGGGAGCGAAGAAAGAGACGTAGGCTCCCTCAGCGGCGCCACCCGCAGCGTCGACCCAACTGATGTCAAAGCCGCCATCGGCTAGGAAGTAGGTGCCGCCCCAACCCTGCTGGCGCAAGGTAGCGATCAGGCTGCCAAGCTGGCCGGAGATCTGACCGGGGAAGAAGACGACGTCCGGATTGATGCCCACGATCGTCGTAGCCAAGGACGAGAAATCGGTGTCTTCCTGCGTGACCGAAGCCTGCTCGACCGCCATTACCCCCAGCCCTTCTAGCGAAGCCCGGAGTTCGTCTGCCAACCCAACGGCGTACGAGGACTGGTCGTCTACGATGTAGACTGAGGCGGCTCCCAGCGCCTCAAC